>JBGTGC010000294.1:0-29320 GCA_041746935.1 Dermatophilaceae bacterium
ATCGTTGGCAACGCCTTGGGGCTGGATGGGCGCGACATCACCTACCTTGTCTCGGCCGGCCTGTTCATCTCCGGTCTCGCGACGATCTTGCAGACCGTCGGTGTCTGGAAGATCGGGGCCCGCCAGCCGCTCGTGCAGGGAACGTCCTTCGCGGCCGTCTCCACGATTCTGGCTGTCGGCACCGCCGAGGGAGGTCGGGCAGGTCTGGTCGCCGTCTTCGGAGCGGTGATCGTCGCGGGGGCGCTCGCGTTCCTGATCGCCCCGGTCTTCACGTCCCTGCTGCGCTTCTTCCCCGAGGTAGTCACCGGCACCGTCATCACGGTCATCGGGATCTCGTTGCTCCCCGTCGCCATCCGTTGGGGAGCAGGCGGCGCTGGGAGCGAGGAGTTCGGAGCACCGAAGAACATCGGCCTGGCCGCCGCCACGGTGCTGATCATCGTGCTGATCTACCGATTCCTGCCTGGATTCTTCAGCCGGGTGGCCATCCTGTTGGGTCTGATTTTGGGCACCATCGTGGCCATTCCGTTCGGCCTGACTGACTTCAGCCGAATCTCGGACGCCAACGTCTTCCAGGTGACGACGCCCTTCCACTTCGGCACCCCGACGTTCGCGGCTGGTGCGATCCTCTCGATGTTCATCGTGATGCTGGTCATTATGACCGAGACGACGGCCGACATCTTGGCGGTGGGCCAAGTCATCGACAAGCCTGCCGACCGTCAAACCGTCACCAACGGACTGCGGGCCGACATGCTGGCCACCACCTTCGCTGGCTTCTTCAACGGCTTCTCCGTCAGCGCCTTCGCGCAAAACGTCGGACTGGTGGCGATCACTGGCATCAAGAGCCGCTTCGTCGTGGCCACCGGCGGTGTGATCCTGGTGCTGCTCGGTCTGTTTCCGATTCTGGGAGCGTTCATCGCCCTGGTGCCGCTGCCCGTCTTGGGTGGTGCCGGCTTGGCGCTATTCGGCACGGTCGCGGCCAGCGGGATCCGTACCTTGGCCCACGTCGACTACGACGGGAATGCCAACTTGGTGATCGTCGCGCTGTCGCTGGGTATGGGCATCATCCCGATCTCGGTGCCTGAGTTCTACGAAGAGTTCCCGGAGTGGTTCATCGTGATCTTCGACTCGGGCATCACCGCCGCAGCCATCACTGCGGTCTTGCTGAACATCATCTTCAACATCGTTGGTCGCACCGATGACGCTGAGGGTCCGATCTTCTCGGAGGGCAACGCCCCTACGGCTATCTCGGACGAAGACGAGGAACGCCTGCAACGCCCGAAGAAGTCGCAGGAGCCCACGTCGACGACCGAGTAGAGAGGCCCGGCGCACACCCCCCGCGGCAGCACCACGATGCCCCCGAGATACGTCATACCTGACGCGTCTCGGGGGCATCGTTGTGCTGCATGAGGCTAGCTCTCGCTCTTGCGGCCGAACCGCTTCCGGCGCGGTGCCTCGGAATCTGAGCCAGCCATTTCATATTCGCCGCGCTGCATGGCTTCCGCCGTTTCCAGGGCGATCTCGCGACGCAGGACCTCTCGCTCTAGTCGCAACTTCTCGATATGTTCCGCGCGTAAGGATTTCACCAGCGCAAAGCAGGACAAGACCATCACCACCGTGAACGGAGCAGCCACGAGGATGGCCATGGTCTGCAGTGCAGCCAGCCCACCTTGGGGATCGTCTCCCGCAGTTCCGGCGATGATCAAGGCGGCAGCGATAGCTCCTTCCAGGACCGCCCAGAAGATGCGGCTCCATAGCGGCGGATTAGGGCTACCACCGGTGGCGATCATGTCGACCACGAAGGAGCCGGAGTCCGAACTCGTCACGAAGAAGACCACGATCATCAGCAGCGCCAGACCACCCAGGACCGCCCCTCCGGGCAGGAACTCCAGCATCTGGAAGAGCGCAGTGTCTGTGGACACACCGTTCTCGGGATCGATGAGACCGCCCTCGCCCATTACCTCTCGGAAGAGTGCCGTGCCACCGAGCGCTGCGAACCACAGCATGGTGAGTAGGGTCGGGACCAGCAGCACACCACCGATGAACTCACGCACCGTTCGGCCCCGGGAGATGCGGGCGATAAAGATTCCCACGAAGGGGGACCAGCTCATCCACCAACCCCAGTAATAGGTGGTCCAGTTGCCGAGCCAGGTTGCACCGTCATCTCCCTGGTAGGGCAACGTGTCGAACGACATACTCAGGAAGTTCTGAAGGTAGTAGCCCGTTGCCGACACGGACTCACGGAAGATGAACAGGGTCGGTCCGACGATGATGACGAACACGAGTAAGAAGGCCGCCAGTCCGAGGTTGATGTTCGACAACCACTTGATCCCGGTGCCCAGTCCTGAGGCCACGGACGCGGTGGCGATGACGGTGATTCCGGCAATAAGACCCACTTGCAGCCACGACGAGTTGGTGCCCCAGCCCATGAATTCGATCCCGGCTCCCACTTGGCTCACGCCGAATCCAAGAGAGGTCGCGACACCGAACAGTGTGCCGACGATCGCGATCACGTCGATCACGTCTCCCAGTGCCCCCTTGACACGGTCGCCGAAGATGGGCTCCAGTGCCCACCGCACCGAAACTGGCAGCCCCCGGCGGTGAACGGCATACGCCACCGCCAAGCCGACGACGACGTATATGGCCCAGGCGTGGACACCCCAGTGCAGGAAGGTCCGGCCCATGGCCGCTGTCGCCAACTCTCCGGCCGACCCTTCGGTGCCGGGAGGGGGATTGTCGAAGTGGTTCAGCGGCTCGGCGACGCCCCAGAACATGAGGCCAATGCCCATCCCGGCGCTGAACAGCATGGCGAACCACGAAATCATCCCGAACTCTGGCTCGTCGTCGTCCTTGCCGAGCTTTATCTCGCCGTAGCGCGAGAACGCCAACCATCCGCAGAAGACGACAAAACCGAACGTGATCAGCACGTAGTACCAACCCAGACCGCCCACCACGGTGTCACTGGCCGTGCCGAGCCAGTTGGACATGCGCTCGGGCATGAGGACAGCCAGACCGACGACGAGCAAGACGATCGCGGCGGCGGGATAGAAGACCCGCGGGGCCAGCGACGGCGAGACATCCTCGCCCTGCGCGGGCCGCTTGTCTTCGATAACTGAGTTGCTCACACTTCTCCTCGTAGTCGATCTCCGGTTTCGATCCTGCGTGCTTCACATTCGCCTGCGACCGCACGGACGGGAGGCCAGAGGGGCTGCATCACCCTTCGGTACGACCTTCGACGATGTCATGGATGAGGCGATACGTCGACTTGAGCCGGGTGGCAGGTCTGTCGGTGCCGGGCACTACCGTTGCCGTATGCGTCCCATCACCGATCTGCAGCGCACCGTTGCCCCCATTCGGGTCGAGGCCGAATTCTCGCCCAGCGGAGACCAGCCCAAGGCCATCGCTGAGCTCACCTCGCGGATTAACAACGGTGATCAGGACGTGGTCTTGATGGGTGCCACCGGCACTGGCAAGTCGGCGACGACCGCGTGGCTGATCGAGCAGGTGCAGCGTCCGACCTTGGTGATGGCACCGAACAAAACGCTGGCGGCCCAACTGGCCAATGAGTTCCGGGAGTTACTGCCGCACAACGCCGTCGAATACTTCGTGTCGTACTACGACTACTACCAGCCTGAGGCCTACGTGCCGCAGTCGGACACCTACATCGAGAAGGACTCATCGGTCAACGATGAGGTCGAGCGGCTCCGGCATTCGGCCACGAACTCGCTGCTCACCCGGCGTGACGTGGTGGTGGTTGCGTCCGTGTCGTGCATCTATGGTCTGGGCACTCCGCAGGAGTATGTCGACCGGATGGTCCGGCTGCGGGTGGGGGAGGTGATCAACCGCGACGAACTGCTCTTGCGTTTCGTCCAGATGCAATACACCCGCAACGACATGGCGTTCACGCGTGGCACCTTCCGGGTGCGCGGCGACACCGTGGAGATCATCCCGCAATACGAAGAGCTCGCCGTGCGGGTCGAGTTGTTCGGTGACGAAATCGAGCGGATCTACACGCTGCACCCGCTGACCGGTGAGGTGGTCCGGGAGGAGACCGAGATGTATGTCTTCCCCGCCTCGCACTACGTGGCCGGGCCGGAGCGGATGGAGCGCGCCATAGGCAGCATCGAGGCCGAGCTCGGTGAGCAGCTGAAGCAGTTCGAGCGCGAGGGCAAGTTGTTGGAGGCCCAGCGCTTGAGAATGCGGACGACCTACGACATCGAGATGATGCGCCAAGTCGGCTCATGCTCTGGCATCGAGAACTATTCGCGCCACATCGATGGGCGCGGACAGGGGTCGGCCCCGAACTGCTTGATCGACTACTTCCCCGAGGACTTCATGCTCGTCATCGACGAGTCGCACGTGACGGTCCCGCAGATCGGTGCCATGTATGAGGGCGATATGTCACGCAAGCGGACGTTGGTGGAGCACGGCTTCCGGCTGCCGAGCGCGATGGACAACCGGCCGCTGAAGTGGGAGGAGTTCCTGGAGCGGATGGGCCAAACGGTCTATCTCTCAGCAACCCCCGGGGACTATGAGGTCGCCAAGTCGGGCACGGTGGTCGAGCAGATTATCCGACCGACGGGTCTGATCGACCCGGAGATCGTGCTGAAGCCGACCAAGGGGCAGATCGACGACCTTCTGCACGAGATCGCGTTGCGGACGGAGGTCAACGAGCGTGTCTTGGTCACAACGTTGACGAAGAAGATGGCCGAGGACCTGACCGACTACTTGCTCGATAAGGGAGTCCGTGTGCGCTATCTGCACTCGGAAGTCGACACCTTGCGCCGGGTGGAGTTGCTCCGTGAGTTGCGGATGGGTGAATACGACGTGCTGGTCGGGATCAACCTGCTCCGCGAGGGGCTTGACCTTCCGGAGGTGTCGCTGGTCAGCATCCTGGACGCAGACAAAGAGGGTTTCTTGCGCTCGGCGCGCTCGCTGATCCAGACCATCGGACGAGCCGCTCGCAACGTCTCGGGGCAAGTGCACATGTATGGCGACAAGGTCACCCCTTCGATGCAGAGGGCCATCGACGAGACCAACCGGCGTCGGGAAAAGCAGGTCGCCTACAACACCAAGCACGGTTTGGACCCCACTCCGCTGCGCAAGAGGATTGCCGACATCACCGACCTGTTGGAGCGCGAGGACGCTGACACGCAAGCGCTGATGGGCAGTGGGCGCACTCAGTCTCGGGGCCGACGTAGCGGCCCGGGGCAAGGCACTGTTGCAGCAGACGCCGCCGTGGCCGGGGCGGCTCGCCGTGGCGAGGAGTTGCCAGAAGCAGAGTTGTCCAACCTCATTCAGGAACTGACCACGCAAATGCACCAGGCGGCGACCGACCTGCGCTTCGAGTTGGCGGCACGGCTGCGCGACGAGGTCTCGGACCTGAAGAAGGAACTGCGGCAGATGAGGGAAGCGACCGGATAGACGCTATCCAGCACGCATGTAGGGCAGTCACCCCTCATACTGACCGGGGCACCCGACACGCCGGTGCTCACCACTGAGTCCCGGAGCTCTCTGCCGGACTTATCGCTCGACGAACTCCCCGGAAGGCCTTGATGAACGTCCCGCAATGGTTGTGGATCGCTAGTTTGACCGTGGTCTGCGTCATCTTGGTCTTTGACATCCTGGTATTAGGACGTCGTCCGCACGAGCCCAGCAAGCGCGAGACGGGCACGGCGCTCACGGTGTACATCAGCCTCGCAGTCCTGTTCGGACTCGGCGTGTGGATCTTCGCCGGTGCCCAGTTCGCTGGCGAGTTCTACGCCGGGTGGGTGACGGAATACTCGTTGAGCATCGACAACTTGTTCGTCTTCATCATCGTTATGGCTAAATTCGGCGTGCCGCGGGAGCTACAACAACGGGCCTTGATGATCGGCATCATCATCGCGCTGGTGTTGCGGGGGATCTTCATCGCCGTGGGGGCGGCCGCCATCAACCAGTGGTCCTGGGTTTTCTACATCTTCGGCACCTTCTTGATCTACACCGCGATCAGACTGGCGCGAGAAAACATGAACCACCAGCACGAAGACGACAAGTTCGAAGAGAACGCGCTGCTGCGGTGGGTGGAGAAACGCTTCCCGGCCACGAAATCATGGGATGCGGGGACGCGGCTGCGCACGGTGGAGAACGGCAAGAAGGTCCTCACCCCGATGTTCATCGTGATCATCGCGCTCGGCACCACCGACCTTCTGTTTGCCCTCGACTCGATCCCGGCGATCTTCGGGCTCACTCGCGAGCCCTATCTGGTCCTGATGGCCAACATCTTCGCGCTGATGGGCTTGCGGCAGTTGTACTTCCTGATCGGCGATCTGCTCAAGCGGCTGGTTTACCTCGGCATCGGCTTGGCGATTCTCCTGGCAGTGATCGGCGTGAAGCTGATCATGCACGCACTGCACGAAAACATGCTTCCGTTCCTCAACGGGGGCGAGCACATCGAGGCCGTTCCCGAGGTCCCTATCTGGCTCTCCCTCGTGATGATCGTCGCCATCCTCGGGGTGACCGCGATAGCGAGCCTGATCAAGAGCGGACGGGACGCCGCCAGGGGCGTCGAGTCCTCCGGCATGGACCTCACCCAGCTCTCCATTCGGCAGCATCACCACGATCAGCACGCCGATGCCCCAGCGAGCGATGTCCGCGCGAGGGATGTTGACGACGCGAAGTCGGCCGGCTAGCGGCCTCGACGGATCTGTGCCGGCTCTGTGCCGGCTCGCGCGATGGCTACCCCGAAGCAGGTGCTGGCCGGGGTGAGCGTGGGCGCCCCAGCACCACGATGCTGGCTGAGACCACGAGGGCCATCCCCGCGAGTTGCGCCGGCTCGAGTCGTTGCCCCAAGAGAAGGAGACCGGCCAGAGCCGCTACGGCGGGCTCGAGGCTGAGGAGGACTCCGAAGACCCCTGCGCTGAGGTGTCGTAGGGCGAGCAACTCCAGCGAGTACGGCACCGCCGAGGACAGCAATGCGACAGCCAGCCCGAGCCCCAGGACCTTCGGGGTGAAGATCGCCACGCCCAGCGTACCCAAACCGCCTGCAGCACCAGGGCCGAGTCCAGCGCTGACGACGAGCGCGATGACGGGAATCATCAGGACCGTGCCGATCACCATACAAATCGCGATGCCGTCCAATCCCGAGAAGCGTGCTCCGGTCTTCGCGCTCGTGACGATGTATGCCGCCCAGCACGCGCCTGCCAAGAGAGCCAAGCCCACACCGATGAGGTCGATCTCGGCCCATGACGTGGTGAACAGCTCGGCAATCAGGACAACTCCACCGAGGGCTGCGACCACTGCGATGCCGTCCGCGAGCCGCTTGGACAGAACGGCCGCCAGGGTCAACGGCCCAAGGAACTCGATGGTCACCGCAACCCCGATGGGCAAGCGCGCCAGCGAACCGTAGAACGCCAGATTCATCGTCGTCAGGGCGACCGCAAAAGTACACACAGTCAGCCAATCGGCCCGGCTGCGGCCGCTCAAGGCGGGCCGGACTGTGATGGCGACGATGGCTGCGGCTAGGGCGAGCCGCAGGGCCACAGATCCGATGACTCCGATCAACGGCAGGAGCAGCACAGCGAGCGCTCCGCCGAACTGGACGGAGACGACAGCAGCCAAAACCAGCGCGATCGGCGGGACCGCCGGTCCCTTCACCATCCGCGTTGGTGCCAACCCTGCAGATGTGGTCGCTCTGCGCCCAGGGTGGTGCCATCGCCGTGACCGGGCAGCACCACGGTCGAGTCGGCATACACGGCGAAGACCCGAGACTCCAGGTCATCCATCAGCGATACGAAGTCGGCGGGGGAGTCGGTCTTCCCGGGGCCTCCGGGAAAGAGGCTGTCGCCGGTCAATAGCACTGTCGTGGGTTCCACGTCCCCGCACCCGTCATGACCTGGCACGGACAGCGCGATCGATCCGGGTGTGTGTCCGCGCAGCGCCACCACGGTGATCTGCAGGTCACCGACGGTGATGACGTCTCCGTGCTCGAGCGGGACGTCGGTGTCGACGGGCAGGTGATCAGCGTCGGGTGCTCCGGCGTATGTGGTGGCCCCTGTGCTCTCGACCGCTCCAGCCAGGGCTCGGTGATGATCCCAATGACGATGAGTGGTCGCAATCGACGTCACCGAAGCGGCGGTGGCTTCGCCAGCGCCGTTGGCGATCAGGGCTTCAATCGTCGCGAGGTCATCGGCGGCATCGACCAGCAACTGCTCGCCCGTATGCCGACAGGTCAGCACGTAGACGTTGTTGTCCATCGAAGAGACGCTGCACTGCCTGATCGACAGCGCTTCGCTGCTGAAGAGAAGGCCGTTGGCGTCCGTTGTCAAAGAGGCTGCTCGCATGCTCGCTAGCCTAATCTGTAGCACCACTGCCCAAGCGCCAATGACCAAGCCGCCGTGACCTAGCCGAAGACGGCGTCATCGCTAGTGGTTAGGCTCGGTGGTCATGGCCATGCCGCAGAACTCCGTGCGGACCGCCCTGGCGTTGTTGACCTCGGTGTTGGCGGCGACGACCGTCATTGGGGCGCTGCTGTCGGCACCCGGCCGCGAGCCAACGGGCATGCAGGTGATCGTCTCCCCACACCCGGACGACGAGTTTTTGGTGTGGTCGGCCATCGAGGATGACCCCAGCACCTACACGGTGGTGGTGACGCTGACTCGCGGAGAGGCGACCTCCCGTTGTCAGCGCGCCGAGGACACGGCCGACGTCGAAGTCGGCGAAGTGCTCCCCGATGGTTTGCCCGCTGCGAGCGGGTCAGCCGAGTGCGCTCAAGCGCGCTTGCAGTCGTGGCGTTCCTTCCTGGACGCGGCCGCGCGAGACACCTCGGAAATCGCCCTGGGGCGCAGCGCCGATGTCGAGCACGTGACCCTGACTAACCAAGCCTGGGGTAGGGCCGCAGACGTGTGGGTGGGTGAGAACGCGGCATACGTGGCGTTGTCGCTGGGCGACGGCGGTGTGACACAGGACGGCGCCAAGGAGGCCGTCCAAGCCTTGCTCGACCAACGCGGCTCAACGCTGCCCGACCTGCCCGTGCGCCGCATCCTTGCCGCGAGCTATTGGAACGACTCGGACTCCGATGGCGCACGGACCGCAGCCTCGGGTGATTGCTCGGCTGCCACCGATTGCCCCGGCACGACCGAGGCGTTCGAGTATGAACATCCTGACCACCGCGCTACGTCGCTGGCGATGGCTTCGCTCGCCCCCCAGACGCAGGCCGGGTCCTGGATCAGCGCGCCGTCGGGCGCAGAAGGTTTGTCGGCATTGGTCGGCGACTCCCGAGCCGAGGTCGTCACCGGCGAGGTGGAACCCTCGGTGTATGAAGCCATCATGGGTCTGGGCCCGAACGGTGACGGGGGTGAGGGCGACCGGCAAGGGGAGGGACTGCAGCAGGAGTTCTACGGGTGGCTCGCCTTTCCCGGTGACTCTTGGGCCCCCGGTGAGCGAAGCGGCGGCGATGTGTTGTTTGCGCGTGAGCAGTCGTTCCTGGTGATTCCGGGGGGAGAGCGATGACGCAGCCCGACACTGCTCACGCGAGCGGCGCGGGTGGGCCAGCGCCCGTAGCGAAGCGCCCCCGGTTGACCTCGCTGGACTGGGCGCGCGGCTGGATGGTGTTGGCCAACCTGGTAGTGATCGCCTACCTCTATCCGGCCACCGACCAACTGCGCCATGCCAGTTGGCTCGGCGTCACGTTGTTTGACCTGGTCTTTCCCACGTTCGTCTCGCTCTCCGGCTGCGGACTCGCGTTCGCCTACTCCCGCCGAGTCAACGCTCGGGTCACCGTGCGGCGGGTCGTGGTGTTGTTTGTCGTCGGCCTGATCTACACGGCCATCGTCAGCGGGACGACGAATCCGCTGGAGTTGCGACTGTTCGGCCCGCTCCAGGTGTATGCCGTCCTGGTGCTGGCCGTCGTGCTGCTGACGTCAGTGTTGCGAGACGTCCGGGCGTGGGCCCTGGCCACCACCGCCCTCGCGCTGATCTGGACGGCGGTGACGTATGCGTTCAATGTCAGTTGCCCGACCGGCATACCGACCCGTTCGTGCAACCTGTCCGCGACCGTGGATCTCAGCCTCTTCCCGCCCGCTCAGTTGTATCGCCAAGGCGCACTGGGACACGACCCGGAGGGCCTGCCGGCCATAGTCGGGGCGTTGATCACGCTGATGGTGGGGGTCACGGCGGGCAAGATCCTGCTGGCGGGGCGCACCCAGCAAACCTCGGTCACGCTGACCCGTCTCGTGGCGTGGCTGCTCTTCGTGGCGGCGCTCGGCGCCGTGGCTGCCCAGTTCGTCGAGCCGTTCAAGAGGGTGTGGTCGCCGAGTTTTGCCTTGCTGAGCGCGACGATCGGGCTGGCGATGCTGATCGTGGGATACGTGCTGCACGATCAGCCCACGCCGCGGTGGTGGCAGCAGCGCCGTGATCGGCTGGCCGAGCCGCTGGTTGCGCTGGGACGCAACGCGCTGGTCCTGTACTTCGGCTCGCACATCGCCCAACACCTGCTGTACACGGTGGGGAATCCCTCGGTCGCTGATGGGCTGAGATCAACGTCGTTCTCTGGAGTCGGTGACCTCAGGTTGCTGGCGGCGGTGGCTTTCGTGTCTGCTTTCGTCGCATTGGGATGGGCGCTGCACCGCCGGCGGATCTATATCCACGCCTAGCGATCCTTGGTCGCTAGATCATGAGCGGGGCATCGGTGGCCTGGACGGGGAACGGTAGGGTCGAGGAAGCGCCTGTCAGGTAGGCATCGACGGACGACGCGCACGCGCGCCCTTCGGCGATGGCCCACACGATCAGCGATTGACCCCGGCCCGCGTCACCGGCCACAAAGATCCCTGGGTGCCCTGGAACGGCATACTGGTCGTCGCGGTCGAATGAGCCACGCGCCGAGCGGGGAAGCCCGCCAGATCCGGCGGCGACCTCATCCGGCCCGGTGAATCCAAGGGCGATGAGCACTAGGTCGGCGGGGATCGATCGCTCGGTGCCGGCTTCGGCGTCGAACCGGCCGTTGATCCGGTTGCCGTTGACGATCTTGATCTGCGAGACGGCACCGTTGTCGCTGCTCAGCGCTTCGACGGTGTTGACGCCGAACACCCGCTCGCCGCCCTCTTCGTGAGAGTCACCGACGCGGTGGATCAGCGGATACATCGGCCACGGGTGGGCCTCGGGGCGTTCGTCGGTGGGCTGCGGCCGGATATCCAGCTGTGTCACCGACGCGGCACCCTGCCGGATGGCCGTGCCGTAGCAGTCGGCACCGGTGTCGCCACCGCCGACGATGACCACGTGCTTGCCCTCCGCAGAGATCCAGGCGTCGCTGCCGAGAGCTTCGCGGTTGGCCGGCACCAGATACGCCATCGCCGGATAGACGCCGGACAGGTCCGAGCCTGGGATGGGCAGGGCACGGGGGGCCGTGGCGCCCGTGGCCATGACGACGGCATCGAAGCGGCTGGCCAACTCGGTCAACGAGAAGTCGTCGGGTCCGTCGCCACCGATGGTGACGTTGGTCCGGAAGCGGATGCCTTCGCCGCGTAGCTGCACCAGACGGCGGTCCAGCACCGACTTCTCCATCTTGAACTCGGGGATCCCGTAGCGCAGCAAACCGCCCACGGCGTCGTCGCGTTCGTAGACCAGCACGGTGTGGCCGGCTCGGCTGAGCTGCTGAGCAACGGCCAGGCCGGCGGGACCGGAGCCCACCACGGCGACGGTCTTGCCGGAGAGCCACTCGGGCTCGTGTGGCGTCACCAGACCGTTGTCGAACGCGCGGTCGATGATCGAGACCTCGACCTGTTTGATCGTGACCGCCGGTTGGCTGATCGCCAACACACAGGAGGTCTCACATGGAGCCGGGCACAGCCGCCCTGTGAACTCCGGAAAATTGTTCGTGGCGTGCAGCCGCTCTATCGCCTCGCGGAAGTTGCCGCGCCGGGCCAGATCGTTCCACTCCGGGATGAGGTTGCCCAGCGGACACCCCTGGTGGCAGAACGGGATGCCGCAGTCCATGCAGCGACCGGCTTG
This sequence comes from Dermatophilaceae bacterium, assembly GCA_041746935.1. Lineage (GTDB taxonomy): Bacteria > Actinomycetota > Actinomycetes > Actinomycetales > Dermatophilaceae > Ornithinicoccus. The sequence continues at coordinate 11,983 of JBGTGC010000294.1, forward strand.
GCGGCGCAGCACGGCATCGTCTTGCGCGGTGTGCACCTCCTTCCAGTCCATGATCCGCACGGGCACCGGGCGGGAGGGTTGCCCCTCGCGGTCACGGTTCTTCAAGAAGCCTTTGGGGTCAGCCATGTGCGTCCTCCAAGATGAGTTGCCATGCGTGCGGGCCGTCCGGGTCATCACCGGCGTCGATGACGTCTTGACGAATGCGCAGCACGCTGGCGTATTGCCGTGGAGTGATCACGGTGAACCGGGTCATCCACTCCGCCCCGCTGTCGAGCACGGCGCGCGCGACGGTCGATCCGGTCAGTTCAATGTGTTCGTGCAGCATCGCTTCGATGCGATCGGCGTCGGGGCTGCCCGCTTCGAGCGACGTAAGCAGCAGGTCACCGTTCTTGCTGGCCAGCGGGTTGATCCGATTGCGGTCCAGATCCAGCACGTATGCCGTGCCGCCCGACATGCCCGCACCGACGTTGCGTCCGGTGCGGCCAAGGATCAGGGCGGTGCCGCCGGTCATGTACTCCAGGGCGTGGTCACCCACACCCTCGACGATGGCGGTCGCACCGGAGTTGCGCACGCAGAAGCGTTCGCCGACGACGCCGCGCAGATTGATCTGCCCGGACGTGGCTCCATACGCAATCACGTTGCCGGCGATCACTTGCTCTCCGGCGAAGAACGGGGCTGCGCTCGAGGGGTGCACGACGACGCGTCCACCGGACAGCCCCTTGCCGACGTAGTCGTTGGCATCACCGATCAGTCGCAACGTCACGCCCGCCGGTAGGAAGGCTGCGAACGACTGGCCGGCAGACCCGTGCAGGGTGAAGTCGATGCTTCCCTCAGGTAGGCCGTCCGGGCCCGCGGTTGAGGTCACGGTGTAGCCGAGCATCGTGCCCACCGTGCGGTTGACGTTGCGCACGCTGAACTCGGCCTGCACCGGGGTGCCATCCTGCAGCGCAGGCCCGGCCGACGCGATCAGGTCATGGTCCAGCGCCTCGTCGAGGTGGTGATTCTGCACCGTGGTGCGGCGTAGCGAGGTGCCCTCGGGTAGCTCGGGCTGGTGCAGGATCGGCTCGAGATCCAGCCCCTTGGCCTTCCAGTGGTCAACCGCCTCTTCGACGTTCAGCAAGTCCGAACGACCGGTGAGCTCATCGAGCGAGCTGTAGCCCAGCTCAGCCATCAATTCGCGAACCTGTTCGGCGATGAACTCAAAGAACGTGACGACGAACTCGGCTTGACCTTCATACCGGGAGCGCAGTTCCGGGTTTTGCGTGGCGACGCCCACGGGGCACGTGTCGAGGTGACAGACGCGCATCATCACGCAGCCCGAGACGACCAAGGGCGCGGTGGCGAAGCCGAACTCTTCAGCTCCGAGCAGCGCAGCGATCAGCACATCTCGGCCCGTCTTGAGCTGGCCATCGACCTGCACGGTGATCCGGTCCCGCAAACCGTTGAGGAGCAACGTCTGCTGGGTCTCGGACAGACCCAACTCCCATGGGGTGCCGGCGTGCTTGAGTGACGTCAGCGGGCTGGCACCGGTCCCTCCGTCGTGACCGGAGATGAGCACCACGTCGGCGTGGGCCTTGGAGACCCCTGCAGCGACGGTGCCAACTCCGACCTGGCTCACAAGTTTGACGTGGATCCGGGCCTTGGGGTTGGCGTTCTTCAGGTCGTGGATCAGTTGGGCCAGATCCTCGATCGAGTAGATGTCGTGGTGCGGTGGCGGTGAGATCAGACCGACTCCGGGGGTGGAGTGCCGAACGCTGGCGATCCAGGGGTAGACCTTGCCCGGGGGCAGTTGGCCACCTTCTCCCGGCTTGGCGCCTTGGGCGACTTTGATCTGGATGTCATCCGCGTGCACGAGGTAGGCGCTGGTCACCCCGAAACGACCGGAAGCGACCTGTTTGATCGCCGAGCGTCGGGTCGGATCCAGCAGTCGGTCGACGTCCTCGCCACCCTCGCCAGTGTTGGATCGGGCACCCAGCTGGTTCATGGCAATGGCCAGCGTCTCGTGAGCCTCGGGCGAGATTGAGCCATAACTCATCGCACCGGTGGAGAAGCGCTTCACGATGTCGCTGATCGGCTCGACGTCTTCCAGCGGAATCGAGGGACGGTCGGGTGCGGTGCGGAAGAGCCCGCGCAGCGTCATCAGCTGCTCGGCCTGATTGTCCACGAGGTCGGTGTACTGCCGGAAGATGTCGTAACGCTTGGTCCGCGTGGCGTGCTGGAGCCGGAAGACCGTCTCGGGGTTGAAGAGGTGCGGTGGGCCTTCACGCCGCCACTGGTATTCGCCGCCGGTCTCGAGATTGCGGTGGTATGGCGTGATGCCCGACAGGGGATAAGCAATGCCGTGCCTGGCGCGCACCTCATCGGCGAGGATGTCGAGTCCTACTCCATCGATCTGGCTCGTCGTCCCGGTGAACCACCGCTGCACGACGTCGCGAGATAGTCCCACGGCCTCGAAGGTCTGCGCGCCCCGATAGGACGACACCGTCGAGATACCCATTTTGGACATCACCTTCAGCACACCCTTGCCGAGTGCCTTGATCAGGTTGGCGATCGCGACCTCGGGGTCCAGTCCGTCTAACTGCTGACCCGAGCGGCACAGGTCTTCGACCGTCTCCATGGCCAGGTAGGGATTCACGGCCGCTGCACCATAGGCCACCAGCAGGGCGACGTGGTGCACCTCGCGGACGTCGCCAGCCTCGACCAGCAGGCCCACGCGGGTGCGGGTCCGTTCCCGCACCAGGTGGTGGTGGACCGCGCTGGTCAACAGCAGCGAAGGGATGGGTGCGTGCTCTCGGTCACCGTGGCGGTCGGAGAGCACGACGAAGAACGCTCCGCGCTCGACCGCGTCGGAAACCTGGTCACAGATTTCTTCCAGTCGATCCTCGAGCGCCTTGGCGCCGCCGTCGACTTCGTAAAGCCCGCGCACGACGAAGGGGGCAAAGTCGGGGTGCTGCCCCTCCAGGTTCATATGGCGCAGCTGCGCCAACTCGTCATTGTCGATGACGGGGAAGTCCAGGACGACCTGGCGGCAGTGCGACGCAGATTCGGACAGCAGGTTGTATTCCGGCCCGGTCGCCGTGCCCAGCGACGTGACAATCTCCTCGCGGATGGCGTCCAGTGGCGGATTCGTCACTTGAGCGAAGGCCTCCGTGAAGTAGTCGAAGAGCAGCCGAGGTCGGTCCGAGAGGGCCGCGATGGGGGTGTCGGAGCCCATCGCGCCCAACGGCTCGATGCCGGCCTGAGCCATCGGGGCCAGCAGGATGCGCAGCTCTTCTTCGGTGTAGCCGAAGATCTGTTGGCGACGGGTGACCGAGGCGTGGGTATGCCGAACGTGGGCGCGAGTCGGGAGATCCGACATACGGACCATGTTCTCGCTGAGCCACTGTTGGTACGGGGCGGCGGAGGCCAACTCAGCCTTCAGCTCGTGGTCGTCGACGATATTCCCCGCTTCGGTATCGACCAAGAACATTCGGCCAGGCTCGACGCGACCCTTGCGGACGACGCGCTCGGCGGGGATGTCCAGCACCCCGGACTCCGAGGACAACACGACTAGGCCGTCGTCGGTCACCCAGTAGCGCGAGGGTCGTAGACCGTTGCGGTCCAGCACCCCACCGACCTGGGTGCCGTCACTGAAGACCAGGTTCATCGGACCGTCCCAGGCCTCCATGAACATCGAATGGAACTCATAGAAAGCGCGCAGCGACGGGTCCATCTCGGCGTTGTTTTCCCACGGCTCGGGCACCATCATCAGCACCGCGTGGGGCAGTGAACGACCCCCCAAGTGCACCAACTCCAGCACCTCATCGAAGGTTGCAGAGTCGCTGGCGTCCGGGGTGCAGACCGGCAACACGTCGGCCAAGTCGCCGGGGAACAAGTCGCTACTCAGGATCGACTCGCGCGCGTGCATCCAGTTGCGGTTGCCGCGAACTGTGTTGATCTCGCCATTGTGCGCGACCAGCCGGTACGGGTGGGCCAGCGGCCAGGACGGGAAGGTATTGGTGGAGAACCGCGAGTGCACGATGGCCAGCGTCGAAGCGAAGCGCTCGTCTTGCAGATCCGGGAAGTATGCCGGCAGCTGGTTCGTCGTCAGCATGCCCTTGTAGGTAATGGTCCGGCTGGACAGGGACACCGGGTAGGCGCTCGTGTGACGCTCGATGCGCTTGCGGGCCATCCACACCCGGCGCTCCAGCTCAAGGCCAGCTTCCTGGTCAGGCCCGGCCACGAAGAGTTGCTTCATCACCGGCATGACCGAGCTGGCCAGGGTGCCCAATCCACCGGCCTCGACAGGCACATCACGCCAGGCTAGGACGGTGAGGCCGCCGGCGCGCACGATGTCCTCGACGGCTGATTGCGCGTCAGGCTCGTCGCGGGGAAGGAACAGGATGCCGGCGGCGTAGTGTCCCGCTGGCGGGAGCTCGATGGCCAGCACGGAGCGGAAGAACTCGTCGGGAATCTGGGTCAGGATCCCGGCACCGTCACCGGAGTCAGGCTCGGCACCGACCGCCCCGCGGTGGTCCAGGTTGTGCAATGCGGTGAGCGCGTGGGCAACAATGTCGTGGCCGGGGGTCCCGCGCAGCGTGGCGACGAAGGCCACACCGCAGGCGTCGTGTTCGTGGGCACCGTCGTAGAGACCCTCGGCGCGGTGAGCCGACGATGACAGGTGTGATGCCCTGTTCGGGGGTGCAGCGTTCATGGTCACCATTCGGGAGTCGTCGGGCAAGGAACGTTGAGACGATCGGGACGACGCTGACCCGAGACGTCCGACCATGATACCGAGGGCCTCGGCAGGGGTGTGTCGGTAGCGAGACTTACGATGGTCCGCGTGTCTTCGTCTTCCCCTGCTCTGCGCGCCCCCCACGACCGTTTGATCGTCCGCGGAGCGCGCGAGCACAACCTGCGGGATGTATCGGTCGATATCCCTCGGGACGCCCTGGTGGTCTTCACCGGCCTGTCCGGCAGTGGCAAGTCCTCGCTGGCGTTCGACACGATTTTTGCTGAAGGGCAACGGCGCTATGTCGAGTCTCTGTCGGCATACGCGCGGCAGTTCTTGGGGCAGATGGACAAGCCAGACGTGGACTTCATCGAAGGGCTGTCCCCGGCGGTGTCGATCGATCAGAAGTCGACGAACCGCAACCCCCGTTCGACCGTGGGCACGATCACCGAAGTCTACGACTATCTGCGGCTGCTCTACGCGCGGGTCGGCCATCCGCACTGCCCGACCTGTATGGAGCCCATCGGACGGCAGACCCCGCAACAGATCGTCGACCGGCTCTTGGAGTTGCCCCACGGCACCCGCTTCCAGGTGCTGGCACCGGTCGTGCGCGCCCGCAAAGGCGAGTTCGTCGATTTATTCGCCGAGCTGCAGACCAAGGGATTTGCGCGGGCCAGGGTGGACGACGAGACGATCCAACTCGCGGAGCCGCCGACATTGGAGAAGCAGAAGAAGCACTCAATCGACGTTGTGGTGGACCGTCTGGTGGCCAAGGGCAACGAGTCCGGTGCCAAGCGACGACTGACCGACTCGGTGGAGACGGCACTCAACCTGGCCAGCGGCATTGTGGTCATCGACTTCGTGGACGTGCCCGCGGGCGGTCGCTCCGCCGGCTCGAGCAGCACGACTCCCGGCGAGGCCAAGAGCGAGGATGGCGATGGTGCCCCTCCGTTGCCCTCGGAGCGACGATTCTCCGAGCGGATGGCCTGCCCTAACGACCACCCCTTGTCGATGGACGAGATCGAGCCGCGTTCGTTCTCATTCAACAGCCCGTTCGGCGCGTGCTCGTCGTGCAGCGGCATCGGTGTGGAGTTGGAGGTCGATCCCGAGCTGGTCATCCACGATGAGGACGCCACCATTTTGGGCGGCGCGATCACGCCCTGGTCGAACGGCAAGGGCATCAATGACTACTACCTGCGGGTCATCGGCGGTCTGGGCGACGACATGAAGTTCGCCCTCGACGCCCCCTGGCGCTCGCTTCCTGGACGGGCCCGCGACGCCATTCTCTTCGGCTACAAACACAAGGTTCAAGTGCGCTACAAGAACCGCTTCGGTCGAGAGCGGGCCTACTCGACCGGGTTCGAAGGGGTCATTCCCTACATCAAGCGCAAGCACGCCGAGACCGATTCGGACAGCAGTCGCGAGCGCTACGAGGGCTACATGCGCGAGGTGCCCTGTCCGGTATGCAGTGGCGCCAGGCTGAAGCCGGAGTCGCTGGCGGTGCTCATCGGCGGTCGCAGCATCGCCGAAGTGTGCTCTATGCCGCTCGATCAGTGCGCCGAGTTCTTGAACGGCATCGAGTTCACGCCGCGTGAGGTGCAGATCGCCGAGCGGGTCATCAAGGAGATCGAGGCCCGGATGGGCTTCTTGCTCGACGTGGGCCTGGACTATCTCTCGCTGAACCGTCCGGCGGGCACCTTGTCCGGTGGGGAGGCCCAGCGCATCCGTTTGGCCACCCAGATCGGGTCTGGGCTGGTCGGCGTGCTGTACGTCCTGGACGAGCCGTCCATCGGGCTGCACCAGCGAGACAACCATCGGCTCATCGAGACGTTGACTCGACTGCGCGATCTGGGCAACACGCTGATCGTGGTGGAGCACGACGAAGACACCATTGCCGCGGCTGACTGGGTCGTCGACATCGGTCCGGGCGCGGGGGAACACGGCGGTGAGGTCGTGCACTCCGGCGACGTCCGCGGCCTGCTGGAGCACCCGGACTCGATCACGGGTGCCTATCTGTCGGGGCGGCGCAACATCGAGATGCCGAGGAAGCGACGAGGTCAAGACGGTCGAGTCGTCACGGTCGTCGGTGCCCGTGAGCACAACCTGGATGGCGTCACGGTGTCCTTCCCACTCGGCAACCTCGTGGGCATCACAGGGGTGTCCGGCTCGGGCAAGTCCACGCTGGTCAACGAGATCTTGTACAAAGTGTTGGCCAACCAGTTGAACGGCGCTCGGCAGGTGCCGGGTCGACACCGTCGGGTCGAGGGGCTGGACCAACTGGACAAGGTCGTCCACGTCGACCAAGGACCGATCGGACGGACCCCGCGAAGTAACCCGGCGACATACACCGGGGTCTGGGACCATGTGCGCCGTCTGTTCGCCGAGACCACCGAAGCGAAGATCCGCGGCTACCAGCCGGGCCGGTTTTCGTTCAACGTCAAGGGTGGGCGGTGTGAAGCGTGCAGCGGTGACGGCACGCTCAAGATCGAGATGAACTTCTTGCCGGATGTGTATGTGCCGTGCGAGGTCTGCCACGGCTCCCGCTACAACCGGGAGACCCTCGAGGTCCATTTCAAGGGCAAGACCGTAGCCGACGTGTTGAACATGCCGATCGAGGAGGCGGCCGAGTTCTTCGCGGCCGTGCCGGCGATCTCACGTCACCTTCGGACGCTGGTCGACGTCGGTCTGGGGTACGTCCGTTTGGGGCAGTCGGCACCGACGCTGTCCGGGGGGGAGGCACAGCGTGTCAAGTTGGCCTCCGAGCTGCAGAAGCGATCCACTGGACGCACCGTCTATGTGCTCGACGAGCCCACAACCGGATTGCACTTCGAAGACATCCGCAAGTTGCTCAAGGTCCTTCAAGGCTTGGTGGACAAGGGCAACACGGTCCTGGTGATCGAACACAATCTCGACGTCATCAAGTCTGCGGACTGGATCATCGACATGGGGCCCGAAGGCGGGATCGGTGGCGGTCGGGTTGTGGCTACGGGCACCCCCGAACAGGTTGCTCGCAGCGAAAGCAGTTATACCGGTGCATTCCTGGCCAACTTGTTTGAGCGCCAGGCGGTGGCATCGTCAGCTTGATGGCGGTGAGCCGCGCAGAACGCACATGTTTCCGCCCACGTAGGAGAGCAGCATGGACACCCAAGACCTTTCATCACCAGCAATGTCCCCAGCAGCAATGTTCCCAGCGGCAATAGACGAAGCCGCGCCGCTCGCCCGACGCGTGGTGCTCCGGGCGGGTGCTGTCGTCCCGGTGGGCGTCGGCCTCATGTCTCTGGCGGCGTGCGGCGAGGACTCCAGTTCCGAAAGCGCGACGTCCGAGGCAGATGCGGAGACCGACGAAGGCGCGAGCGACACCGAGGCTGGCGAAGAAGCAGAAGCCGATGCCGGAAGTGAAGGCGACTCTGAGGATGGGGCCGAGGCCGCTGGCTTCCCTTCGGCCGACGTGCCGGTCGGTGGAGCCACCTATGACGAAGCCACCGAGACGGTGTTCTCACAGCCGACTGAGGGCGACTTCCGTGCCTTCGACGCAACGTGTCCGCATCAGGGTTGTGCGGTCTCGGAGTTTAGCGAGGGCTCTCTCCTGTGCCCCTGCCACAGCAGCATGTTCGACCCCGACACGGGCGACGTCCTCAGCGGCCCGGCGCCCACGGGACTCACCGCTCGCAACGTCAGCGTGCAGGGCGACGATCTGGTTGTCGGTTAGCGCCGGCGTGGCCATCGGTGGCTGACCCCTCGACATACCGACCTGGGCCGGGTGAGATCCCGACCGACCCGGGCGTCTACCGCTTTCGCGATGCACACGGCCGCGTCATCTACGTCGGCAAGGCTAAATCGCTGCGGCCCCGGCTGAGTTCGTACTTCCAGGACCTGTCGGCCCTGCACCCGCGGACTCGATCAATGGTCACCACTGGTGCGAGCGTCGAGTGGACGGTCGTGCGCAATGAAGTCGAAGCGCTCCAACTCGAATACTCCTGGATCAAGGAGTTCGACCCCAGGTTCAACGTCAAATATCGGGACGACAAGTCCTACCCCTATTTGGCCGTGACCATGGGTGAGGCATTTCCGCGCGCCCAGGTGATGCGGGGGGCTAAACGTCCGGGCACCCGGTACTTCGGGCCGTACACGCATGCGTGGGCAATCCGGGAAACGCTGGATCAACTGCTGCGGGTCTTCCCGGTGCGCACGTGCAGCAAAGGGGTCTTCAATCGGGCGCGTCAGGTGGGGCGCCCCTGCCTGCTGGGCTACATCGACAAATGCTCGGCCCCGTGCGTGAGCAAGGTCGATGAGCAAGAGCATCGCGAGATCGCCGAGGACTTCTGCGACTTCATGGCCGGCAACACGCAACGTTTCGTGAAGCGCCTCGAAGCCAAGATGAAGTCCGCTAGCGACGACCTCGACTTCGAGACGGCAGCGCGGCTCCGCGACGACGTCGGGGCGCTACGCCGTGCGCTGGAACGCTCGGCCGTCGTGCTGCCGGATGTCACCGACGCCGATGTCTTCGGGCTGGCCGAAGACGAGCTGGAAGTGGCGGTCCAGGTGTTTCACGTGCGTGGCGGTCGTGTGCGAGGACAACGCGGGTGGGTGAGCGAGAAGGGGGCCGAAGACTCCAGCGACATTGTGGAGCACCTTCTGCAGCAGGTCTACGGGGGAGAGGCCCCTGAGGCGGTGCCGCGTGAGGTGCTGGTGCCGCTGTTGCCGACTGCGGGAGACGATGTTGGCTTGTGGCTCAGCGGCCTGCGAGGATCGACCGTCGATGTGCGCGTGCCGCAGCGAGGTGACAAGCGCGCGTTGATGGAGACGGTGGCCCGCAACGCCGATCAAGCGCTGGCCCGACACAAGGTGGCTCGATCAGGCGACCTGACCCTGCGCAGCCAGGCGCTGCAGAACCTGCAAGACGTGCTCGAGTTGGATGACGCTCCGCTGCGGATCGAGTCCTTCGACATCTCGCACGTGCAGGGCACGAACGTGGTGGGTTCGATGGTCGTCTTCGAGGACGGGCTCGCGCGCAAGTCCGAATACCGCAGATTCATCGTGCGCACCGGAACCGGTGACGACACCGCAGCGATGCACGAGGTGCTGACCCGACGGTTCAGATACCTCGTGGGGGCGACGACCCACGACGACGAGCCCGTCTCGGGTGCAGTTCCGGGTGAAGTCGCGGGACCGGCAAAGTTTGCCTATCCGCCGAATCTCGTCGTCGTCGATGGAGGGTTGCCGCAGGTCAACGCCGCACAGGCGGCCCTCACGGACGTCGGCGTCAACGACGTGATGGTGATCGGACTGGCCAAGCGACTGGAAGAAGTGTGGGTCCCCGGGCAGAACCATCCGGTTATCCTGCCGCGCACCAGCGAGGGCCTCTACCTGCTGCAGCGGGTCCGCGACGAGGCGCACCGCTTTGCCAACACCTTCCACCGCCAGCGCCGCTCAAAGGCGATGACCACCAGCGCGCTGGACGGCATCCCCGGCCTTGGTCCGGCTCGTCAGCAACAGTTGTTGGCGCAGTTCGGCTCGGTCAAACGCGTCCGAACCGCTACGGTCGAGGACTTGCAGACAGTGTCGGGGATTGGGCCAGCGCTGGCCGCGGCGATCTCGACGGCGCTGGGCGGCAGCGCGGCTCAGCGACCTGGGGTTAATGTGAGCACCGGCGAAGTAGTCGACTGACATGCGGTGCCACTCACGTTTTCTGCGAACGTGGTAAATATTTAGTCGCTTTCACCAATGATCAACGGGTGGATGCAATGACACGTATGTGGATTGTCAATTTCGAAAGGTACGCACGTGAGCGATCGGGCCAGCGAGCCGTCAGCCTCTCGAGGAGACTTCGTGCTCTTGACGGGCATGAGCGGGGCAGGGCGGACGACTGCTGCTGACGTGCTGGAGGATCGCGGCTGGTATGTCGTCGACAACCTGCCTGCGCGCATGTTGACTTCGTTGGCCTCGGTGGTCGAAGACGACACCCACCCGCGTGTTGCCGCAGTCGTTGACGTCCGCAGTCGTGACTTCGTAGCCGACTTCGATCAGGCCATGACGGACTTGCGAGCCAGCGGTTGGACCCCGTTGATCTGCTTCTTCGACGCCTCAGACGCAGTGTTGGTGCGCCGCTTCGACGCCGTCCGCCGGCCTCACCCACTGCAGGGCGAGGGACTGCTGCTGGACGGCATACGGCAAGAGCGTCGGATGCTGGCCGACATACGCTCTGCCGCCGAGGTCGTCGTCGACACGAGCGGCTACAACGTGCACCAATTGACGGCCGCAGTCGACGAGCTATTGGGCAGTGACGAGCAGCCCCGATTGCGACTGGCCGTGATGTCGTTCGGATTCAAATACGGCATACCGCTGGACGCCGACGTTGTACTGGACATGCGTTTCCTCCCCAATCCCTATTGGGATCCGGAACTACGTGAATTCAACGGACGCGATGCGCCGGTGCGCGATTTCGTGCTGGCCCAACGGGGTGCAGTGGAGTTCATCGACCATGCGGAGGCGCTGCTGCGGACAGCAGCCCGCGGTTATCTGAACGAGGGCCGGCGGCACGTGACCGTCGCTTTGGGATGCACAGGGGGCAAACATCGTTCGGTGGCCAGTGTCGAAGAGCTGGTGCGGCGGATGGAAGACATCGCAGGCGTCCAGATCACCAGTTTCCATCGCGACTTGGGGCGCGAATGAGCGGCCCCCGCATGGTTGCCCTGGGCGGAGGCCATGGACTGTCGGCCACCCTGCGCGCTCTTCGGCACCTCTCCGAAAACATCACGGCCGTGGTCACGGTGGCCGACGATGGGGGATCGAGCGGCCGGTTGCGCAAAGAGTTCGACATTTTGCCCCCGGGGGACTTGCGCATGGCCTTGGCATCGCTGTGTGAAGACACGAGCTGGGGTCACCAATGGTCGGCGGTGCTACAGCATCGAATTGGCGGAACGGGGGAGTTGTCGGGGCACGCTTTGGGCAACCTGCTGTTGATGAGTTTGTGGGAGCTCAGCGATGACCCGGTGAAGGCGCTGGACATGGCTGGTCGGCTGCTCAATATCCGCGGTCGCGTGCTGCCGATGTCGACCGTCCCGTTGCAGATCGAAGCTCAAGTGCTCAACGGAGTGTCGGCTGACGCGCCCCACGGCAGTGACACCACAAGTAATGCCGAAGCCAGCACCATCCGGGGGCAATCCTCGGTGGCCTCGGCCACCGGACGGGTGCTGGGGGTCTCGTTGCGACCCCACGACCCGCCCGCCTGCGCCGAGGCGGTCGAAGCGATTACAGTCGCGGACTGGGTCATCCTGGGCCCTGGGTCATGGTTCACCTCGGTCATGCCGCATTTGTTGGTCCCGAATTTGCGACGAGCCCTGGAGCAGACCCCCGCCCGGCGCATCTTGACCCTCAACGTCGGCACCCACGATGGAGAGACCGCTGGCTTCTCCATCGTCGAGCACATCGAGGCTCTCCGCGCACACGCCCCCGAGCTGACCTTCGACTACGTCATCGCCGACCCGCGGGTCACCGGAGCCGACGAGCACGCACTGCGCGCGGCCTGCAAAGCGGTCGGTGCCGACCTGGTGGTCTCCACGGTGAGCACTCAGCGCGCGCAGGGGCAGCACGACACCTTGCGCTTGGCCGCCGCGTTCCGCGACGTGATGTCGCACGAACCGTCCCTTCAGCAACCGGCAGCCATTACTGGTGCGGATCACCCACGTCTCGGGAGATGATGTCTGCGATGGCAATGACAGCGAAGGTCAAGGACGAGCTCGGCCGGCTCCCGGTCACCAAGACCTGCTGCCGCAAGGCTGAGGTGGCCACGATGCTCCGTTTTGCCGGGGGACTGCACATCATCGGCGGCCGGATCGTGATCGAGGCTGAGTTGGACACGGCTCAGTCCGCACGTCGGTTACGTGGGTTCATTCAGGACGTCTACGGGGTGCGCAGCGAGATTGTCGTGATGAGCGCCGGTGGGCTGCGCAAATCGACTCGGTATGTCGTCCGGGTGGCTAACGACGGTGAGTCACTGGCCCGGCAGACCGGCTTGATTGACCACCGCGGTCGCCCGGTTCGTGGTTTGCCGCCGCGCGTGGTGGGTGCCTCGGTATGCGACGCCGAAGCAGCCTGGCGCGGTGCCTTCCTGGCCCGCGGCTCGATCACCGAGCCAGGCCGTTCGTCTGCTCTCGAAGTGACCTGCCCTGGGCCCGAAGCAGCCCTCGCCCTCGTCGGAGCAGCCCGCCGTCTCGGCTTGGCTTCAAAAGCTCGGGAAGTGCGGGGGGTCGACCGGGTGGTCCTGCGCGACGGCGACGCGATCGGCGCGATGCTGACTCGACTCGGTGCTCACGAAGCAGTCCTGACCTGGGAGGAGCGCCGGATGCGCCGCGAGGTGCGCGCGACCGCCAACCGGCTGGCCAACTTCGACGATGCCAATCTGCGCCGTTCCGCCCGAGCTGCGGTTGCTGCCGGGGCACGGGTGCAGCGAGCCCTCGACATACTGGGTCCGGAGGTGCCGGAGCACCTGGCGGTGGCAGGACATCTGCGGTTGAAGCACAAAGAGGCCAGTCTGGAAGAGTTGGGCGCTCTGGCGGATCCACCCATGACCAAGGACGCTGTCGCCGGCCGGATCAGACGATTACTGGCCATGGCCGACAAACGAGCCGAAGAAGAGGGCATCGAGGGCACCGAGGCTCAGGTCAGTCCGGACATGTTCGACGACTGAGCCTGCGTTCCGATTGATAGCCGTACTCGTGCCTCGACGCGCAATCCCTTAGGTTAGACACCGACAGCCGACCGCGCGGTGCCCTGGAGCGCCGTCACCCGGCGACTCACGACGTGACGCACCACAACAGACGTGACACACCCACAACGAAAGGCGAACCCAATGACCGTACGGGTAGGCATCAATGGATTCGGCCGCATTGGCCGCAACTTCTTCCGCGCTGTGCACGCTTCGGGCGCCGACATCGAGATCGTCGGTGTGAATGACCTCACTGACAACGCCACGTTGGCGCACTTGCTGCGCTACGACTCGATCCTGGGGCGCCTCGACGGCGAGGTCACCTCGACCGACACCGACATCAGCGTGGATGGCAAGTCGTTCAAGGCCTTCGCTGAGAAGGACCCGACGGCACTGCCCTGGGGCGAGATCGGCGCTGACGTCGTGATCGAGTCCACCGGCATCTTCACCGACGCGACCAAGGCCAAGGCCCACATCGACGCCGGCGCGAAGAAGGTCATCATCTCTGCCCCCGCCAAGAACGAGGACATCACTCTCGTCATGGGTGTCAACGACGGAGAATACGACTCCGCTACGCACCACATCATCTCCAACGCCTCGTGCACCACGAACTGCCTCGCGCCGATGGCCAAGGCACTTCACGACGACCTGGGGATAGTCAAGGGCCTCATGACGACCATTCACGCCTATACGCAAGACCAGAATCTGCAGGACGCTCCCCACAAGGACCTTCGCCGGGCGCGCGCCGCCGCAATCAACATCGTCCCGACCACGACGGGCGCAGCCAAGGCTGTCGCGCTCGTCCTGCCCGATCTCAAGGGCAAGCTCGACGGCTATGCGCTGCGTGTCCCGATCCCCACCGGCTCCGCGACCGATCTGACCTTCGAGGCAGGCCGCGAGACGACCGTCGAAGAGGTTAACGCGATCGTCAAGGCTGCCGCAGACGGTCCGATGAAGGGCATCCTGCGCTACACCGAGGACCCGATCGTCTCCACGGACATTGAGACCGACCCCGCCTCGTGCATCTTCGACTCCGGTCTGACCAAAGTCCTGGGCAACCAGGTCAAGGTCGTCGGCTGGTATGACAACGAGTGGGGCTACTCCTCGCGTCTGGTCGACCTGACCTCCCTCGTCGGCAAGAGCCTCTGAGGCTATGCGCACCATTGATTCACTCCCCGATCTCCGCGGCCAGAGAGTCTTGGTGCGCAGTGACCTGAACGTTCCGCTAGATGGATCACGGATCACCGATGACGGACGTGTCCGTGCCTCGGTGCCCACCATCGAACGGTTGACCCAGGCGGGCGCGCGCGTGATCGTGTGCGCCCACCTGGGACGGCCCAAGGGCGAGCCCGAGGCGAAATACTCTCTGGAGCCGGTGGCGGCACGGCTGGGCGAACTGCTCGACGCGCCCGTGACGTTCTGCCCCGAAACGGTCGGGGACATCGCCCGCGGGGCCGTGGAGGCCCTGAGCGACGGTGATGTGTTGCTGCTCGAAAACCTGCGCTTCAACGCGGGAGAGACCGCGAAGGACGACGAAACACGGGCGGCCTTTGCCCGCCAACTTGCTGACTTGGCGGATGCCTACGTCAGCGACGGGTTCGGCGTAGTGCACCGCAAGCAAGCCAGTGTGTATGACGTGGCCACCCTCCTGCCGCACGCGGCTGGTGGGCTCGTAGTGGAGGAGGTCAAGGTCATGCGCGCGTTGCGCGAAGACCCGAAGCGGCCGTATGCCGTCATCCTCGGCGGGGCAAAAGTCAGCGACAAACTCGGTGTCATAGAGTCCCTGCTGACCACGGCGGATCGTATCTTGGTCGGTGGCGGTATGGTCTTCACCTTCCTCAAGGCCCAGGGTCATGAGGTCGGCAACAGTCTGCTCGAAGAAGACCAGGTCGAGAGGGTGGCTGGCTACCTCAAGACGGCCGAGGACACCGGCGTCAAGATCGTGCTGCCCACCGACATCGTCGCGGCCACTGCCTTCGCCGCGGATGCCGACCATGAGGTCGTTGCGGCTGATGAGATCCCGGCCGATCGCCTGGGCCTGGACATCGGCCCGGAGTCAGCGAAGGCCTTCGTCGAGGCGATTAGCGACGCCCAGACTGTATTTTGGAACGGGCCGATGGGTGCCTTCGAGATGGAGCCCTACGCCGCAGGCACCCAGGCGATCGCCCAGGCCCTGACCGAACGGACCAGCGATGGTGCTCTCACCGTGGTCGGAGGCGGCGACAGTGCTGCGGCCGTCCGACAGATGGGGTATGCCGACGAGGCCTTCGGACACATCTCCACCGGTGGCGGCGCCAGCCTGGAATATCTCGAAGGCAAAGACCTTCCCGGACTCGAAGTATTGGAGCATTGATGGCAACCCGCATCCCGCTGATGGCGGGCAACTGGAAGATGAACCTGGATCATCTGCAGGCTACTCATTTGGTGCAGAAGCTGGACTGGAGTCTGAAGGACGGCAAGCACGACTTCGGTGCCGTCGAAGTCGCCGTGCTTCCTCCGTTCACCGATCTGCGCTCCGTCCAGACCCTCGTGCAGGGCGACCAATTGGAGCTCAAGTTCGGTGCCCAAGACATTTCTCAACACGACTCGGGTGCATATACCGGTGAAATCTCGGGTGCCTTTCTGTCGAAGTTGGGCTGCATGTACGTGGCCGTGGGGCACAGTGAGCGACGCGAGCACCACGGTGAGAGCAATGACCTGGTGGCCGCGAAGGTCAAGGCCGCGCTAAAGCACGACCTGGTGCCGATCCTGTGTATTGGCGAGCCCTTGGAGGTGCGTCAGGCCGGTACCCACGTGAAGTTGGTGCTGGAGCAAGTGCGCGCCGCTCTGGACGGACTCGACTCGCAGCAGATCGGCAACGTGGTCTTGGCCTACGAGCCGGTGTGGGCCATCGGGACCGGTGAAGTGGCCACTCCCGATGACGCTCAGGAAGTCTGCGCCGCTATTCGCGCCGAGATCCGCGAGCTCGCGGGCGGCGTGGTGGCCGATGGCATCCGGATCCTCTACGGGGGATCGGTCAAGCCCGGCAGCGTGGCCGCGATCATGGCCGAAGCCGACGTAGACGGTGCCCTAGTGGGCGGCGCATCGATCAGCGTCGATGACTTTGCATCGATCTGTCGCTATCAGCAGCATCACGGTCAAGGAGCCTGATTGGGTTACGCTGGCCCACGCAGCAAGCGCAGCATGACTGAAAGTGCAGTGGCTCGCGCGCAGAGTGACGCAGTGGTGCGTCACTGACTGGCGGCGTGACCAAACGAATGTGACTCAAACAATCTGATGGCGGTGTAGAAGCGTGGATGGTGTCCGGATCTTCCTGGATGTCCTGCTAGTGCTGAGCGGGCTCTTCTTGGTGCTCCTGATCCTGATGCACAAAGGGCGCGGTGGCGGTCTATCCGACATGTTCGGGGGCGGAATGTCGAGCAGCCTCGGCGGTTCCTCCATCGCCGAGCGCAACCTGAACCGCATCACGGTCGCCATGGCCCTCATCTGGATCACATCGATTGTTGGGATCGGCATTCTCTTGTAGCACCGGCGCACCGTCGCGCCCTCTCCCCGAATAAGGAGCATCCCGTGGTAGGAACAAGCGCGATCAGAGGCAGTCGGGTGGGCAGTGGCCCCATGGGCGAAGCGGAGCGGGGGCAACGAGCGCGCACCGTCATGGTGTCGTATTGGTGTGCCAACGATCACGAATCGCGGCCAAGTTTCTCTGACGACACTGAGGTTGATGTTCCCGAGACCTGGGATTGCCCTCGGTGCGGCATGTTAGCCGGCCAGGACAAGGCCAATCCTCCGGAAGCGAAGCGAGTGGAGCCCTTCAAAACACACCTGGCCTACGTTAAGGAGCGTCGATCGGATGTCGACGGCGCGCAACTGCTCGACGAGGCACTGCAGGCTATGCGCAACCGAGGCGTAGGCGCTGG
>JBGTGC010000295.1:0-3538 GCA_041746935.1 Dermatophilaceae bacterium
CATCGAGGCCTACCTCGACGCTCACAACGACGACCCCAAGCCCTTCGTCTGGACCGCGACCGCTGACGACATCCTGGCCAAAGTCGCCAGAGGCCGGGTCGCCCTCCAAGCAGCTACTCAAAACTGAGACACACCACTAGGTGGGTGTGAGTGACGCGTCGAGGTGCACGATGACGTCCAGGGGTGATGCGAGACATGTGTTTCCTTCTCCTGAGCCTACGGGGTCAGCTGTCGGGTCGGGCTGGAGATGCCCGGCCGCCATCGACAACCAGATCAATGGCAACTTCACCCCGAGGGGCGCGAAACGCCCCATACACGTGGGTCCCCCGCTCCTGCCGCGCGGATGTGCTGATGGACCCGTGGTCGGTGGCAGGACTCGGCGGCCGTCACGGGGCTTCCGTTGAGGAAAGCGGTTTCACGCTACCCCCTATAGGTATAAAAGTCACATTTCGATAACGGCGATGGTGCACGTCAGTTTCTCCCTAAGACGCTCAGCAGCAGCCCGGCCCCGAGACCGACCCCAACACTTAGCACGGCCGCCCAGGCCGCCATGCTACTCGCCCAGACACCAGGAGCCACCGCGGGCTGTGACTCGCCATCCCCCGGCGCCCGGAACGGTTGAGCAAACCACCGAAGGTAGTAATAGAGGCTGATCAGCGTGTTGATCAGGACCACGATGACCAGCCACACCGACCCCGCGTCCCACGCAGTCACCACGACCATCAGCTTGCCGACGAAGACTGCTGTGGGCGGAGTGCCGACCAAACCCAACAACGCGACCGCCAGGGACACCGCAAGCAACCCTTGACCTCGCGCGAGGCCCCGGTAGTCGTTAATGCTCCGGCGGTCAGGCACCGCCGCCGTGACCGCAAAGGCTGCGATATTCGTCACCGTGTAGGCGCAGAGGTAGACCAGCAAGGCCGGGCCGGCGAACTCCGATCGGGAGGCCATCGCCACGGGCACCAGCAGGTAGCCGACCTGGCTCACGGTCGACCACCCCAGCAGGCGTCGCGGATCATCCTGTTGGTATGCGGCGAGGTTGCCCAGCGTCATCGAGGCCGTCGCCAGCACGGCCACGAACAAGGGCCATGCCAGCGAATCAGGAAGGACGAGCACGAAGCGGTATGCCGCAATCAGCGCGCCGATCTTCGGGATCGTGGTGACAAACGTTGCCGCGGTGACGGTGGTGCCTTGAGCCGCGTCCGGCACCCAGAAGTGGGCGGGCACTCCCCCGGCTTTGAACATCAAGCCGACCAGGAGGGCCAGGGTTCCAGCCGCGACCGCGGCCTGCGGGGCAGCTGTGAGCTGCTCGGCCAGATCGGCATACCGCGTGGCACCGGTCACGCCGTAGAGCACGGTGACTCCGCCCAGCAGAACGATCCCGAACAGAGCCCCCAGCAGATACGTCTTCATCGCGGCTTCGGCGCTGCGCGCGCTGCGCGACATCCCGATGAGCCCGTATAGCGGGATGCTGGCCAACAAGAAACCTGTTGCGAGCACCAGGATGTCTTGGGCGCCGGCGAGCACCAAGGCTCCGCTCGAGGCGAAGAGCATGAGGGCGTAGGTCTCGCTCTCACGTGGTGTCGAGGCGATCTCATCGGAGGCCAACCCCAGGATCAGCAAAGACCCCAGGGCCACCAGCACGCGGGCGACCGTCGTGGAGGTGTCCACGACAAAGGAGCCTTCGAACGCCACGGACGTTGGTGACGGCAAGGCCCACAACGCCGAGAGGACGGCGAAGACCAGGGCGACGGCCGAGAACAGACGCGTGATCCACTGCCGCTCCCGGGCCACGAAGGACCCCGTCATGAGGACGACGAGGCCCCCGAGGAACGTGCACATTTCGGGGAGCATCAGCCACGGCTGCATGGAGCCTTCAGCCATCACCGGTCGAAGTCCCGACCCGCGAGCTGCATGACTACCGCCCCACCAGGTCGACGAGCACACGCGAGGCCGGCTCGATCACCGACAACAGCGGTGCGGGAAACACCCCGATCGCAACCGACAGCACCAGCAACGGAGCCACCGCCCACAACTCGCGCGGACCCACATCTGCAAAACCGACCGAGTGACCTTGGGTGCGCCCGGTGAAGATCTGTTGCAAGGCGCGAAGGAACAATGCCGCAGTGATCAGGATGCCTAGCAACGCCACTGCCGTGATGGGGGCAGCGGCGATGCTGCCAGTGAAGATCTGGAACTCGGCGATGAAGCCCGAAAAGCCGGGGAGGCCGAGCGAAGCAAAGGCACCCACGGCGAACAACGTAGCCAGGCGAGGTGCCGGGTCGGCCAACCCTCCGAAGGCTGCCATGTCGTAGGTCCCTGCCCGGTCGTAGATCACTCCCGCCAGGAGGAACAGCGCCCCGGTGATCAGTCCGTGACTCACCATCTGGGTCACGGCTCCGGTCACGGCCACCTCCCGCGCCGTGGAGTTGTCCTCGGCGATCAGCCCGGCCGCCCCAACGGCCAACACGATGTAGCCCATGTGGTTGACCGAGGTGTAGGCGATCATCCGCTTGAGGTCTCGTTGCGCCAAGGCCACCAACGCGCCGTAGAGCACCGACACCACGCCCACCGCGACGATCAGCCACGCCCAGTCCCGCCAGGCTGCGGGCAGCATCGGCATTGCCACGCGGAGAAAGCCATAGGTCCCCATCTTCAGCAGCACTCCAGCCAGGACCGCCGAGCCGATGGCGGGAGCATCGGTGTGGGCCGGTGGCAGCCAGGTGTGGAAGGGCACCGTCGGCGTCTTGACCGCAAGACCCAACACGATGGCACCGAGCACGAAACCGCCGGCCAACGACTGACCGACCAATGGCGTCTGCTGCGCCAGGACCACCATGTCGAAGGTATGCGGGTCGGCGGCGACGTAGAGCCCGATGAAGCCAGCCAGCAACGCCAGTGACCCAAGGAACGTGTAGATAAAGAACTTCATGGCTGACTTCGCAGCATTGCCATGCCCCCAACCGGCGATCACGAAGTACATCGCCACGATCGAGAGATCAAAGAAGACGAAGAACAAGATCAGGTCCGCGGCCACGAAAACCCCGAGGCTCACGCTCTGGAGAAACAGGAACAAGGCGGCCTGGATGCGTGGACGGTCCCGCTCCCGCAGGGCAAACACTGCGCACGCCAGAAAGAGGATGGAGGTCATCGCCAGCAGCGGAAGGGACAAACCGTCCACCCCGACGTGGTACGTGCTGTTCACCCCGGGGATCCAAGGAACCTGCACGTCGAAGGCCAATTCTCCTGGCGCGGGGGTGCGGTAGCGGGACCACAACGCCATCACCAAAGCCAGGTCGAGCGCTGCCACGACCACCCACGTCCACGCAGCTGCCCGCGACGACAGCTGAGGAAGAGCCAGCAGCCCGACGGCAGCAGCCAGCGGTAGGAACACGATCACAGAGAGCATGCGCTCACCTCGCCGTTAGAAGGAGCAGGAAACCGGCCGCGATCATCACGGCCGACTGGAGGTAGTACTGGTGCACGAGCCCGCTTTGGGGCCGCCGGGCCGCTTCGGCAAGGCCTCGAACAGTTCGCG
>JBGTGC010000296.1:0-2997 GCA_041746935.1 Dermatophilaceae bacterium
CGGCCACGTCGGCGCATAAGCCTGCTGCTGCCAGCGCGAGGCCGCCCCCTTGGCTGGCCCCCGCCACGACGACGCGGGCACCCGCCAACCCCGGTAGGTCAGCAACCGCATCCACCGCCCGGACCGCGTCGGTGATAACCCGTCGGTAGTAGCCGCCGTCACCGTCCAGCAGTCCGCGAGTCAAGAAGCCAGGAAATGACGGCGCGGAGCCCACCGGGTCGGCAGTGTCGCCCGCGCCCCACTCCGAGCCTTGGCCGCGCACGTCGATGCTCAGAGACGCATATCCGGCCAGCACCCAGACCGGCACTTGGTGGGCCAACCCGCGTCCGCCGCCGTACCCCGGGAACTGTACGACAAGGGCGGGCACTCCAGTCTGGTGATCGCCGTGGGTAGCACCGGCGGGCGTATGCAGCCATGCGTTGATGCGATGGCCACCCCAGCCGGAGAACGCGACCGCGTCGGTTCTGACCAGCGACAACCCCGTTTCGGTATGCCGAACACTGGGCGGCTCGCCGACCTCACGGGCCTTGGTCAACGTCTTTTGCCAGCTCTGCTGCAGGTCACCCGGGGGGCGGCAGAGCCCCTCGGTCGCGCGAAGTGCGTCCGGCGGCAACTCAGTGAGCATGGTCTCTCCTCGCGCGGCGCGTCTGCGAGTCAGGCGGGCTTGAGGACCGATTCGCCGACGTAGGGTCGAAGTGCGTCGGGCACCACCACAGACCCATCGGCCTGCTGGTGGTTCTCCAAGATCGCCACGAGCCAGCGGGTGGTGGCCATCGTGCCGTTCAGGGTGGCCACGGTCCGCGTGCCGGAGCCGTTAGGGTCGCGTTCTCGTGTGTTCAACCGGCGCGCTTGGTATGTCGTGCAGTTCGACGTCGAGGTCAACTCGCGATATCTGCCCTGGGTGGGGACCCAGGCTTCGCAGTCGTATTTGCGCGCGGCCGGGCCACCGAGGTCACCAGCGGCGGTGTCGATGATCCGGTAGGGCAGACCCATGCTGTCGAGCATCGCGCGCTCGAGTGAGAGCATGCGCTCGTGCTCGGCCTCGGCGTCTTCGGGCCGCACGTAGGCGAACATTTCGACCTTCTGAAACTCGTGCACTCGGATGATGCCCTTGGTGTCTTTGCCGTGGCTGCCGGCCTCACGGCGGAAACACGTCGACAGCGCCGTGTAGCGCTTGGGCCCCTCGCTGAGGTCAATGATCTCGTCGGCGTGATAGCCCGCGAGCGCGACCTCGGACGTGCCGGTGAGATACAGGTCGTCCGCCTCGAGGTGATAGACCTCGTCGGCGTGCGCGTCCAAGAATCCGGCCCCGGCCATGGTGTCCGGCAGCACAAGGGTCGGCACCCTCAGCTGGGTGAATCCGGCGTCGCGCGCACGGTCTAGCGCCAGGAGCAGCAGCGCCATTTCGAGCCGGGCACCGACGCCTTTGAGGTAGTAGAAGCGCGATCCCGAGACCTTGGCGCCGCGACTCATGTCGAGCGCGTCGAGTCGCCCGGCCACCTCGAGGTGGTCGGCGGGCTCGAAGCCGTCGGTTGCGAAATCGCGCGGGGCGCCGACCTCTTCGATGAGCGTGAAGTCGTCCTCACCGCCGGCAGGCACGCCCTCGATGATGACGTTGCCGATCTTGCGGATCGTCTCGTCGCGCTGCTGCTCGGATTCGCGGGCAAGCTTGTCGAACTCCTTGACCCGCCCCGAGATCGTCTTGACCTGCTGGAGCAGCGCGTCCTTAGCCTCGCCCTGGGCGTTGGCCACTTCACGGCCAATCGACTTCTGCTCTGCCCGGAGCCGCTCGAACTCCGACAGGGATGAGCGGTGGTGCTCATCGGCGGACAGGACGGCGTCGACCAAACCGTCGTCCTCACCGCGAGCTCGTTGTGAAGCCCGGACCCGCTCGGGGTCCTCACGCACCATACGCAGATCAATCATTCGCCCAGCCTAAGCGCTGCACCTTCCCGCCACCCCCAGCCACTTAGTGCCACTTCGGGCTCCTCATTCGACGCTCTAGGACCACCTTCGGGGCTGGGGGTGGCGGGGGTTGGGGGGTCAGACTTCGAGGGTCGTGGCGATCGGGACCCCAGGGCGATACGGCAGGTGAAGGTATGTGGGTGCGTCCAGCACCGCGAGATCGGCCCGGCCACCGACGCGGACCACTCCGACGTCGTCGCGTCGCAGCGCTTTTGCCGCCGTCAAGGTGCAGGCCCTGACCGCCTCGGCCGGCGTCATCCCCATCTCGCGGACGGCCAGCGCGATCACGAACGGCATCGACGTGGAGTAGCAGGTGCCGGGGTTGCAATCGGTGGCCAGCGCCACCGAAACGCCTGCATCCAACAAGGCCCGAGCGTTAGGGAACGGAGACCTCGTGGAGAACTCGACGCCCGGCAACAACGTCGCGACCGTGCTGTCAGCCACCCCGACCAAGGCGTCGATGTCGGCCCGCGAGAGATAGGCGCAGTGGTCCACGCTGGCCGCGCCGAACTCGACGGCCAACTGCACGCCGGGACCGGGAGCGAGTTGGTTGCCGTGAACTCGGACGCTCAGCCCGGCCGCGACGCCGGCGGTCAGGATCCGGCGTGACTCGCCCTCGTTGAACGCGTGCGGGCTGGTCGGCTCGCAGAACACGTCGACCCACTTTGCGTACGGCAGCGCAGCCTCGAGCATCTCCCCGCACACCAGGTCGAGGTATGCCGACCGCCGACCCTCGGCGTTGCCGTTGCCTGTTGTCCCGAGCGACGCGGGCGGCACGACGTGCCCACCTAAATACGTGACTTCAGAGGTGACCTCGGAGGCGAGCCGCAGCATACGAGTCTCGTCGTGCACGGTCAGCCCGTAACCGCTCTTGATCTCGATCGTCGTCGTGCCCTGCGAACGCATCTCGTCGGCCCGCGCCCGCAACAGCGTCCGCAGGGTGTCGTCGCTGGCCGCCCGGGTGGCCGCCACAGTCGTCGCGATGCCGCCGCCGTCGTAGGTCTGTCCGGTCATCCGCGCCGCGAATTCGGC
>JBGTGC010000297.1:0-16014 GCA_041746935.1 Dermatophilaceae bacterium
CAGATGGGCGGCACCATCGGCACTGCTGTCTTCTTGTCGTTGCTGTGTGCTCAGGCACCGCTGAGGATCGGTGAGTCCATGCGGCAACTGGCACCGACCGCGGCATTCCACAACGCTCTGCAGGATCCGGCCAACTCTGATCTCGCTGGCCAGTTCCAGAGCGCCTCAGGCAGCGACCCGGCAGCAGCCTTCAGCGATGTCCTTCAGGACTCGTCGTCCTTGACCACAGCCCCTACGAACGCCACAGCCGCCGGTGCCCCGCCTGCAGATGGCCCGCCCACGCATGTTCGCCCCGGCGAGTGTGAATCTGTGGAGTCTGGTGGCCCTAACCGACCCTGAGCCAACCGGGCAACGCAGAACTATCAGGTGTGGCCACGAGGTCGAGCACATCAAGGGCATTGACCAATCCCTCGCCGATGAACACATCGACTGCGTCCCACTCCGCGTCGCTCAACGGCATTGAGCGCCGGCCAGCCGAAGTCGATGTGGGTGCGGACGTCACTGTGGGCTGACTGTGCCCGGGCCACGTAGACGGCGATCCTGCTGAGATCCCGGGGATCGCGGACTGTGGAGTCTCGGGTCGCAGCCACGCTCCGGCCACGACAGGCACAAAACAACTCGAACAATGCTGGCCTCGTACCGGGCATATGTTGCAGTCGATGATGGTCATCGCGTGTCACCTCCGTTTGGGTGATGGCGACGCTAAAGGCCGGCACCGACACACCCCTGCATTGACTGGGTCTGTCGGGGGACAGATCTACCGTTCCAGGCATGCTTCAACCCACCTTCGACGACCTCGGCACCGCGCTATCCGAGGTGACGTTCGTCGTCGTGGATCTGGAGACCACCGGTGGCTCACCTAGCGATTCACAGATCACCGAGATCGGTGCCGTGAAGGTGCGGGGCGGGGTCGTCCTGGGCGAATTTCAGACCCTCGTACGGCCCACGATCGCGATCCCGGCCTTCATCACCGTGTTGACCGGGATCTCCAACCGCACGGTGGCCGGTGCCCCACGCATCGAGTCCGCGCTGCCCTCGTTCTTGGATTTCGCTCGGGGCAGCGTGCTGGTGGCCCACAACGCAGGCTTCGACATCTCTTTCCTCAGGGCTGCGGCCACCGCCACTGGGCACCGGTGGCCGGGTTTCTCCGTGGTCGACACGGTCCACCTAGCCCGGCAGTTGGTGACCCGCGAGGAGTCGCCGAACCACAAACTATCCAGTCTGGCTGCGTTGTTCGGTGCCCAAACCACTCCCGATCATCGGGCCCTGCATGACGCCCAAGCCACGGTCGACGTCTTGCATGCATTGATCGAGCGAGTCGGCAGTGTGGGGGTGCACACCCTCGAGGAGCTGGTGGGCTACTCGGGTCGGGTCCCGGCGACAACGCGGCGCAAGCGGTTCTTGGCTGATGCGATGCCCTCGGCTCCGGGGGTCTACGTCTTCAAGGACCGCAATGGCTCGCCCCTCTACGTCGGCACATCGGTCGATATTCGACGGCGGACGCGCACGTACTTCACCGCCTCGGAGACGCGCCGTCGGATGAGCGACATGGTCCGCCTCGCACAGTCGATCACGCCGATCATCTGTCAGACCCGCCTCGAAGCGCAGGTTCGTGAGTTGCGCTTGATCGCTTCCCACAAGCCGCCCTACAACGCGCGATCGCGCAACCCGGAGCGGGCTGTGTGGGTGAAATTGACCTCTGAGGCTTTCCCGCGCTTATCCATTGTGTCCTCGGTGCGCGGCGACGGGGCCGACTACGTGGGCCCGTTCGACAATCGCAAGGTGGCAGCCGAGGCAGTCGCGGCGGTCCATGAAGTCGTGCCGATCCGCCAGTGCACGTCCAGGCTCAGCCGCAAAGGCACGGGTAGCCCCTGCATCCTGGCGCAGCTGGGCCGGTGTGGCGCCCCATGCGCTGGGCAACAGAGCATCGATGAGTATGCAGTGATCGCGGGTCAGGCTCGCGAGGCCCTGGTGGGGCGCACGAGCGATGTCGTGGCCCAATTCCATCACCGGCTGCTCGAACTGACCCAAACCCAGCGCTATGAAGACGCCGCCGTCGTCCGAGATCGAATGCTTGCCCTGGTGCGCGCAGCAGCACGTGCTCAACGTTTGGAGCCCCTGCGCAGCAGTGCGGAGATGGTGGCTGCTCGTCGACGGGCTGAGGGTGGATGGGAGATCATCTGTGTGCGCTATGGCCGTCTGGCGGGGGCCGGAGTGTGCCCGGCGGGGCACGATCCGCTGCCGATGATCTCTGCCCTGCGCGAGAGCGCGGAAGTGGTGGCACCACTGCAGGCAGACAACGGTCAAACCACGCACCCCCAAGAGAGTGAACTGATTCTGGATTGGTTGGAGACTCCGGGGGCACGGCTCGTCGACCTCGAGGGGATCTGGACCTGCCCCGTGGGCGGAGCGGGCGCATCCCGTGACGAACTCCAGACGCTGGGCACCTAAGTGCAGGTCGATGCGCAAGGCTCGACGAAGCCAGAAGGCTCAACTCTGCGTGGCGCGGACCCACAAGTCGAGTTTCGCCGTGGCCTCGCCGCCGTCGATAGCCCCCTCCGCCGCCCGTATTCCGACTGCCCAGCGCTCATGCAAGTGTTCTTCGTCAACGGGAGCCTGGCGAACGCCGCCAGAAGGGTCATCGCCCACCAGGGCCATCGCGATGCCCGCGTTCAACAGGACAGCGTCACGAATCGGCCCCGCCTGCCCGCCACATACGGACCTCACGATGTCTGCGTTGAACGCTGCGTCCTGACCGCGCAACGCCCCGGCCGGGGCGAAGTCGAAGCCGACGCGCCGAGGATCGAGCACAAACGGGGCGGCGACACCATCGGCCACCCACCATAGTGAGGTCGTGGTGAAGGGAGTGACCTCATCGAGGCCGTCGTCGCCGCGGAAGACCACCGCTTGCTTGCCTCGATCGGCGAAGACCCCCGCCATGATCGGGGCCATCACCGCATCGCCGACGCCAACGGCTGAGTAGGTTGGCTGCGCAGGATTGGTGAGCGGCCCCAGGAAGTTAAACGCTGTGGGCACGCCAATCTCTCGGCGGGTCGGGCCCGCGTGCCGCATCGAAGGGTGAAACGCCTGCGCGAAACAGAAGGTTATGCCGCACTGATGGGCGACCTGAGCGACCCGCTCGGGACTCAGGTCCAGGCGCACCCCGAGCGCCTCGAGCACATCCGCCGATCCAGACGACGACGACGCGGCCCGGTTTCCGTGTTTGACAACGGTCACGCCGGCTCCAGCGGCGACGATGGCCGACATGGTCGAGATGTTCACCGAGTGGGAGCCATCGCCGCCGGTCCCCACGATGTCGAGCGCGCGAACGTTCTCGGCCTTCTCAAACGGCACCGCATGCTCGAGCATCATGTCGGAGAGCGCCCGCATCTCCTCCACACTCTCCCCCTTGGCTCGCAGAGCCACGAGGAACGCGGCGAGAGTGGCCGGGGTGGCGCGGCCAGCCATCGTCTCGTCCATGGCCCAGGCCGCCTGCTGCCCCGACAGATTCTGACCACTTAGAAGATGCCGCAGGAGCGAAGTCCAGGACGTCGGCTCGGGCGAGTTCACCGCCGCGCGAGCCGCGCCACGGTCGCGGCCAGCACCGCTGGGTCAAGCGGGTGTGGCACCGCTCCGTCGGCCTGACTCCACGCGGCCAGCCAACCGTCATTGGGTCGCCCGGTCAGCACCAACACAGGTGGGCACTGAAACAACTCGTTCTTCAACTGGCGACACAGGCCTAGTCCACCGAACGGCTGCGCTTCCCCGTCCAGGATGAGCACGTCGAACTCACCCTCATCGAGCGCCAGCTCGACGCCGGGTGCGGTGGCGCACTCATGCCAGCGCTCGACCTCGACGCCGGGTGCGGGCTTGCTACCGACACCTAGTCGCACGGCGTCGCGCGTGGACCTGTCGTCGCTGAATAGCAAGATCGAGATGCGACGCAGTTTGGGACTCTGCTCGGTCAGGGTCGAGACGGTCATGGGCAGATGCTACCCATCACTGCACTCCCAGCGCTGCCTCCAGGTTCACGGGAGGGTCGCTGACGCTGTACTACGCGCATAGGTCATACTGGAAGGCGTGGCGACGACTTCAATGACTGCGCAGTCCCCGACGGCGGGTGCGCCCTCTGCCAGCGGCCCCGTGAGCCGACCAGACATGGTGGCGGTGGGCACCATCGTGTGGCTCTCTAGCGAGATCATGTTCTTCGCCGGGCTCTTCGCGATGTACTTCACGATTCGGTCGGTCGCACCAGAGTTGTGGACCGAAAATACCGAAATGCTCAACGTGCCGTTTGCCCTGGCCAACACCACCATCCTGGTGATTTCCTCGGTGTGGTGTCAGCTTGGTGTCTTCAAGGCCGAGCAAGGGGTGCCGAGCCGGACCGGCAAGCTCACCGAGGTCGGCAAGTGGGGCATGCGCGAGTGGTATGTCCTGACCTACATCTTCGGGGCGACGTTCGTTGCTGGTCAGATTCTGGAGTATGCCGAACTCATCCGCGAGGGCGTCACGTTGAGTTCTAGCCCCTACGGCTCCGTCTTCTACATGACCACCGGGTTCCATGGTTTGCACGTCACCGGCGGCCTCATCATGTTCCTCTTGATTATCGGCCGCAGTTTCACAGCCAAGAGATACACCCATAGCCAAGCGACGAGCGCCGTGGTGGCTTCGTACTATTGGCACTTTGTCGACGTGGTCTGGGTGGCTCTCTTCCTCACGATCTACGTCGTGAAGTGATCGCCGTGCCGAGAACCGTTTTCTCTTCGACATCCCTGACCGTTGCTGACGTGAGGACACACCAGTGAAACGACTGGCCGCCCGCCGCCGTAGTCCGCTCGCCATCTTGCTGGTGCTCCTTTTCGGCCTTACCTTGACCGGGACGGCCTACGCCGCGCTGCAGCCCAAGGCGGTGCCGGGGACGGCCGGTGCCACAGCCTCGATGCAAGAGATCGAAGCCGGGCGGACGCTCTTTCTCGCCAACTGCGCCTCGTGCCACGGCACGAACGCGCAGGGCAATGGCCAGTACGGACCGTCGCTCGTCGGGGTTGGTGCCGCTTCTGTCGACTTCCAGGTGGCCACCGGGCGTATGCCACTGGCCGCGCCTGGGGTGCAGGCACCAGCCAATCGCGACGCAGTCAACTTCAGCACCGAAGAAATCACGGCGATGGCTGCCTACATTGGGTCCCTCGGTCCTGGACCCGACGTGCCTGATGCGAAGTATCTTGACCTCGAAGGTGCCGACATCGCCAATGGAGGCAAGATCTATCGCACCAATTGCGCCATGTGCCACAACTCCTCCGGAGCGGGCGGTGCCTTGACCCGAGGTAAATACGCACCCAGCTTGATGAACGTCGAACCTCAACACATCTATGAAGCGATGCTGACGGGCCCACAGTCCATGCCGGTCTTCAATAACGACAATATTTCCCCCGAGGAGAAGCGCGACGTCATCGCCTTCCTGAAGGACATCGAGGAGGGCGGCACCTCCTACGGTGGGCAGGCCCTCGGGTCGCTCGGACCCGCTGGCGACGCGATCTTCATCTGGACCTTCGGCGTCGGGCTGCTCATCGCCGCCGCCGTGTGGCTGGGACGAAAGGCTGCTTGATCATGAGTGACAACACCCCCGCGACGAGCAAAGATTCGGCGAACCTTCCGGCAGCCCACGGGGGGTCACTGTTGCCTGGCCGCTTTGAGAACCCCGGTCTGGCCCCACACGTACCCCGCCGAAGCGACGTTGACGATAAAGCGGCCAAGCGCGCGGAGTTGCAAGTCGTCGCCATGTTCTTCCTATCGGCGCTGGGCACGCTGGGTTTCGTTGCTGCCTACTTCTTCATCCCCCTCGAGGCGCGAGGCCAATTCGTCGGCATCGGCGAAATTAGCCTTTACCACGTCGCACTTGGCCTGACCATGACTGTTTCTCTCTTGGGGATCGGCTTTGGAGCCGTGCACTGGGCCAAGACCCTGATGCCCGACGAAGAGGTCATTGAAGAGCGCCACGAGCAAGCATCCTCAGAGGAGGTGCGCGAAGGGGCAGCCAGCCACCTTCGCGCAGGCTGGAAAGAGTCTCAGCTGGGCCGTCGGCCGCTCATTTTGCAGAGCGCGGCCGGAGCACTGGGATTGTTCGCCATCCCGTTGGTGCTTCAAGTCGCCGGCAGTTTGGGCCCGGCTCCCGGCGAAGACCTCTACGACACCAACTGGAAAGCCGGCCTACGCCTGATGGTCGACCCGTCGGGGGCACCCGTTCGCGCCTCGGACGTGACGATCGGATCCGTGTTCCACATCCTGCCTGAGGGTTTCGTCGGCGAAGAAGCCGAGGAAGAACTCACCGCCCACGAACTGCTCGAGGCCAAAGCTGAGGATCAAGTCATCCTTGTTCGCTTGGACCCGGAGGTCGTGACGAGTCAGAAGTCTTTGGACTGGGGGTTTGAAGGCATCCTGGCCTACTCCAAGGTGTGCACCCACGTTGGCTGCCCCGTCGCCTTGTACGAGCAGCAGACTCACCACCTTCTGTGCCCCTGCCACCAGTCGACCTTCGACATGACGCAGGACTGCAAAGTCATCTTCGGGCCCGCCAGGCGCGCCCTGCCTCAATTGCGAATCACCGTGGACACCGAGGGATATCTCGTCGCGGCCGACGGATTCGCCGAGCCTGTAGGACCAAGTTTCTGGGAGCGTGACTGATGTCGACAACATCCAGAGTGCCGCAAGGAGCGAACGAGGTTCGCACTGACGCTACGACAAGCACCGCACAGACTTCGGCAGAAGAACGCGGCAAACCCACCCTCGCCGCGCCGATCATCTGGACCGATGAACGGGTTGGTAGCGCCAAGGGCATGAAGTTCCTGCTGCGCAAGGTCTTCCCGGATCACTGGTCATTCCTGCTGGGTGAAGTCGCCATGTACTCGATGGTCATCTGTCTCATCACTGGAACGTTCCTGACGTTCTGGTACGTGCCCAGCATGGGAGAGGTCGAATACAACGGTTCGTACGTGCCGCTCAAGGGCGTACACATGAGCGAGGCCTACGCCACTACGTTGGACATTTCGTTCGACATCAAGGGCGGTTTGCTCATCCGGCAGCTCCATCACTGGGCCGCTCTGCTCTTCGTTGTGGGCATCGCCCTGCACATGGCTCGGGTCTTCTTCACCGGCGCCTTCCGCAAGCCGCGCGAGATCAACTGGGTCATCGGCACCGTGCTGTCCTTGCTGGCCATCATCGAGGGCTTTGCTGGCTACTCACTGCCTGATGACCTCCTTTCGGGCACTGGCATTCGAGCCATGGCCGGCTTCATGCAGTCGGCACCGGTCATCGGCAGTTACATGACCTTCTTCGTGTTCGGCGGCCCTTTCCCCGGCGAAATGATTATTCCGCGCCTTTATATCGCCCACGTGCTTCTCATTCCGGCCCTTCTCGTCGGTCTGTTCACGGTGCACATCGTCTTGGTCTTGGTGCATAAGCACACCCAATACCCCGGGCCCGGCCGCACGAACAACAACGTCGTGGGCTTCCCGCTGATGCCGGTCTACATGGCCAAGGCAGGCGGATTCTTCTTCATCGTGTTCGGTATCACTGCGTTGATCTCGGCTCTGGTCCAGATCAACCCGGTTTGGGTCTTCGGCCCCTACGATCCGACGCAGGTGACAGCGGGTTCACAGCCTGACTTCTACATGTGGTTCTCCGATGGTGCGCTGCGGTTGCTACCCGGGTGGCTCGAGTTCAGCGCCTTCGGCAATACCTACGGCTTCAATATCTTCTTGGGTTCGTTGGTGCTACTGCCGCTGGTGTGGCTCATCATTGGCGTCTATC
This sequence comes from Dermatophilaceae bacterium, assembly GCA_041746935.1. GTDB lineage: Bacteria > Actinomycetota > Actinomycetes > Actinomycetales > Dermatophilaceae > Ornithinicoccus. The sequence continues at coordinate 7,807 of JBGTGC010000297.1, forward strand.
CCTTCGTCGAGTCCTGGATCACTGGCGACAAGCGCGAGCACCACCTGTTGGATCGTCCCCGCAACGCACCGGTCCGCACAGCAGTCGGGGCCGCGGCCATCGCGATTTATCTTGTCCTGGCCATGGCTTCGGTCAACGACATTCTGGCGATCAAGTTGGGGTTGTCGCTCAACGACCTCACCATGCTCTTCCGGGCCATGTTCTTCATCGCGCCATTCATCACCTTCTTCGTGGTCAAGCGTCTGTGTATCTCGTTGCAGCGCTCCGATCGCGACACGGTGTTGCACGGCACAGAGAGCGGACGTGTGGTCCGCACCCCTGAGGGTGAGTTCTACGAGGTTCACGAGCCTCTGGATCCCTACACTCGCTGGACGCTGGTACAGCACGATCCGCAGTACCCGTTGGCCTTCGAGCAAGGCGCAGGCGTTGACGAGCATGGGGTCCGTAAGCCTCAGCCGGTCGGTAACGTGCTGCGCAGAGCACTCTCGGACTTCTACTTCCGCGACCAGGTGCAGCCTGTTACCCCCGCCGAGTTGGCAGCGGCTCACTCACATGGTGAGCACGACTCTTTCCCGACAGAGATGCCGCAGCTCAGCGAGCCGGTCAATGCCGTACCGGGAGAACCCGCTGCGATCGAAGAAAGCAGCGTTCGCTAAGTCGGCTCCTTCGATACGTTGTCCACGCAGGGCCGCCGCACGGACGTGCTGGGCGGCCCTGCGTGACGAACGAGCAACAGTGGCTTAGTCATCGCGAGTTCGAAGACGCAGTCGGTGATGCTCTGGATGCCATCCCGACGGCGCTTCTTGACATGTTGAGCAACGTCGTCTTTCTCGTCGAAGACGAGCCTGCGCACGATGAGCCGGATCTCTTGGGCGTCTACGACGGTGTCCCCTTGACCGATCGCGAAGATGGATGGTCGCAGGAGCTGCCCGACCACATCACTATTTTCCGCGGGCCACTCTCACGCATGTGCGTTGATCGCGCCGAGCTCGTCGACGAGATAACTATCACGGTAGTCCACGAGATCGCGCACCACTTCGGCATCGAGGAGGACCGCCTCCACGCCCTCGGCTGGGGGTAGCCAGCGTCAAACCGCAATCGCCCATCGGGCATGCTGTGCAGGTGGCTACAGGAGATACTGATCGCACAGCCGACCTTGTGCTTCTTGGTGGTGGGGGCGCGGCCGTGATGGTGCTTCAACACCTCACAGCTAAACTGAGCGCTCAACCCGTCAGCATGAGCGCTGCAGATTCGAGCGCCCAGGCCAGACGTCGCAGCCCCTTGCGCGTGGTGGTGGTGGATCCCGTCGACCGACTCAATTCACTCCCGGCAGATCGAACGTGGTGCTCATGGTGGGATGTGGCTGATCCACACCTGGCCTTACTGGAGCCCAGCATCGCCGCTTCGTGGCAGAACCTGTCCGTGATCGGTGCCGACGGCCGTGCACGCACTCTGCACCTCGGCTCGCTGCGCTACGTCATGGTCCGGAGTCACGATCTCTACGCTCAGGTTGCCACCCAGGCGTCCGCAGTGAGCGAACTCCTCACGATCACTCACGTTCGGGCCACTGTGAACTCGGTGGACACGTCGGCAGACCACGTGATCGTGGAGACCTCAGACGGGACGGTCACCGCGCAGGTAGCACTGGATTCACGGCCATCTCCCCCAGACCGTGCCGCTGCCACTGTTCTTTTGCAGCACTTCCGCGGCGAGGTGGTCACCGACGTCGACGCTGCGAACCGACCGAGTCCGCAGGCTCAGGCGCGCGGTAAAGACCGCGCAGACACTGCGGTCTTTATGGACTTCTCGCTACCACAGCCGCCGGTCGGGGTGGCCTTCGGCTATCGTCTCCCCGCCCCGGACGGGACCACTCTGGTTGAGTACACAGAGTTCTCGCCTGCAGTCCTAGACGATGCCGAATACGCCGTTGCGCTGGGCGATTACCGCACCAAGCTGGGTTTGGTGATGGCTGAAACGCGGCATACCGAACAAGGTGTGATCGTCATGGATGACGCCCTGCGCTCTGCCACGGCTGGAGACCGCACGGTGCGCATTGGCGGACCTGGCGGTGCGACCAGGGGCTCAACCGGTTATGCGTTTGCGGCGATGCAACGTCAAGGCAGCGCTATGGCTTCCGCGATCGTCGCCGCCCACACAGCTGGACTCCCCTTAACGGCGGCTGGCATTGCGCCCCCTCGCGCCTACCCCCGCCGACATGTGTGGATGGACGCAGTAATGCTGCGCGCCCTGGCCAACAACAGCCTGAATGGCGTCGAGTTCTTTGTCCGCCTCTTCGACCGCAACCCCCCATCGCGAGTGCTTCATTTCCTTGATGGCTCCACTACGCCGTCACAAGAAATTGCCATCATGGCCACCCTCCCGGTCAAAGTTATGGCAGTCTCGGCAATACGTCATGCCGTGCATAGGGCGCGATCCGTCCTCAGCGGTACCTAAAACGGGCACTGCACGGACAAACGAGGCTAGGGGCACAACTGCCTTGGAGCTGTTCGAGGCATCTGCCTCAGATGCAACTCAACGGGTTAAACAGCGTTCTCGCCGCGGAAATACTGGAAAGTCCACCCCACGGTTGCATAGGCGGCGAACGGAGCGGCGATGATGACCATCCACCAGCCGATCGCGACACCCATAAAGAGCGCAGCAGCGGAGAGCCCGAGCCACAGGGGCCACCAGGAGTGCGGGCTGAAGAAACCGTAGTCGCCAGCTTGCTCGGCTATCTCACCTTCGAGGTTGTCCTCCGGGCGGAAGTCGATCTTGCGCGCGGTCAGCCACAGATAGAAGGCGACGAAGGCGCACAATGAAGCCGTCAACACCAATCCGACGATGCCCACCCATTCGCCGAAGTCGGTGAAGTACGCGTAGATCACTGCCATGACCGCAAAGAATGGAATGAGAATGGCAAACAGCCTTGTCTCAGCCTTCATAACAAGAGCCCTTTCGCTCAGTGCTGACTGTTGCCACGAGAACCACCGTGGTCAGTGCCCACGTTGGCATTGGGGTCCGTAGTGGGACCACCGAGCAACTGCTCCATCACGTCCTTGTCAGGTTCGGGCGACTCTAGAGTGGCGACATTCGGGTGGTGCAGATCGAATGCAGGTCGCTCCGAACGGATCCTCGGTATGGAGCTGTAGTTGTGACGCGGGGGCGGGCACGACGTGGCCCACTCCAACGACATGCCGTAGCCCCACGGATCGTCGACCTCGACCTTCGGCCCCTGAAAACTCTTCCAAGCGTTGTAGATGAAGATCAGGGTAGATGCGCCAAGGATGAACGAGAAGACCGTCGAGACTTGGTTCATCCACGTGAAGTCATCTTCAGGCAGGTAGTCCGCGTACCGACGCGGCATGCCGTAGACGCCCAGCCAGTGCTGAATCAGGAAGGTCCCGTGGAAGCCGATGAAGAGTGACCAGAAGTGGATCTTGCCGAGCCGCTCGTTCAGCATGTGACCTGTGAACTTGGGCCACCAGAAGTAGAAGCCGGCGAACATCGCGAAGACCACGGTCCCAAAGACGACGTAGTGGAAGTGCGCCACGACGAAGTATGAATCACTGAGGTGGAAGTCCAACGCAGGACTGGAGAGGATCACTCCTGTCAAACCGCCAAACAAGAAGGTCACGAGGAAGCCGATTGACCAGATCATCGGAGTGTCGAAGACGAGTGTCCCTCCCCACATCGTGCCGATCCAGTTGAAGAATTTCACGCCAGTTGGCACTGCGATGAGCATCGTCATCACCGCGAAGAATGGTAAGAGCACCGCTCCCGTGGCGTACATGTGATGGGCCCACACGCTGATCGAGAGTGCAGCGATCGCGATGGTGGCGAACACCAAGGTCTTGTAACCGAAGAGCGGCTTGCGGCTGAAGACCGGCAATATCTCGGAGATGAGCCCGAAGAAGGGCAGCGCGATGATGTAGACCTCTGGGTGACCGAAGAACCAGAACAGGTGTTGCCAGAGCATTGCCCCGCCGTAGGTGGGGTTGAAGACTTGGGCCCCCATCATGCGGTCAGCGGCCATGCCGAAGAGCGCGGCGGCCAAGACCGGGAAGACCATGATGACGAGCAACGACGTCACCAGGACGGTCCAGGTGAAGATCGGCATACGGAACATCGTCATACCCGGTGCACGCATGCAGATGATGGTCGTGATGAAGTTGACCGCACCCAGGATGGTTCCGAATCCACCCAGGGCCAGACCCATCACCCACAGGTCACCGCCAAGTCCCGGGCTGTGTGCCGCGCCAGCCAAAGGCTGATACGCGAACCACCCGAAGGCAGCCGCCCCGCTGGGGGTCAGGAAACCTGCGGAAGCGATGAGACCACCGAAGAGGTAGAGCCAGTAGGCTAAAATGTTGAGGCGGGGGAAGGAAACGTCCGGTGCGCCGATCTGCAGCGGCATCAAAGCGTTCGCGAAGCCTGCGAAGAGAGGTGTCGCGAAGAGCAACAGCATGATCGTGCCGTGCATCGTGAACATCTGGTTGTACTGCTCGGGGTTGTCCACCACCTGGAGCCCGGGCAAGAACAGCTCGGCTCGGATGACCAGGGCCATCAGGCCACCGAGCATGAAGAACACGAAGGACGTCACAAAATAGAGATTGCCGATGACCTTGTGATCCGTCGTCGTGATGACCTTGACGAACAGCGCACCGTAGTTCTTCGGCGGTGCCGGCGGCGGGGGGCCAGAATCAGCTGGACTGCGGGTTTCAGGTCCGACGATAGTTGCCATCAGTTACTCCCCTCCGGAAGCTTTTCGTCTTGGTCGATCTGCAACGGGTAAAGGTTGACGTCGACGCCCAACTGGCCAGTGTTCCCCATGGCCTCGAGGTCAGCCATCGCAGCGTCGTACTCCTCTTGGGACACCACCTCGACCTGGAAGAGCATGTTCGAATGGTAAGCACCGCACAATTCCGCACACTTGCCTTGGAAGACGCCCTCTTCGCTGGTGACGACCTGGAAAACGTTGACCCGGCCGGGCACCATGTCGAGCTTGCGCAAGAACTGTGGGACCCAGAATGAGTGGATGACATCACGAGATGTCAGCACGAACTCGACGCGGCTGTCGACCGGCAGCACCATCGTGGGGAGTTCATCGACAACTCCGGGCAACCCGGCATCCATGTTCTCGGGTTGCTGTCCTTCGAGGTAGACGTTCTCGTTGACGTAGTTGAAGTCCCAGCTCCACTTCTTGGCCGCGACATTGACGATGACGTCGGGCTCAGCGGTCGTGTCGAGCATGTCGCTCTCCAACTGGACGGTCTTGCCAAACAGAACCGCGACCATCAGCAGCGGCACGACGGTGTAGAGGATCTCCAGAGGCACGTTGTAGCGAATCTGCGGGGGAAGCGGCTGATCGGCACTACGACGGCGATAGGCGACCATGCACCACAGGATCAGACCCCATACCAGCACCCCGACAGCAAGAGCGGCAATCCACGTGGCGTTCCAGAAGTCCGTGATGGCCGGGCCCTCGGTCGTGATCGGCTCAGGCATGAAGCCCCGTTCGACGATGGCGCCACACCCAGACAGGGTCAACAAACCCACACAGACGACGAACACGAGTGCCCAAGGACGCCCTTTGTAGCGTGGAGCCATGTTAGTCCGTCGTTGCACAGCACACCTCACAGTTGTATCCCAGCCGGAACTGTCCAAATGCTACCCCGTTGGGCTCCCTTGCACGGCGCTGGGTAGTAGTTGTCGCGCGCCATGCCATCGGTGGGACTGATCCAGTAGCGGGGCAATGAGGTCGAGGTACGTGCCACGGCTGACCTCTCGCACACCCAAGGTGCTCAGGTGCTCGGTTCTCCACTGGACATCGATCAGCCAGGTGGGCGGCCCGCCATCCAAATAGCCGACTAGGCCGATCAGGGCGGCCTTCGATGCGTCATCGACCCGGTGAAACATTGACTCGCCAGCAAAGAGTCCACCGATAGACACGCCATACAGGCCGCCGACGAGATGCTCCCCCCTCCATGCCTCGACGCTGTGCGCCCAACCCAGCTGGTGCAAGCGGGCGTAGGCCTCGGCGATGCTGCCAGTTATCCACCGACCGGGGCGGCGCTCATCCGCGCACGCCGCAACAACCTCGGCAAAGGCCGTGTCGATGCGAATCTCAAAGGACCGCATGCTGCGCGTCATGGATCGCGACACGTGGAGATCTCCAGGGCCTAGGACCCCGCGGGGGTCAGGTGACCACCACCCCATTGGTGGGGCACCACGTTCCCCCACACCCATCGGAAATACACCGGCACGGTATGCCGCGAGCAGGGTTCCAGGGGCCAGATCGGCCCCAACCGCGATCAAGTCCTCCCCTGCGGCCGCTTCCTTCAGGTCGAACACCCACGGTGAGGGCGATGGCATCAGCGCCGGGCCACCCGGCCCCAGATCAGCGGTCACGACCCAGATGCGGCTCTACCTCTTCGGCAGCTGCCGCACCGTAACTTTGCTGCATCCTGGACAAGAAAGTCTCAGGCTCCACGTCGTACTCCTGAGTGCCAACCGTGGCCAGCACGTACGAGGCGACCGTGGAGCCCAACTGTGCGCAGCGCTCGTGGCCCAACCCCCACGCCAAGCCAGCCAGAAAGCCGGCCCGGAACCCGTCCCCCACTCCGGTCGGGTCCACAGGAGTGACTTCGCCCGCGATGGCGACATCGATGGGTTCGGCACCTGCGGTGATCACCGAGCACCCGTTTTTGCCGCGGGTGATGACCCGCGTGCCTACTCGGCGCAGGATCTCCTCGCTATCCCAGCCCGTCTTCTGCTCGGTCATTGCGGCTTCGTATTCGTTCGTGAAGAGATACGCCGCCCCATCGACCAGCCGACGGATCGATGCGCCCTCCATAAAGGCCAACTGTTGGGAGGGGTCGGCAGCAAACGCCAACCCCCGGGTGCGGCATTCGGTGCTGTGCCGGAGCATGGCTTCGGGATCATCTGGGCTGATCAGCACCAGCCCGAGGCCCCCTTCGGCATCGAGGATGGGACCCAGCTCGATGTTGCGGGCCTCACTCATCGCGCCAGCGTAGAAACTCGCAATCTGTGCCATGGCCGTGTCCGTAGTCACGATAAAGCGAGCGGTATGCCGCACCTCGGAGACCCACAGATAGTCGCAGTTGACGCCGTGGCGCTGCAGCCACGATCGGTAGGACGCGAAATCGTCCCCCACCGCCACGACCAAGATGGGTTGATGACCCAACTTGGCCATCCCGAAGGACACGTTGGCTGCGACGCCGCCCCGGCGGACCTGGAGGTCATCGACCAGGAACGACACCGAAATTTGGTGCAACTCCTGAGGCACCAGAGAGTCGGCGAAACGGCCGGCGAAGGTCATGAGGTAATCGGTCGCGATGGACCCACATACAGCGAACTTCATGCGGCGAACCTACATCGCCGCCGCGCCCCTCAGCTGAACGAGTCTCCACACGCGCAGGAACTGCCCGCATTGGGGTTATCGATGGTGAAGCCCTGCTTCTCGATCGAGTCTGCGAAATCGATGGTGGCACCATCGAGATACGGGGCGCTCATCCGGTCCACCACGACCTCCACGCCTGAGAAGTCGTGCAGCAAATCACCGTCAAGCGAGCGCTCGTCGAAGTACAACTGGTAGATCAAGCCGGAACACCCGCCAGGCTGCACCCCGATGCGCAGACGCAGATCGTCGCGGCCTTCCTGCTCCAAGAGGCTCTTCACCTTGTTGGCCGCCAAGTCAGTGAGCAGCACGCCGTGGTCGGCTCCGCTGGCAGCATCGGTCGTGGTGGGGTCGACCTGGGTGTCGTGAACGCTCATTGCGATGAGTCCTGTCCTCTCGGGGCTGTGCCTGTCGCCGGTCAACGCCGGGTGCCTGCACCGTTGTTCCCAAGGTGTCCCTGTCTGCGTGACCTGCTCCCATGATACTCACTTCCCTGAAGAGAACCTTCAAACCGTGCGGGGAGGCGGGGACCACGTCCTGGCCACCCGTTCCCCCATCTGCGCCAACGTCTCGCAGGAGCGCAGGCCGTAGCTGCCGCTGATCCCCAACGACATCCCCTCGCGCCGGCCCACGAGCACTTCCTCGGCCAAAAGCACAGCCGGGCATGCTGCCTCCAGGGCCGTGCGTGCAGTCTCAGCGACGACCCCCGAGCCAATGCTGTGCCAGTCGTAGCGTTGTGTTACGAGCACCACGAGAGCCCCCATCAACCTCGACTCGACATTGAGATCACG
>JBGTGC010000298.1:0-6141 GCA_041746935.1 Dermatophilaceae bacterium
GGCTTCCACCGGATCCTCGGAGCGGAAGAAGTCAGTCCCAGCCATATCTTGGACAAGGTCGATCAGGTGCTCCACGGCGGCCATCGCGTCGCTGGGATCAGGATCCTTGAGGGCTCGCTGGGCGTCTTTGGCCAACCGCTGAAAGGTGAACCGCCAGCGGGTCCGCTCACGAGGCGAGACGCGCCGGTCCCGTCCCATGTATGCCCCCGATCGGGCCAGGGCAACGAACTGGTCGATCTCCGCGAGCACCGTCGCGGGATCAACTGCTGGGGGCTGCGGAGGTTGGGATGGGACACCACGTTCGGCAGCGTCCAACTCCGCTTCGATGCGCTGTCGGATAGCAGCCGGACCGCGCCAATAGACCGTCCACAGCACCTTGCTGACCTGCTTGCGATCGAGGTCCGCGAGCCGGCCCAAGAACTGCTCGCGGTGCATCCGATCAGTCATCATCACCCATGAGCGCAGCGCGCGCGAACGCCTGAGCCACCTCCGGGTCGACGTCCCAGCGCCCCGTCCGGCCGGCCACGCGGGAGACCAGGGCCGAGATCGCCTGAGTGGTCTGAGGCAGATACATCGGGGGCACGACGTCACCGTCTGTAGTGCGCCAACCCAAGGCGGTGAGCCAGTCGGCCAACTCATCCGAGGAGGCCGATCGAACGTCACCGCCGACCGACACCGCAACGAGCCACAAGGTGCTGGCGTCGCGCTCGAAGCCGGCTCGCGTCGGCAGCGCACGAGCCGTGAGGTGTTCCCACAGCGCTTCGTCGTCGGTGCCGACCTTGCGAGCGGCTGGAGTCAAGAGGAGGCGACCTTTGCTCTTGCGGAGCAGGCCAACCCGCTGGGCGCTCTCCCGCAGTTCGCGCACCGGCATCGTCAGGTCTTCTCGGTTGCCCACGCCGATCCACTCCTGCGCCATACCTAGCTCGTCGTAGATCGCCTTCACTACCGCAGGTTTCATCCACCCGGCTCCAGTCAGCGGGATGCCGTCGGTGCCGGCGATCTCCAACAACACCCGCCAGGGCCGCACCGCTTGCGCGAGCGTGTCCGGGTCCAGTCCGGGCCCGTCGACCTCGTCCAGGTATGCGGTGTGCTCGCCCATCCAGTCCAGTCGCCGGGCGAGTTCCTTCCGGAGCCCAGGACTTGCGCGGATGAGGAGGTCGTCGAGCGCCGAGTGCATCAGCGTCGTAGCGCTCGCCATGGCGAGTATTTCGTCGATGCTTGCGCCGGCCATCTCGATTGCCTTCGTGGCGTCGGCCGCCGAGAACTCGGTCGGGTCCCAACCTGGGGGGAGCCAATCGGCATACTGCTCATCCATCGTTGAGAGATCCGGGGCCTCCTTCCAGGCGGCGACAAGTTCGTTGTGGCTGTGCGCGCCGCCGACATCCTCGGGTGGGCAGGCGTTGCGGCCACCGGTGCATACCGCGTTCGGGGCGTCGGCGGACAGCGGCGTGACCTCTTCGACCTTGATGGTGTGCGTCCAGTCGTCGCCGAAGTCGTAGGTGTAGAACAACCGGTCGCCGACGGCGCGCAGCACCTGACCGACCTGCGCGTCACGCTCGTGGACGCCTTCTTCACCTTCCTCGGGATCGCCGTCGTTGATCAGGTGTGGGCCGGTCCAGATCTGCTTCTTTGGGCCCAACCAGAAGCGGTGCAGGTGCGAGTCGGTCCACCCCATCGCCGCCTGAAGCACTTGATGCAACTGCTCGACGCTCTGATCATCGCGGACCTCGAGCCGTCGCCAGATCGCCGGGCGCGAGCCGTCGAGATCGACCCGGATGCGCAACAGGCTCGGCTGCGCGGGCGGGTCAGGCAACTCGACGATGTTCTTCGGTGGTTGCGGCGCTGCGTCGAAGTGTCCTTGGCTCTGCCAGGCGGCGAGGAAAGCCTGGATGTCGCGGTCGCTCATGTTGCCGACGATGTCTCGGGCGCTCTGCTGCTCGGGGGTGGGGTCTCCCGGTGGGGTGGGCACGGTCTTGGCCTCCTCGGTTTCAACGTCCGCCGAGTCTACGGAAGATCCCCTCGGTCAGCTCGGCTCGGTGACCACCACACCGAGCCGTCGCGCGGCAGTGGCTGCGCGCTGATCGGTCGTCACCCAGGCCACGTCGAGGCGGCTGGCTAACGCGGCATACCAGGCGTCCGGCAGGGACATCGACTCCCGCCAACGCCTGGCCTGTCGCACATCCTCAGGGTCGCGATCAATGGTGAAATCCGCCCGAAGGTGCTGGTCGACGGCGCGATCGGCCTGGTCGTCTGTCAGGACCTGCCGCTGGCTTAACGCCCGGAGGGCACCAATAACTTCGGCGTCGAAATGTGGTGGCACCACGACTGCCTGATCGGGATTCGGAGGCGCGACGACACCACAGAGCACATCGACCCACGCCGAGGCGTCAAGAACGATCACCCAAGTCCCATCTCGCGGCGGACCTGGGCCAAGGCTGCCGCCGTATCGGTCCGACTGACCAGGGGCGGGGCATCGTGGGCAATCTCGGCATACAGCTCGCGGCGCCTTCTCTCGGCAGAGTTCCGCTCGAGATCCTGCCGGATGAGTTCCTTCAGGTAGTCAGACAGGCTCATCTTGCGCCGAGCCGCCTCGGCCTTAGCGGCAGCGGCGAACTCTGTCTCCACCGAACGGATCTGCAGGGTCGTGCTCATCCCACGAGCGTACGCTAGTGCATGTGGGTGCATGCAAGCGCACCAGGATATCGCGAGAGCCAGCCGCCGTCTCGTCATGCCCCATTCGGCAGTGCCGCGCGCTCAAAGCGCGGGCGGCCGCTCGAGGCGAGTCTCTCAATACCTATCTGCTGGGCATTCTCGCCCGCTAGGTGGCCACGCCAACGGTGGCCGAGGTCCTCAACAGGGCGGCCTCCCGCACGGAGCGCGCAACCGGATCGGCAGTCGACGTGCTGGCTGCGGCGCGCGCCGAGCGAGGGGAGCAACGAGGCGAGCGCGTCCAACCGTGATTGTGGGGGATGCCGCGGCCGTGGTGGATGCTTTGACCGTGCCGGAGGGCACGGATGAGCTACGGACCCGGTTGGCTCTCGAGGATCTCAATGCGCCCAGCTTGCTCGACTACGACGTCGTTTCTGCTCTGCGGGCACTGACCATGGCCGGCCGGCTCAGCGAGGCCAGAGCAACTGATGCCCTAGCGGACTTCAACGACCTGCCGATCACCCGGTGGCCGTTCGAGGACGCGTTGCGGCAGCGTGCCTTTCAACTTCGGCATAGCGTTTCGGGCTACGACGCGGCATACGTCGCACTGGCTGAGGCACTTGACTGCCCCCTCGTGACCCGCAACCGCCCGCTGGCGCGCTCCTACGGGCACGACGCGTCCATCGAAGTGCCATGAGGGCTGCGTCCCGAGGCGTGACCGTGCGTGGTGTCGAGGTTGCCTGAGGATGGCGGATCGGCAACGAGCGCACCGGATGGCCTGCGGCGATTCGTGGTGCAACGTCATCAGGCCACCCGCTTGCACTACGACCTACGGTTCGAGATCGATGGGGTCTTGGCGAGTTGGGCCGTGCCCAAAGGGCCAACGCTGGATCCGGATGTCCGGCGGCTGGCGATCCACGTCGATGATCACGACCTGGATTACCTCGACTTCGAGGGCGTGCATCCGGGAGATGGGCATGGCACCGGCGACGTCACCGTGTGGGACATCGGCACGTAGGAGCCGTACAAGAGCGACGATCCTGCTGCGGTGACCGGAACGGGGCATGCCGAGACGCCGGGTTCACCGTACTGCTCGCATACCCGCAGTGGGTCTTAGTCGACCACCATCACCGGCGCGCTCGACTGGCTGAGCACGCCAAGCGTGGTCGCGCCGAGCGAGGACCCGGCCAAACTGCCCTGGCCGTGGGTGCCGACGACCAGCAGTCCGCCCCTTTCACCGGCCTCGATCAGTCCGTCGACGCGGTGACCTTCGATCACCGTGCCGTCGATCTGAATGTCGCTGTGCGCGGTGGTAGCGCGCTGAAGCATGTCGGCGTTCGCCTTCTCCGCCGCATCCTGAAGGGCTGACTTGGCCGCCTCGACCGAGTCATACCCCGCAGGCTTGCGGTTGCCGGACGGCGGAGCCCATACGGTGGCCACCAGCAACGGTGCTCCCCACTCGCGGGCGACATCGGCACCGATGTCGACGGCGCGCTCGGAGCCGCCGGTGCCGTTCATGCCGACCACGACCGGCTTGTCGGGTCCAGGCAGCGTGTCGGTGCCGGATCCGGCGCGGACGACGACCACCGGGCAACGTGAGTAGCCAGCCACCGAGTACGCGGTCGAGCCGAGCAACATGGCACCGATCCGGCCGCGACCGTGACTGCCCAGGACCATCATCGAGGCGGTGGTGGACCGCTCACCGAGGGCGACCTTGGCGCTGAACAGTGAGCCGGCGACGTCGACCTCCAGGTCGGGGAAATCTTGCAGGACCGTGTTGCGGCCCTCGCCAGCGATCTCCTTGGCGTCGGCGATGACATCCTCGTTCTTCCAGAGTCCACTTCCCGCGTCCTGGGTGTAGGTGATCCGCTCCGCAGCGTGCAGGATGACGAGCTTGCGCCCCTGCTGGTCAGCGGCTCGGGCGGCCCACTGCAGGGCGGCCTCAGAGGGATCGGAGCCGTCGTAGCCGACGACGATCGGACGAGTGGCCGAAACGGATGCCATGGTTGAACTCCTTCGGTTGGGGGATGGGGCCATCGTAGGGTGCCCCCGACCCCTGCGCCTCAACCAGAGCGGGGCTCGACCCCTGTGGCCGGGAACGGCTCTCCGGACGGGGTCGGCCGATTGCGGATGATGTTGAGCAGCGCGAGGACCAGGACTCCCCACAAGAAGGTCATCGCCACCAGCATCATCACGATCGCACCGGTTGTCATCGGTTCACGTCTTCATCTGCTCGCGCGGCCGGTTCCGGGTCCTCCAACGACGTCCCGGCTCGCCAGGGCACCCAGCCGTCCCGTGTCAGGTGCTTACGCAGGCTCACGCTGCGGCGAAACACCCACGTCAGCAGCAGCATGCTCACCACGAAGAGCACGCTGATCAGCGACGTCACCCCGGCGAGCACCAACGCCCCGAAGAAGAAGACCCCGATCAGCGCCCCGGCTGGCGCCTCACTGATGATCGCTGGGAAGGCCACGAATGCGAGCCCCAATCCCTCCGTCGCAACCTCGTCGACGCTGGTGCCCGACGCGTAGGCCATGAAACCCAACGCAGCAAACACGCCGATGCCGGCCAACAGCTCGAACCCGGAGTTAGCGAAGCCCACCACCAGACCCGAGCCGGTCATATCAGTGCGCCGCCCGACATACGAGGCGTAGGTGATCATGACGCCGAAGCCGACCGAGAGCGAGAAGAAGATCTGGCCGAAGGCGGCCACCCAGACCCCAGTCTCAGTCAGTGCGCTCCACTGTGGTGCGAACAGGGCGTCGAGACCGTCGACCGCGCCGGGCAGGAACAGGGCCGAGACCACCAGGGCCAGGAAGGTGAGCATCAACACCGGGATGAACACGACCGCTGTGGTGCCGATGCCCTTTAGCACCCCCAGCACCATGATGATCAGCACCACCACCCACACCAGGGCCAACGGGAACGCGACGCCAGGCACGAAGTCCAGACTGATCCCGGGATCGCCGGCCGGCAGGAACTCACCGAACAGGAAACCCTCCGGGTCGCTGCCCCATGCCTGGTCCAGGGAGAAAAAGGTGTAGCGCTGCCCAGGCGATGACGGCGGCGTAGTAGACCGCGATGACGAAGCAGATCGCGACCTGCCACCAGCCCTGTACCTCGGCCCGAGGATCGAGCCGTCGAAACGACAGCGGTGCTGATCCCCGGTAGCGGTGGCCGATCCCGTAGTCCATCAGCAGGAACGGCAGTCCTGCTGTCACCAGAGCCACCAGGTAGGGGATGATGAAGGCCCCGCCACCGTTTTCGTAGGCGACGTAGGGGAAGCGCCAGATGTTGCCCAGCCCCACCGCGGAGCCGATGGCGGCGAAGATGAAGACCTTGCGGGAGGCAAAAAGCGCCCCGCTGTTGCTCGGTCTCGGTCGTGCTCACGCGCGAGCCCCCTGTGTCGCGACGTCGGAACGGGCCCAGCCTGCCAGGTCAGTGGCGAATCGCCCTATTCGGTCACGCGGACCGCCCCGGGTGCGGCAGGGT
>JBGTGC010000299.1:0-6790 GCA_041746935.1 Dermatophilaceae bacterium
ACGGGTGACAGGCTCATTCCCTCCGGGAACGGAGGCCCGGGGCGCCTACTCCTGGACGACGGAGGGATCGGGCTGCTCGTCGACGAGCACTTGTTCCAGCTCGTCCAGGAAGACGTCCATCTTGCCCCAGGCCGCACCGACTGCTGCGGTGCCGTCGATGACGTGGAACTGGTCGGCCTCGGCCGCGGCCAGGCCTTGGGTCAGCGGGGAGCCGAGGAGCGCTTCGATGCCGGGGTCCTGCCGTTCGCCGGAGAAGTCTACGACGATGACGACGTCCGCGTCGTGCTCGGAGATCTGCTCGAGGCTCGACGCCTCGGCCTGCGGGTCTGGTGGTCCCTGCTGCGGGGCGGGGCGCAGCAGGTCGAGGTCGGCCATGACGGTCCCCAGCGCCTGCCCTTCGTCGGCGCGGCCGAACTGGCCCGGATCCCCGGCCCCGATCACCGACACGCTGAGGTCATCGCGGACCGGTTCAAGTGCGGCCTGCAGGTCCGCGATGCGCTGCTCGTAGGCGGCCAGCTTCTCCTGGCCCTGTTCCTCCTCGCCGACGAGCGCGGCGAAGTCCATCAAGGCCTCGGTGAGCGGCCGGTCGAAGATCTGGACGAGCACGGTCGGTGCGATCTGCGAGAGCTCGTCGTAGGACTCGTCGAACTCGTAGCCCACGACGAGGTCCGGTCGCTGGGCGGCGATGGCCTCGAGGTTCGGTTCGCCGTAGGCCCCGACGAACTCGATGCCCGACGTGTCGTACTCATCCACGCGGCGGAACGACTGCGCCCCGTCGTCTCCAACGAGTCCGCCGCTGGCCACGGGCACGACGCCCAGCTCCAGCAGCGGGAGCAGCGCGTTCTGGTCGGTCGTGGTGACAATCCGCTGGGGATCGATGGGCACCTCGGTAGTGCCGGCGGAGTGCTCAAACGCGAAGGTGGTGCCGGCGTCGTCTTGTGAGTCTGACGTCGGTACTGAGGGCGAATCGGAGCAGGCGCTGAGCGTAAGCGCCGAGGCGGTCAACGTGGCGACGATGATCTTATTGAGGGTCATGTGATGGGCTCCTAGGGTGCGGTTGGACTGGGTGGGTTTGACATGAGTTCGGCTCTCATCAGGTGGTCGGACGGCTCAGACGGCGCGGACTGCTGCCCCAACGGCGGGTTCGCGATAGGTGTTACGTGCACGGTGACCGGCGCCGAGGGGTACGACGAGCGGCGTGGCGCTAATGGGGTCTTCGATGATGAGGGTCTTCAAGCCGAAGACGTTTTCGACCAAGCTCTCGGTCACGACTTCGCTTGGTGCTCCTTGGGCTATGGCGTGGCCGTCTTTCATCGCGATCACGTCGTGGGCGTATCGGCAGGCTTGGTTGAGGTCGTGGAGCACGATGACGATGGTGCGTCCGTGAGTCGCGTTGAGTTCGCAGAGGAGGTCCATCACGTCGACCTGATGCGCCATATCCAAAAAAGTCGTCGGCTCGTCCAGGAGCATGATGGGCGTCTCTTGGGCCAGTGCCATCGCGATCCACACGCGTTGGGTTTGTCCACCAGATAGTTCGTCGACGGATCGGTCAGCGAGCTCGGTGGTGCGGGTGGCCCGCATGGCCTCGGTGACGGCGGCTTCGTCGGCGGCGCTCCACTGGGCAAACCAGGTCTGGTGCGGGTGGCGACCGCGTGAGATCAAGTCGGCGACCGTGATGGCGGAGGGGCACTGGTTGGACTGCGGCAGCAAACCCATCTGCAACGCGACGTGTTTGGTTTTCATTCGGTGCACGTCGTGGCCGTTGAGGTGGACGGTGCCGGTGGTGGGTTTGAGGAGTCTAGATAGGCCGCGTAGCAGCGTGGATTTCCCGCAGGCGTTGGCTCCCACGATGGCGGTGATCTGCCCGGGGGTGATGCTGATGTCGAGTTCTTTGACGACAGTCTTTTTGTCGTAAGCCAAGGTCAAGTTGCGAGCATCGAGCTCGCCTGGCTTTGGTGTGGCAGGAACGGTTGGGTGGGTCATCCGTCGACTCCTAAACGCTGGGTGCGGGAGAGCAAAAACAGCAGGTATGGCGCGCCGAGCAGAGCCGTGGCCACTCCGACGGGGAGCCCACCCAGAACATGCTGAGCGATCAGGTCAGCGGCGAGCACCAAGCACGCACCCGTGCCCATCGCCGGCACCAAGGCAACCCCACCGGTGGCGCACAGCCGCTTAGCTATTGGCGGCGCAGCGAGAGCGACAAAAGCAATCGGCCCGGCGCTGGCGGTCGCGACGGCGGCCAGCAGCACGCCCGCCAAGATCAGCAGGCTGCGAGTGAGGTTGGCACGCACTCCAAGTGCTTTGGCCGCGTCGTCGCCCAGTTGCAGGGCACGCAGTCCGCGACCCTGGGATAAAGCCAGCGGAACCAGCACGGCGAGAGCAATCGACACGGGGACGACGTGGTCCCAGCCCCGCCCGTTGAGGCTGCCGGTCAACCAAACGGTGGCGCGCACGGCGTCGTCGATATTGGCTCGCGTCAGAAGGTAAGAAATAACACTGCCCAAGATGGCCGTGAATCCGATGCCGACAAGCACCAACCGGTAGCCGGTGATCCCTTTGCGCCAGGCGAGCAGGTAGATCAGCGTGGCGGTGCTCAACCCGCCAAACATCGCGCCGCCGGTCACCGCGACCGTCGAAGCCCCAGCCACCACGATCAGGAACACGGCACCAGCGGAGGCACCAGCGGTGATGCCGATAATGTCGGGAGAGGCCAGCACGTTGCTGGTGATCCGTTGGAAGATGGCTCCGGAAAGCCCGAAAGCGGCTCCGACCAGCACGCCAGTCAGAGCCCGCGGAAGTCGCAGCGTCTGCACGATGAACTCGGCGTCAGCGCTGCCGCGCCCAAAGATCGCTGGCAGCACCTCAGCCAGCGGGATCGGGAAGTCACCGATGCTGACGCTGGCGACTAGCAGCGCTGCCGCCGCCCCGACGAGGCTAAACACGACGACGAGAAGGCGAGGCTCGACGATAGTGGAAAACGGGCCCGTGGACAGCGCCCGACGACCCACTGTTCTGCGCCGCTCGGCGACGACGAGCGTGCTCACAACTCCGCCAATCGGGTGCGGCGCACCAGCGCGATGAAGAAAGGCGCCCCGACCAAGGCGGTCACAATCCCTACCTGCAATTCGGCGGGGCGCAGCACGAGACGACCGATCACGTCAGCTCCGAGGAGCAGGATCGGTGCTAGGCCCATCGAGTAGACCAGCACCCAACGGTAGTCGGGGCCCGTGATCGCCCGCGCAACGTGAGGCACGACGAGGCCCACGAAACCGACTGGCCCCGCCAACGACACGGCCGCACCCACCAGCAACATCACCGCGAAGGCACCAGACAAGCGGGTGTAGGCCACGCGTTGACCCAGCGAGGCGGCGATCTCGTCGCCGAGGGACATCGCGTTCATGGGGCGCCCAAGGGCCAACGCCAGCAGCACACCCACCACCAGGAAAGGCACCAACACCAGCAGCAAGTCGAGGTCGCGTCCGGTCAGCGAGCCGACCGCCCAGAACCGGAATTGGTCGAGGGTGGCCCGGTCGATGAGCACGATGGCCGAGGTCACCGCCCCCAACATCGCCGCGGTGGCCGCACCCGCTAACGCAAGTTTGATGGGGGTGGCCCCGCCTCTTCCCCGACTGCCAAGGAAATACACCAACAGCGAGGCACCCAAAGCCCCCGACATCGCAAAACCCATCCAACCCAACGCGGAAGTGATCCCGAAGACGTAAATCGCAAGCGCAACGGCAACCGCAGCACCTGCGTTGACTCCGAGGATGCCCGGGTCGGCCAAGGGGTTGCGGGTCAGGCCCTGCATCACGGCCCCGGCCAACCCGAGCGCGATGCCAACTGCGAGGCCAATGAGCGTCCGGGGCAGGCGCAGCGAGCGAATGATCAGGTGATTCTGCGAGTCGGGGTCAAAAGACGCAAACGCGGCCCACGCTTCGCTCAGCGGCATGGGCCGGGCACCGTAGGCAAGGCTGGCGAGCATCACAAAGAACAGCACCGCCGCAACAAGCACGAGACCGCCAGATCGCGTCCATGCCGATCCCTTGGCTCCCTTTGTGGTGGTTACCGAGCGGAATGTCAAGGTCGAGGCGGTCATGCGGTCAGAACGCGGTGCTCGTGCTCGTTGGCCTCAGCAATCCACTGTTTCTTGACCTGCCGCCACGCCTCGTCGGCCATGCCGTGGCGCCAATACGGCGTCGCCGACAACCACTCGCGAGGTATGCCGCGCTCGGTCACCAGGTGATGGCGAACGTCTCGCACCATCGCGGCCTCGCCATGGATGAAGCCGTGGAGCCGACCTGGTGGGAACTCGAACTGGCACACCACCGCACCCAAACGGGCCGCACTGAACTGGCCGTGGCGATACAACCAGGTGACATTCACCTCTGCCCCGGTGGTCAACTCCAGATGATCGAGCGGTGAGTCGACCTCGATGAAGGCGTGGGTCATCTCGCCAGGACTTAGTCGCTCGAGGGCCACCATGATCGCAGGCAAGGCCGATTCGTCCCCGACCAGCAGATGCCACGCAGCGCTGTGGTCGGGCTCGTACCCCCCCGACGGGCCCTCGAACTGCAGGATGTCGCCGGGTTGCGCCGCCGCTGCCCAGGGGCCGGCCACGCCGGAATCTCCGTGCACGACAAAATCGATACTCAACTGGCGCAGGTCCTCGTCCCACGAACGGATCGTGTACCGGCGACGGTAAGGCCGCATCTGTCGGGGAAGGTCGTTCGATGCCGCCAAGTCGCACGGCATCGAATAGTCCGCATCGGAAACCGGCAGGGCAATGCTGACGTAACTATCGGCGTACTCACTCGGTGTGAAATCGGCCAGACCAGGACCGCCGAACACCACTCGGATCAGATGCGGGGTCACGCGCTGCGTTTCTTCGACTGTTCCGTACACGGGGTCTCCCAACGAGATGGATCGGACGGTGATGAGTTCGGCAGCGGTTCAGGGCTGCACGTCGGCTTTAACGGCGTCAAGGATTTCGCGGAACCCGGAAAGCCCAGCGCTACCGAACGCGTAGGCACCGTCCACCGCGACGACCTGGCCGTTGCGAACCGCTGGCACCTTCTGCCACAGCGGTTCATCACCTACCGCCTCAGTGACTGCTTCGTCGAGGTCGCCCTCAGTCGCGACCACAGCAATAATGTGGTCGCCTTCGAGGAGGTCAGACTGTTCAAGAGAAATCTGGCGAACCCGATTGTCCTCGGGGTCGTATCCAGGAAGCGTGCTTGTGTCCGGGACCTGCTGCATACCGGCCTGCTCCAAGAGCTCAACGACGGTGAAGTTGTCCTGGAAAAGGTCAAAGGTGCCCGGCGCGAACAGAGCGATCATCGAGAACGTGCCCTCAAGGTCGAGACTGTCGACCTGCGCGTTGAAGTCGTCGACAACCGCTTGGGCTTCGTCGGTGCGGTCGAACACGTCGCTGTACGCCAACAGCTGGTCCACCCGGTCCTCGCCAAACGGCAAGATCACCGTGGGAGCGATCTGGCTCAGGCGCTCATAGGCCTCAGCGTCGGCAGGAATGACCTGATCTTCAAGCCCCACGATGACGTCGGGCTTCAAGGCCAGGATCTGCTCGTAAGGCAGCGAGTCGCCACACGAGTCAAAGGTTTCAATGCCCTCGTAATACTCGGCGATGGGCTCGGGGACATACCCGCCCTCGGTGCAGGCACCCACACTTGCAATATCGAGCTCGGCAAGGTACGCCGGGGTCAAACTATCGACCGAGACGATGCGCTGCGGATCAGTCGGGATCTCGCTCTCGCCCAATTCGTGTTCCACCGTCCGAGCGCCTGAGCCTTCGTCGGCCTCGGCGGTGGCCACCGAGGCTTCATCCCTGGGGCCGTCGTCTGCGGCGCCGCAGGCTGAAGTGAGCAGCAACACTAGGAGTGACGCCAGCAGGACAAAGCAACGCCTAAAAACAGCCACAACCGTGACCTCCTTCGTCAGTTGGCGGAGAGCCGAGTCGGTCCCCGCGAAGCCCGCAGCAACCTCATCACTGTAATTAGGCAAGGGTAGCCTTACCTAATTGATAACGCCACCAGGGACGAACCAAGCGTGAGCCAACAACCCCGAGCCACGTCACGAGCCCGCCATCACCACGCTGGCTAGGACCAGCGAGTCAGTGCACTGCAGCTCAGAACGTTTTCAAACCACCCAGCCAGCCCCCACCCCCACCAGGTGACGTCAACATTCGCGAGCACGACCCCGGCCGACGCCCACATGACGTCAGGATTGGCGAGTAACTGACGTCAAGATTCGCGCCCATAGCCACCCCCCCAACATTCAGAACTTCAATAGCGCAATTATCCAAAGGAACGGACGCGCAGAGCGATCCCCTGCGGGACGAGTCAGCGCACCCCCGTTGAACGGAGTGTTGGCCCCGGTTTTCGTTCCTCATACGGGGCAGCCAGCACCCGACCACTTGGTGACAGGTGAGCGAGCCCGTCTCAGCGCAGCCGAGCTGTAATCGCGGCGTGCGCTCGACTCCCCGGATCAGTTCGTTGCTCGGTACTCAGCACGTCGAAGCCGGTCTCGCAGAGAAGCGTCGTCATCTAGGCCACCGGCCAGTAGTACGCCGTGGTGACGGCGTGGTCGAAGGGCTAAGGCGGGCATGTTGCCGAGCATCGTCACCGCGTCATAGGACTCCACCGGGCCGTGGCGCGCCAGCCACGATGGCGAGAGGTCTGCCGCCGACCCTGACTGGTACCAGCCGGGCTCGTAGTTGCCCCGCGACGGCTAAGACGTCCTCGTCGGGGTCGATGCCGATGGCGAGATGCCCGGC
>JBGTGC010000300.1:0-6766 GCA_041746935.1 Dermatophilaceae bacterium
CTCCACGAAGTAGTCGTCCTCCAGCGCCTTCTGCTCCAACTCCATGGCCAGATCCAGCGTCTGGTTGGTGCCCAACTTGGACAAGATCTCGTGCGCTGTGTCCTTGATGATCGCGGCGCGCGGGTCGTAGTTCTTGTAGACGCGGTGGCCGAAGCCCATCAGCTTCACGCCGTCTTCTTTGTCCTTGACCTTGCGGACGAACTCCGAGACGTCGCCGCCGTCGGCCTTGATGCCATCGAGCATGGACAGCACTGCAGAGTTCGCGCCACCGTGCAAGGGGCCGGAAAGAGCGTGGATGCCCGCGGAGATGGAGTTGAACAGGTTGGCCTCGGAGGAACCCACCAGCCGCACGGTCGAGGTCGAGCAATTCTGCTCGTGGTCGGCGTGCAGGATGAACAGCAGGTCCAGCGCTTTGGCCAGGTCGGGGTCCATCTCGTAGCGCTCAGTGGGCTGACCGAACGTCATCCAGAGGAAGTTCTCGACCAAGTTGTAGTCGTTGTTCGGATACAGGAACGGCTGCCCCAGGCTCTTACGGAAGGCGTATGCCGCGATGGTCGGCAACTTGGCCATGAGCCGGATGGTGGAGATCTCGGCCTGCTCGGCATCGAACGGGTCCTGGCTGTCCTGATAGAACGTTCCCAGCGCGGAGACCGCTGAGGACAGCACCGGCATCGGGTGAGCGTCGCGGGGAAATCCGCCGAAGAAGCTTTTCATGTCTTCGGCCAGCAGCGTGTGCTTGCGCAACTTGTTGTCGAACTCGCTCAGCTGATCGGCGGTCGGCAACTCACCGTAGATCAGCAGATAACTGGTCTCCAGGAAGTTCGAGCTCTTGGCCAACTGCTCGATCGGGTATCCGCGGTAGCGCAGGATCCCGGCATCGCCGTCGATGTAGGTGATGTCCGACTTGCACGAGGCCGTGTTCACGAAGCCGACGTCGAGGGTCACATCCCCCGTGGTCTTCATCAGGGCGCTGATGTCCAGTCCCGAGTTGCCTTCGGTCGCGGGCACGACCGTGAGTTCCAGCTCGTGATCCTTATGGCGCAATGTGGCGTTGTCGGTCATACGTTCCTCCTGATGACGCCCCGAAAGGGGCGATCTGACGGGCGGTTCACGACGCTCACGGGAGAGTGCGCCGAGTGCGACTATTCCTCGTGCTCTTGGGGCGGCAGCGCCGCGATGATCGGGTGGTCCTTGGCAATCATGCCCATCTTGGCTGCGCCGCCGGGGCTGCCAAGGTCGTCGAAGAACTCGACGTTAGCCTTGTAGTATTCGGCCCACTCCTCCGGCGTGTCGTCCTCGTAATAAATGGCTTCGACGGGGCAGACGGGCTCGCAGGCTCCGCAGTCGACGCACTCATCGGGGTGAATATAGAGCGAGCGCTCGCCTTCGTAGATGCAATCGACGGGGCACTCCTCGATGCATGCCTTGTCCTTGAGGTCGACACAGGGCTGAGCAATCACGTACGTCATGGGGAACAGTATGCCGTTCTGTTGGCGGTGGCTGAAATGCGGCGCAAGCAGTGCAATCAGCGACTAGTCCCTGCAGGTCACTCCGGGTGAGGGCTGATAGGTGGTGGTGTATTCGTCGGTGCGCACCACGTCGCCGGACTTGATGAGGTCTCGCGCCACGGTGATGGTGAAGCCCTCGACCGCGCCCTGAGTCAGGCAATCCTCGCTGTCGTCGGTCTCGGTGTCCGGCTGGGTCATGTCGCGTCGTTTGCCTGTGCGTGTTTCAACGGTGTATTGGCGGTCGCCGAAAAAGCGCATCACGATTTCGTCGCCCTCGATGGACGTCTGGATCACGATCGGCGACTTCGTGTCGTTGCTCCAGACGTTGTCGATAGAACCGACGGAAATCGTTGCCTCCCGGCCCACCGGATAGCGCGAGATGTAATACGAGTGCGGGGTGAAGGCGTTCAGCTCCACGCCGGAGAACCATGCCGTGTTCAGCAGCGTGGTTGAGACCTGCGAAAGTCCCCCGCCGATGCCCTTGACCAGGCGTCCGTCGGCGATCACCCCTGCCTCGACATACCCACGGTCCGGGCTGATCGGAGCGAGCGTGTCAGCGAGGCTGAACGATTCGCCAGGCATGACCACCGATCCGTTGACGTAGCGCAGGCCCACCCGGATGTTTTCGGTCCGGTCAGCGTTATCTGTGCCCGTGGGGAACTCGCTACGGAACTCGGCCATGACGGTTTCGAAGTCCCACTTGGCCGCCTGCTCGTCCGTGATCTCAGGCTCGATCTCACTCGTCGTGACCACTATGGTGCGACCGTCCAGGCTGACGGTCTCCTCGCCGTCCGGTGACGCCGTCTGCCCGGCATCGTCCGGCGACCTGGCGGAGGTCTGCGAAGAGTCATCCGGGGCATCGTCTGCCGTGTTTTCGCTCGAGTCACCTGCGGCTGCGCCCTGGGAACTCTCGTCCACCTTTAAGATCTGGCGCACGCCGGCCAAGACCGCCTCTTCGTCGACTTCGGTGCCGACCACCGCGTCCACGAGCACGGGGCTCCCCTGGTCTCCGAGTCGGACCGTGGCGTTGCGGGCTGATTGCTCGACGTCGACCAGGGCCCCGTCCACGATCTCGGCCAGCCCAGCCTCATCGAGCACGAGTTGGAGGCCCGGGGTGCCGTCCTGGTCGACTTGCTCCACGCTCAGGAGCCGGGACAGCTGATTCGGGCTGATGGTGGCCTTGGCGTCCTCGTCTTCCACTTCGATGACGATCGGGTCCGATAGTGCGGGCTCGGCATACTCACTGACGAAGGCCTCGACACTCTCGGCGTTCAGATCGGCCGTGACCACCTCGTTGTCGACACTCAGCGAAGTGCTCTGGGGCCAGACGTCCTCGATTTCATTGGCCGTTTCCGAGACCCGCATCTGCACCCCGTCCTCGGGCAGGCCGGCCTTCACTTCGCCTTGACTGAGCACCACCGATGCCTGCACCGGCTCGCGATCCAGGTCTTCGCTGGCCGTCGTCAACGCGCCCTCCAAGGCCTCGCGATCGACGCTCGTGGCCAGGTCTACCGCCCGGCCATCACCGGTGAGGTGCGCCCAGATGTTCCGAGGGTCGAACGAAACCCCTGCCACCCCAGTCAGCGTCTCGTCCAGGTCGAGCGTCAAGCCCGCCTCGGCGGGTTCGAGCCGAGCCTCTTCGCCTTCCAACTCCACCACGATCGGCGTCGCGGCCATGTCAGCCAACTTGTCGTCCAGGACACTGCGGGCACCGTCTTTGCTCAGCGTGCCGATGTCCACGCCCTCGACCGTGGTGCCAGCGGGCACGCGCTCGCCGAGGTAGTACGCCAGGCCCACGTAGCCGCCCACCAGGACAATGAGCGCCACGCCCAGTCTCAGCACGATCCCGGGCCATTCGCTCCGCGGACGCTCCTCAGGCACGCGGGGCGGGTCGTTGAGGTCTTCAGGCACGTGGGTCCTCTCGTATGCCACTGCTGGCGGGCTCAGGCCAAAGTAGTGAACGTTCCTCGGAAGTGTACGAGCGCGGCCTCGGCGCGCGCGGGAGTCGCCACGCTCACGACACGGCCAATGATCACGGTATGGTCTCCCGCCGGGTGCGCGGCGTAGGTGTGGCACTGCAGCGTGGCGAGGGCATCGTCGAGCAGCGCGACGCCCAGACTCCCGCGGTGATGCGGCACTCGGTCGAGTTGGCCATGCATCGGACGGCCGGGTGTTGACAACCACTGCGCGGTCGCGCGCGCGGAGGCACCGAGCAGGCTGAGGCCCCAAACCTGAGCCTCCATGACGGCGTCATACCACCGCGCCTCGTTGCTCACGCTGATCAGCACCAACAGGGGGTCCAGCGACACGCTGGCCACCGCGGTGGCAGTCATCGCGTGGTCGTGTTGGCCGACCAAGGTTGTCGCCACGACGACACCGCTAGCCAGCCGGCCGATAGCCCGGCGGTAGTCCATCTCATCGACGTCATCGCGCTCAGGCATCGACATCCCACTCCTGATATCCCTCGCGACCAATCAGTCGCGCCGCGATATCGTTGCTTAACGCGAAGTAGCCGTCTGCACCATCTTGGGGATAGAGCGTGACCTGAGTCTGGTGGTGTCGCAGTGCCGCGACCCGCAGCACCTGGGCCTCGCGGTCCACGATGTGCACGCTCACGTTTTCATCGGGGGCGACCGAGGGAGGGTGTGCTTCGTCTTGCGACGGGACGCTGAGCCCAGAGCCGGCGGGCACGTTGTCCCGCAACCAGGCGCGGTCTTCTTGAGCCCACGACAGCGGAGTCGCGGCCACATACATCGTGGGTCGGACTTCGGGGTCAAGCAGACGCACCGCGGCCACAGCCACGCGGTGGGTCTGGATGTGATCGGGGTGGCGATAGCCACCCTGCGGGTCGTACGTGATCAGCACGTCGGGCTTGATCCCACGCAACCTGCTCACCAGCACTATGGCCGTTTCGTCGAGGTCAGCAGCGGCAAACGCCCGCGGGTGCTGCGCCGCCTTCGAGCCGGCCATCCCGCTGTCTCGCCAGCGCGGGGCAGCAAAAGCAACATCGTCGCCTCCGCCGTCCAAATCTCCATCACCATCGGCTTGCCTAAGCGCTGCGCCAAGGTATTCGTGCTGAACGCCGAGCGTGCGCATCGCCCCCGACAGCTCCGCGTGCCGGTGCGGCCCGAGCTCTGGGGTGCCCTCCAGGTGGGCCAACTCCGGGGTGATGACCTCGCCCTCCTCACCGAGCGTGGCGGTGATCACGTGCACCTCGCTGCCGGCGAGCGCATGGCGGGCCAACGCGAGGCCGGTGGCCAGGGTCTCGTCGTCCGGGTGCGCGTGCACGGCCACCAGGGTGATGGGGGCATCAGTGAGCCTGCGGATCATTGATCCCCCTCGCGTACCCGGTGTATGCCGTGCGCCTGCTCTCGCATGTGTCCTCAGCGCTTGGCCCGCGCCGCAGCCCGCCCGCGCAGGGTCTGATCCAGCTCGACCTTGCGGATGCGCACGGCCTCTGGAGTGACCTCGACGCATTCGTCTTCACGGCAGAACTCCAGCGACTGCTCCAGGCTCATCAACCGCGGCGGGATGAGCCGCTCCAACACCTCCGAGGTCGCCGATCGCACGTTGGTCAGCTTGCGCTCGCGGGTGATGTTGACGTCCATGTCGTCAGCACGCGAGTTTTCGCCGACGATCATGCCCTCGTACACCTCCGTGGTCGGGGCCAAGAACATCTGACCGCGCTCTTGCAGGCTGAACATCGCGTAGGTCGTGGCCACGCCCTTGCGGTCACTGACCAGCGAGCCGGACTGGCGGGTCCGAATCTCGCCGAACCAGGGGAAGTAGCCCTCGAAAACATGGTTCGCGATGCCGGTGCCACGGGTGTCGGTCATGAACTCGGTGCGGAAACCGATCAAGCCGCGGGCTGGCACGATGAATTCCATCCGGATCCAGCCGGTGCCGTGGTTCGTCATGTGCTCCATCCGGCCCTTGCGAACTGCCATCAACTGAGTGATCGTGCCGAGGTGCTCTTCAGGGGTGTCGATGGTCATCCGCTCCACGGGCTCGTGGATCTTGCCGTCGATCTCCTTGGTGACCACTTGGGGCTTGCCAACGGTCAGTTCGTAGCCCTCGCGGCGCATCTGCTCGACCAGGATGGCGAGCGCAAGCTCTCCTCGTCCCTGAACTTCCCAGGTGTCCGGGCGTTCGGTGGGCAGCACGCGTAGGGACACGTTGCCGACAAGCTCCTTGTCGAGGCGGTCCTTGACGAGGCGGGCGGTGACCTTGCTGCCCTTGACCCGGCCCACCAGCGGTGAGGAGTTGGTGCCGATCGTCATCGAGATCGCCGGCTCATCGACGGTGATCAGCGGCAGCGGGGTGGGGTCCTCGGGGTCGGCGAGGGTCTCACCGATGGTGATCTCGGGAATGCCGGAGATGGCGATGATGTCGCCCGGACCGGCCTTCTCGGCGGGGACCCGATCGAGGGCCTCGGTGAGCAACAGCTCGGTGATCTTGACCCTCTCGATGGATCCGTCCCGGCGACACCAGGCCGCCTGCTGGCCCTTGCGGATCTCACCCGCGCGCACACGGCACAGGGCAATCCGACCCAGGAAAGGCGAGGAGTCGAGGTTGGTCACGTGCGCCTGCAGCGGCGCGCCCTCGGTATACCTCGGGGCGGGCGCATGCTCGAGGATGGTGGCAAACAAGGGCTCGAGGTCGGCGGCATCCGGCATTTCACCCCGGCCGGGGGCGGTCATCGAGGCCCGGCCCGCCTTGGCCGAGGTGTAGACGATGGGGAAGTTCAGCGCCGCTTCGGTGGTGACCTCATCGGCACCGTCCTCCAGCAGGTCCATGAACAAGGCGTAGACGTCGTCGACCACGGCATCGATGCGGCTGTCCGGTCTGTCGACCTTGTTGATGCACAAGATCACCGGGAGATGCAGAGCCAGCGCTTTGCGCAGGACGAACCGAGTTTGCGGCAGCGGCCCCTCCGAGGCGTCCACCAACAAGACGACGGCATCGACCATGGATAGACCACGCTCGACCTCGCCGCCGAAGTCCGCGTGGCCGGGGGTGTCGATGATGTTGATCGTGACGCCGTCCGGGGACCCGGTGGCCGCGGCCGAGGGCCCGGTGTATCGGATGGCTGTGTTTTTGGCCAGGATGGTGATGCCCTTCTCGCGCTCGAGATCCCCGACGTCCATCACGCGCTCAACATCTTCGCCGCGGCGGTCATCGAAGGCGCCGGACTGATAGAGCATGCCGTCCACGAGGGTGGTCTTGCCGTGGTCGACGTGGGCCACGATGGCCACGTT
>JBGTGC010000301.1:0-14145 GCA_041746935.1 Dermatophilaceae bacterium
CTGGTCTTCGACCAGGGCCGCGGCATCCCCGATATCGATCGCGCCAGCGACCGGGACCAGGGGCAACGGGGGCTGGGCGGTCATCGTGCTCATCGTCCCAGACCCCACCACCCGGCGAACATCATGCACTAATTATCGCACGATTGCGGGTGGAAACCAAGCACCCGAACACCCGAACTTGCTGGTCAGAGCGCTGATCACGGAGCCGACCGCCCCCCTATGTCAGGAGTCCTGGGCTTCGCGATCTACCGGGCCAGCCATGACGACTACCAGAACTCCTACCTGCCCACCGGGTACGCCAGGGACTCCGCCGAGCAGGCCCTGGACCCGGCCTGTCGTCTCTACTTGGCCGACCCGACCGCCTGGGCCTGAAGCCCCGACGAACTTGCGGGCGTGACCACTAGCAGAAGTCGGGGCCATGCACCCGCTCGTCGGGATTAGCCAACTGATCTCGGACCAGCGAAGCGACGCTCGTCGCCCCAATGGCATACCGACCACGCATCGGGTCCCATACCTGGTACTCACGCAGCGCAGCCCGCTTGGCAGCGACGTCGGCCTTGCTTAACGGGGCTCGCTTGCCAAGGTCTGCGCTGACCAGCGGCACCGGCAGATGGAAGACTGCATCGGTGACCAGCCCCTCTCGGTGGGCCCGACGCAGCGCAGCGCCCGCAACAGCGTGGTCTCGGTGCGGATCCAAGTAAGACATCGTTCGGTGTTGCGCCATCGGGTGGGCGCGCGCTAAGTCGGTGATGACGGCGTGCACCGCGTCTTCTTCGATCGACCCGTCGGTCAGGTCATGCCGCACGACATCGCGTTCTCGAACTCCGATCGCGACCATAGCTGCGGACATCTCACGAAGCCGCCCAGCCATGAACTCAGGCACCCCCAGCGGCCCATCCAGCTTGGCGTCGACTTTAGCCAACGCATTAGAGGCCCCGCCTCGGGTGAGCAGCACGACTATGCTCCGGCGATCACGCATCCGGTGGATGCTGCCGCCCATAAAAATGGTCTCGTCGTCGGGGTGTGGGACGTACCAGATCACCGGCGGGTTGGTCCGTCGCCGCACGGCGGAGCGGACTCCGCGAGCGACGGTGCGAGCCGCGCGGGCTAATCGGCGTCGTGTGGAAACGCTGGGGTCGGGCGCAACTGAATACGTGACGGTGTCCACGGGTGGCTGTGGTGGGGCTGGCAGTTTGGGTGGACTTGGCTCGGACTTGGATCGCTCGGCCTGCGGCTGGTCGCTCCTGTTCACGGAGTCTTCGGTCTTGACCGGCTCCGGTAGGGGCTTTATCCGCAGTCGATAGGTCGTGGTGAATTCATCGGTCCACGCGAACTTCCACGGGTAGCGTCCGGCGCCAAAGTCCAGCACGTCGAAGTCACGCTCACCCTCAAGCAGATGCTCGACGATGTCCCAGAGCAGCACGGTGATGGGGCGAAGATCACGGATCTCCGGCGCGTAAGCAGTGTTCCAGGTCAGCAGGCGACGTCCGTCAACGAAACACGACTTGTAGCCCAGCAAACGGGTCTCGGAATCCTCATAGGCGAAGGTCAACGTACGCCCGGCTTCGTATAGCGGTCGGTAGTGGTTCACCCGAAACTTGTTCTCGAACAATGAGTAGCGATCCGTTCGCTGTTGTTGCTCCACCAAAAAATCCTTCTCCTGCCGGTGCAGCTGGTGCATACGGGCGAAGATATTGCCCTCGTCACCCCGGTATACCCGAAAGGTCGGATCCAGCGCGCGCAACATCTTGTTGCGCTTCTTGCTGGCCTTGGAGGGAATCTGGCGCCCACGGTAGTCGGCGAAATCAGCGTATTTAGTCAGGTTCAGGTGGGGATTTTCCACGTGCAGCGTGAACAAAGGATTGTGCCGGTCTGACTTGAGAAGGTAGGCCGACAGTTCGCTGTCGGACGGCACGTTCCCTAAGTTCAGCCGGTCCGAATCGAGGTGTTGCTCGGCGTGGTCGAGCAACTCGCGGCAGACCCGCTCGGCGCGAACTGCGGGATCGACCACGAAGGCCATGTAGTCCCCATGCGTGGCCCAGCGCACGAGTCGAGTGGTTGTGCCGCGAGTTCGGCTCCGGTGCACCGCCAATGGTGCGACCCCGACCAGGATTCCGTTGTGCCGGATGGTCAGGACCGCGAGCTCGAAGTCCCGGTCGGCAGAGTAGGACCCCCACCAGGCACTGACGAAGTGGTGCCGCGCGTAATAGGGCGGGTGGCCGATCCGCTCCTCGAGGTGCTCCCAGTCCTCCCGCAACGCGGCCAGGGCGGCTGCGTCGGTGACCACCTCAACCGTCATCGGCGCGGACTCCTCAGGACCCTTGGGCGTCGCACCTCGACCGTGCGCTTGAACTCCTTCAGATGCACCAGTTTGCCAATCGGTCGGAAGCCGAGGTTTACGAAGGAGGTGGTTGAACCCACGTTGTTGACCCGGATGAGGACGAGCCCTTCGGTGCGGCCCCTTTGCGCAGCGATCGCAATGCGTTCGGCGACCGAAGCTGTGTGGGCACCGCGACGGCGATGCTTGCGGAACACGTAGGCGTCTATGAACAGGGCTTGGTGCGGGTGGACCCTCACCCAGTGACCCATGAGCTTGATCTCGTGGTCCTGCCAGGCCAGGCAGCCGAAGCCGCACAACTCCCCGTTGTCGTCGACTGTCAGCCAAACGTCCTCTGCGGGGTCCTGGACCCGGTGGCGCAGAATGCCGTACTTTCGGTCATTGAGCTCCCTCGGGTAAGCCGCCTTCAGGCGGGCCAGGCTGTCGTCGTCAGCCGGCACGACGCTGAACGTGCTTCGGCCCTGCTTTGGCACCGCCGCCACGCGCTGGTTCAGTGGCAGTGCGTACACCGTGTTCACCTCCCGCTTGTACTTCTTGCGAAGTCTCAGACGGTAAGGCTCCAGCCGAAAACGGGCACGGGCAGTGAGGGAGCGACGACGGCGGTGTCCGCTCGAGGTCATACGGCGCACGGCGCGTCGGGTGCGATCGATCGGGCTACTCACCCGGATGACGATAGTAGACCGGTGGCGAAATCACAGTGTCCGTATCGTCGCGCCCGAGCCCGACCCTGCTAACAGACTGGGCGCCGTCCACCGGGTCGAGCGGTCGACGACGACTGCGAGGACCTTCGGGCCTCCGTGCTTTGGAACGCTGATGTCCCGCATGCCCTTTGGTGTTGCCCTCGCCGTGAGACCACAGCAGGGGCACCTT
This sequence comes from Dermatophilaceae bacterium, assembly GCA_041746935.1. Lineage (GTDB taxonomy): Bacteria > Actinomycetota > Actinomycetes > Actinomycetales > Dermatophilaceae > Ornithinicoccus. The sequence goes on from JBGTGC010000301.1 coordinate 3,209, forward strand.
CACATCTGCGATACTGCCAGGTGTGAGCCGCATCCCCGCCCCGGCGCAATCGGAGGGACCAGTGCGCATCCTGGCGCTCGGGCGCCGGATAGTTAGCGACTCGCCGTTTCCGTCCGTGCCGGCGGCACTGCTCACCATCGAGGTCGTGGTCGGTGCCGAGCACCCCGACGAAGAAAGACCGGACATTGCGCAGGTGGCCCGCTCGCGCCCCACCTCGCGCTTGGAGGTCGGGCGGTCCACCGCTGCCTGGGTCAAGACCAGGTGGGTGGCTCAACGGTATGACTCATCCGCCGCCTGGTTGTGGACCCTGAAGGGCAGTCGGTGGCTGCGGCATGAGATGACTTGCCGTGACGTGGTGGTGAGTCTCGACGTGGAGACCGACCGAGCCCTGGCCGCAGCACCTGACTTGCTCAGAACCGTGCCCTGGCTGACAAGGCCAGCATTCGCCGAGGTTTGCGCCCAACTGGACATGCTGGACACCCTCCTGAGCGACATCGTTGAGGCGGCGGGCGAAGGATTGGGTGAGGACGACCTCGACGCCCACATACGCAGCTGGGCAGCCCGGATGCGGAGGATAGACCTGGGGTCCCTTGGGCCGCTGCAACCCGTTCGAGCCGTTGCGCGGACCGCACGCGCGCTGCTGGGCTCTTGGGGGCCCCACCATACGTCCCCTGTGGTGATAAAGGTGCTGGATGACCCCCGGTGGGATGCCGGGCTGCGAGGGCGCAGCGGCCTACTGGCCCATCGGATGATGGCCGACCTCTGGTCGACCTGCGCGGAAGAGCGCCCTACCCAGGAGTCTCTGGTCGACGCAGTGGACGTGACCCTTTCGAGCGCCCAGGAGGCGCGGCACCAGGGACTCGGTGAGCAGTCGCTGGACCTGCACACCGACGCCATGGCACTGCTGTTTCACCGCGAGTTGCACGCCGAGGTATGCCACTCACCCCTGGTGGACGATCCGGGCGAGTATCTCCGCGCCCTGTGGGACAGCCCCGTCCACAGAACGCTCGTTACGGGTCGTAAGCGGACCCGAGTGACGCAAGTTCACATGAACAGTCGTCGGCGACCCAGGGTGCTCATCCTTACGGGGGCCTACGGCGAGTTCCATCATCCGGTGGCTAGCGCCCTCAGGCCCATCGCGAAGGTCCACGGGTTCCGGCCGGTCTCCCGGGGCAACCGTTTATGGCAGCGCTTCACCACACCTGGTGTCTTGCCCTCTTTGGCACACCTTGGTGTTGCACCCGAGCACGACTGGCCCGGGCTCCCGGCGATGGAGGAATCCCAGGCTGCGGTCGTCAGCCGCCTTCGGGAAGCGCTCGGTGCGACCGATGTCGTGTTTAGCGACTGGGCGGACCGCAGCAGCGCGGTGGTCTCGCACATCCTCCCCGAGGGCGTCCGGATGGTGCTGCGGGTGCACAGTCTCGACGCACTCGATCCGTGGTTTCACCTGATGCGGTGGCCAGCCGTCGACCAGATAATCGTGACCAGCGAGCCCCTCCAGAGTCTCGTGCGCGATTTGTTGCTCTCCGCAGGGGCCTGGACGCCGGTCGTCGTGCTGCCCAATCTCGTGCCTCTGCCAAACTACGACCGGCCCAAGCACCCCGACGCCAGACGCACCCTTGGACTCGTCGGCTGGGGTCGGCGAGTCAAGGACCCGTTGTGGGCGCTGGACCTGCTGGCCCGCGAACCGTCGTGGAGACTGCGCCTGATCGGGCCCGATTTCAAGGCGCAGTCCTCGGCCGTCACCGCAGCCTACGTGGACGCGGTGCGCTCACGACTGACCGATCCGTCCATGAAGGACCGGGTCGATGTCGTAGGCAGGACTGACGACGTCGCGGCCGAGCTCGCTCACGTGGGAGTGATCTTGTCCTCTAGCCGCAGGGAGAACTTCCACCTGGGACTCGTGGAGGGGGCTGCGTCCGGCGCCGTCCCGGTCGTCCGCGACTGGCCCCTGTGGGCTTCGCGCGGAGGCGCGGTGTCACTCTTCCCCACCGACTGGGTCGTCGCCAACCTCGACGAGGCCGAGGCCAGGGTCCGAGCGGTCACGTCGCAAGAGGCATGGCTGGATCAAGGCCAACTGGCGCAAACCCAGGCCCGCGAGTTTTTTGATCCCACCGAGGCAGCCCGGGGATACATCGAAGCGATCCTCCCGGGGCATGCCGACGCGCGACGGTGAGATCACAGTCGTCGCGCCGTGAAAATTGCTGGCATCATCAGGCGCAGTCAGCCTCCTGGTGCCAGCAGAACATCGAGGGCCCGGATGAGGGCGTGGGTGCGGCGCCGATTTGCATGGTCCCCGCCTCGCTTCCTTGCTCGCATTGTGCGGATTCTCCACCCGGAGAGAAAGAGTAGCGTGGCCACAGCAAGTTGCTCACGCGGTGCTGCGGCCTGCCGACTTGCTCCGGGGAGTGGGGGATGCAAGTCGACCCAAGTCTCTGGCGGAAAGCTCGCGCTGGTCAGCAGTTTGAGCACGTCGTGAGACAACAGTCGGGTTCCGGCGTGCTCCCCGTCGATGAGGGCCAGTGTCCCCGTTCGAAGTCGGAGTAAGTTGCCCACCCCGAGGTCACCGTGACTCACGCCGGTCGAGACCTGCGGATCACTCTGGATAAGTTCCTGTATGCGTTGCCACAGGCCGATTCGATCGACTTGCCGAGGCCACAGACTCAGCCTTTCACCCTCGTTGACCAATTGCGGCATCGTTTCGCGAAGTCGTTCACGTTGGGTGACCTCGAGCCTGACGTGGCGCACCGGGTGCGTGGACCACAACGCGGGGAGAGCGGCGAGAACTGTCTGGGCGGCGACCCTGGTGTCTTCGGCCCCGATCACCGAGCCCTCGAGCATGTGTTCCACGACGTAGTCGAGCACGCCGTCCCTCTGGAGATCTTCGACGCGCCCGATCTCCAGAATATCCGGCACCGTCAGCGGTCCGAACCTGGACAGACGCTGTTGAAATCTGGCAACGGCGACCAGATGGGTTGGCACGCCGGGGTCGGCCCTGGTTTGGACCGCAACCGTCAGGGCTGAGCGGCCACGACGCGGCAGATAAAAGGAGCGGAAGCGCAACTCGGACCCGCGCATCACACCCGGCATTGTGATATCGGCGGCGGACTGGGTGCGCACCGGCCTGTCGGTAAGGGCATCGTCGATCATTGATTGTCCGTTGGTGCGGTCTACGAACAGGTCTGATCCGAAAGGCAGGGAGCGCTCGGTCAGCACCTGGCGATATCCGATGCGGGGACCGCACCTGACCTTCGGCCGTAACCACGTCGAGGGCAGGACGTCAGAGGTTCGCTCGATGCGCGCCGACCATGTGAAGGCGTGCAACGACTCGGCACCCGATCTCATGGAGCGAAACGGTAGCGAGAGCCGATGAGAACAACATGAGAACGATTGGTGAACTCCCCGCGTCAGGACCACAGGAACTGTGGCCTATCCGCGCGCACCAATCAGCATGCCCTGCTTGGTCAACTCGACGATACCCGGCTCCACTCCGATGGTGTCAGCGTCCAGCCACTGCTCCCCTGCCAGTTCCGCAACCCGCTTGTCCAAGTCGCCCGGGTGTGTCGAGGCGGCACGTAGCAAACTTCGGGTGCGCCAAAGCCCGACCTGTCGACCTCCGAGTTGACCAGGATGTGTCCTCACGGCCCCGACACCAGACTCTTGCAGGGCCGTAAGCAACCTCTGGACACTGACCTGCTCCAACAATAAGCCAGGGTCGATAGCCGCGGTGACCGGGGAGGGGAACGCCGAGGGAGGGGCATCGGACCGGAAACTGACTCGCCCGTCGTGGCCAAGGTAGTCCGTCAGCCAGGCAGGCAGATCGGAACCGATCACGGTCACGACCAGGTCGGAGAACGTTGATGACAGCACGCTGTCCACGGTGATCTGCACGTCTTCGGGACTCGACGACCGACTGTCAACGAAGACGTTGACCATGGGCACAGCCCACTGTCGACCGTTGACGGACTGCCGAAAGAGCGGAATCGGTAAATAGTTGGCCGCCAGACCTGTTCTTAGCCGCTTGATCTCGTCACCACGACTGGAAAAGTTTCGTGCCCCCTGGTGAAACGAGATCGCCTGGTCATCGGGCACTATCAGTGCACCGCTGGCGTAGGCACGGTAGCCGAACTCGGTGTCGACGATGCCTCTGAGGCCAAAAGCCGAGAAGCCGCCTGTCGCTCCGTACAAGGACCGCTTGATCGAGATGTTGGCACCCACCACCGCGACGAAGGCGTCGTCGGAGTCGATAGACAAATTGTCTTGGGAAGCGATGAAGTCTTCCTGCCACACATGTCCGCGCTGCCGCCGACCCTCCAACAGAGGCCCCAGCCCATCAGGGCCTTGAGAAGCAACCTCGGAGGGGGTGATGCCAGCGAAGTCGACGAACCATTTTCGGCCCAACACTAGCGCGTGGGAGGTGGCGTGATGCCACCGTGCGTGCGCGTCAACGTGGGCTCGGTCAGTGACCATGTCAGCGTCCAGGAACAGGATGACGTCTGCCGTCGTGCTCTGTGCTCCAGCGTGTCGTGCCCGGCCCGACCCGTGCGACTGTGCTTCGTCTAGCCGTAGGAAACGGGTCGCTTTCGGCCGGAGTTCGGGCAGCACCAGCGGCGGGCTGGACGCATCGTCGACCACCACGACCCGCAGCAACTCCTGCGGATACGTCTGCACCGAAAGCGCCGCCAAAGTGCGATCAAGATCTTCCTGGCAGTCGCGCGCCGGGATCACAACCTCGACTGTCAACTTCGGTTCCCACTGGCCTACCGGAAGGACCGATAAGTCAGCCCAACGCTGCCCACCCACGACCTGATCCGTGTGGATTCTCATGCTCTCCTCATCGTCCAACTGCCTAGTTTCGCTTATGCTACGGGCCGACCCCGAAGAAGGCAGGCACCTGTGGCCACCGACCGGCATTACTCCGCGGCACCAGACCACTCCTGGGTGGCTTCGTACATCAACACCTCGCTGGCGACACCTGCGGGATACCGACTTCCCACTGTCCCCGCAAAGCCGCGACTCGTCGACAATAAGGCTGCCCACGCCCAAGACGGAGAAGATGGCGGCATGCGGCCCCACGTCCTTCTGGGGCGTGGTGAACTGACGGCACTGCGGCACGCTCTTGTGGTTCTGAACGCCCCGACCTGGCACAACCCACTCGATGCTGCCGGTGCGGTCGCGCGATTGTCCTGCGTGGGAGCGACCGTCGTGACCGGGCAACTAGCCCAATCGGTTCGTGCGTTGCTCCCCGCTGACCTCGTCCGACTATGCGACGTCTTGGACATAGCGACCAGCGTGTCCCCCGACCAACACGAGGATCTCTCGATCAGCGTGCGCCGTTCAGCTCATCGTAGTTTCGGCCACAACCCATCCGGTGACCACCACCTCCCATCCGTGGCTGTGCTCATCGATCCCTCTCCACGTTCTACGGCTCGCCTCGAAACGGAATTCGCTAGGCAGGAAAATGTGGAGGTAAGCATTGTGAGGGCCAAGGACTGGACAGAGGGCTCCGGCCGACCCGACGGGACAGTTAACGACGACGCTCTCTACGTTGCCGACACCCGACCTGACGTCACCTACGGCCCGCATCACCTCGAAGACCTGATCCAAGCGCTTCGGCACAGTGGCGCGGATCTGGCGTTCTCACCCGACCGGTTCGAGCATCAGCCAGATCAGGGAGTCCTGCTGGAAGATGCGGCGGGCCCGAGTGAGACCTTTTTACCCAGCGGGGCCGCGCCCGGCCGAGGGACCTCGCTGAGATACACGTCCGCCGGATCAGTGAGGCCCCGGCTGAGTTATGCCGTCCATGGTTGCCAGTCCATCGTGCTCCCCATCGGCGCAAACCCCATCGGGCCCCGCACTGACGGGCGAGTGCGCCGAACTATGCCGCCACAACTCGCATGGGCCACCGATGTGCTTTCCGGTGGCGCCGACCCCGCACCTTCCTATATTTCTCGGGCGGCAGTCGCGGCACGGAATTGAGATACCCGCTCGGAGAGCGTTCGAGCCCGGGCATCAAATGTATGGCGCTCGCGCACGTTTCTTCCCATCGCCTGACGAGCCTCGTGGCGTTCCGGTGATTCGTTCAGGTGTTGACGCACCAGGCCCGGCATATCGGCGGAAGAGGTGTAGGTGAGCACCACGTCGTCGAATACTTCGTGGATCTCGGGCAGATCGTCGCTGATTACACGGGCATCGCTGGCTACCAGATCGAACAATCGGTTCGACAGCAGTCCTTCCTCACGCATGTCGTCCCAGTGATCGTTAAGGACCACTCCGGCCGCCGTGTAGACCGCAGCCAGTTCGTCGTTGGGCAGATACGGTCCCTGCCAGGAGCCCTCGGGGACCAGGCCCTGCCACCGCAGGCCGTAAATCGACGGCACGATGCCCGCGTCGAGGGCGGCGGCGACCGAAGGCCTCATGCCGCGAGCGTTGGCGACCGTTAGAACCCGGTGAGCCCTACGTCGATCGGGCTCGACCGGGTGGAAACGTCGTTGATCGGTGCACTGCAACAGAGCCTCGACGGGACGGTGCAGCTTTGGCTGGATGCGACGGCACCATCTTGCCGATGCACCGAAGACGAGGTCGTAGTCGGCCATCTCGGCGGCGGTCACACGTTCGGGGTGGCTGATCACCCAGGAGATGTTGGTGTGTGCTGGATTCACCTCATAGACCGACACTCCGCGCAGGACCAGCACGACGTCGTCCAGGTAGGCGCTAGATCGGTACCACTCGTCCTTGCAGTCGATCGTGACCTCGTGACCGCAGCGTTCCAGTGAGTCCCTCAGCGCAATCGCGAAGTGCCAGTCGCCCCAGTTGTTGCGTCGCGCCACGGTGGGAGGCCCAATCTTCAGAGCCCAGCGCAGCGGCCGCTCAGGGCGCTGGTGGATCAACAGGGGGGTGGGCTCAACCTGAGTGTTTTGAAGTCGCAAGAAGCCCACCATGCCGTAGCCGTCCTGAGCTAGCGTCAGCGGTAGCCGCGAGGGCGCTTGGCCCCGCACCTCCCGAAGTTGGACGTCGTTTTGCCGGGCTCGTCGTAGCGTCGTCGCCGTGGTTGGGGTCGGCGGGGGCACACGAAGCGAAACCTGGCTCGTTCCCACACTGGCGGATCGTTGCCCGGTCCTCGCACTGATGCGTACGGACAGCTCGGAGCCGCTGTAGTGGTTGCTGAATAGCGGGTCGAAGCCCTCGGCGTCCAGAAAGTCGGCGGCGCTCACCGCCATGCACGCCGCAGTCACCCCCTCCCGCTCGTGGACAGCACGAACCTCAGGAGCATCCCCGGCGAACCCTTGGTAGGCCATCACTGGCCTGCCGTCGTTCTGGAACTCTACGCCGGCTGACCAGACCGCTCCTCCGTCGGTCAGAGTCACGGGTTGCACCACCGAGTGGTCTCTCAGAGCGGCCTTGAGGGGTGCATCCCAGTTGGCCTCGCACCAGGAACTTTCGAGCAGGAAGGCCAGCATGCTACCGGTGCTTAGGGCAGCGCCGACGTTGCGCGCCACCTCCAAAGGCAGGGCGGTGGTAAGTCGATGGAAGCGAACCGCTTCCATCTCGTGGATGGCACATTGCAGGCGAACGCTCTGCGTATCCGAGAGTCGGCTCTCCACCAGGATGATCTCGACACGCATCGTGGCCGTTGCCAGCACACGTTCCACGGACTCGATAGCCGTAGTCACGTCACTGGTCACCACGATCACCACGGACAACAGATCTTCGACCCGTTCGGCGACGGCGTCACGCTGAGCGCCCCAGTCGATCAACGCACGCTGGCGGACTACGAAGCGGTACCCCATGGGCTCGTCGGTCGTGATGCGATCGTTGCGCGTCTCCCATACGTCGTATTGGGTCGCGATGACGGGGACGAAACCGAAGTCGCAAACATCTGCCAGACGGATGAACAGGTCCCAGTCGACATTGCGACGTAAGGTCTCATCGAACATCCCCACCTCGTCCAAGAGGGAGCGCTCGTGGACCAAAACGATGCAGTCGATGTAGTTGCGTTCCCGAAGAGCCTCCCTATTGAACGACATACCTCGGTACAGCGAGCGACCCGCGCCTCCCTCCTCGACAAGAGCAGACATCGCGTACGCAGCTCGGTGACCCTCCCGCACAAGAAACCGCACCATGAGTTCGAGGAAATCAGGAAACCAGGTGTTATCGGAGTCTAGGTATGCGACGTACGTGCCGGTCGCGGCCTGTAGGCCGGTGTTTCGGGCCGCCGCTACCCCGCGGGAGTCTGTGTGGTGCAAGACGCGCAAGCGTGGGTCGTCGTACCCCGCGAGCAGATCTGGCGTCGAGTCCGTGCTCCCGTCATCGACGACGATCAGCTCCCAGGAGGAGTAGGTCTGCGCAAGCACTGAATCCAGGGTGGCGCCTAGAAGGCCCGCCCGGTCCTTGGTGGGGACGACAACTGACACCATCGGCAGCGGTTCGGGCAGGGCGGTACGTCGCAACTCTTCCTTGACATCGGCTTCTGCGGCGGTGTCAAAGCTCGAGACATCCCGCTCGAGGTGGCCGTAACCGCGGGTAGCTCGGATCGTGCGTCCTGCGGCAACTGCGGCACCTATGAAGGCATCCCGGTTTCGCCCCTCGCTGTCCGGCCCACCGTCGGAGTTGTTGAGGAAGTGGGCGATTGGGCCCCCGACGACGGAACGGCTGTCTGGATAACGGGTGAGATATTCCTGTGCGTTGAATGCTGGGTGCGGCGACAAGCCGCTTGCTGCCCCCGTCGTGAGGTAGTGCTGAAGGGGTGCTTGAGTGATCGGGGCCAAAGCGTCGAGTTTTCGCGACTTGGCACGCTCTAGATAGAGCGCTGGCATGAAGGCGGGGTGCGGTGAAAGTCCCTCGGCTTCGCCGGCTCGAAGAAAGTCTAGCAGCGGATCCGAGGAAACAGGCTGGCGCTCGATTTGTTCGAGGTACCAGGTCGAGTCAAAAAGGCCGCTCAGCCCAATCAATTGACGCACCTCATCCTCCGGCGGTGCCGACCATCGTTCCGGGATCCGACCCTGGGGGATACCAGTCTGTTGGCGCAATCTCCGGTTCTGATCACGCAACTCACGAAGCTTGGTGTCGCGCCAACTGATGAAGGGCAGCCTGCGAGCAAACTTCTTGATGATCACGTTTTCTCCATCATTGATCGCGGCTAGCCACGACGGCGTAGGGAAAGTCTGAGCGTATAGGAAGGCCAGAGCGAGGCTGGGTTCACCCGATCAGAACGGGGGCCACTACAAGATCGAAGGCATGGGGGTCCCCGTCCTCTCGAGCCGCTTCAGTTGATCGGCGTACAAGTTCTCTACCTCGTGTTGTTCACGATCGCTTAGTCCCCCACGCCAACGGCCCTCGTGAGACATCTCCCCGGTGATATTGATCTCGAAGAATTGTCGCATCGATTCGTCGTCATCCATACCGAGCAAACCCTGGACTTGGTTGTATGCCGATTCGCGCTGTTCGCCGACGAGGGACTCCAGGCGCATAGTGAGCACCCTCGAGGGCTCGATAACAGACGTTGCCTTGTTGATGGCCCGCATCTGATTCCCCCACCAGAGGATGGCCCCGGCCATGTCGTTCGGACCCCAAGAACGTCGGACTACTGAGGACGCTACGTCCCGTCCATCACGCACCATGTGAATGAACTTCGCCTCCGGGATCATGCGCGCCAGCATGTTGGCATTCTTCCCGTTAGGGGGTGTCATTTCTACCCACGACTCTGCCCCCCGCGAGCGTTGAAAAGGTTCTATCACGTCGGTTAGGAAGGCACCTGCCGCCAGCCACCGATCGGCGTTCTCGCTTTTCCGCAACCGCAAGAGTGCGTCGTCCAACTCAGGGGGACCGAGGATCACGTGCGCTCCGCGCGGACCACCCTTGTTAGGAGGCCGGACGTACCACTGGCTTCGCATGGTCGCTTCGAACTGTTCAATGTCCACCACTTCGCGAGCCAGGTCAGTGAGACCACCCCGATCTACGTGGAAACGGAGTTCAATCGGCACGAGTGCGTAGGCCGGACTGGCTCCGATCAGTTCACCGGCTATCGTCGTCCCGCTGCGGCCTGTGCCGCCGACGAAGACAGGACAAGTCGACGTCTTTGACGATGAATCTTTCATCCTGTGCTCCTCGGGGCGCCTGTGATCGACAGAGATTGGCGGACAATGGGGGTCCGATGCTAACAATCAGTTCACGGCGTAGGGTTTCCGGCGCGCTTAGATGGTGTCGGGGGTTTCCCCGGACGCGAGCAGATCTAGGAGGTAGCCGCCGTACCCCGACTTCACCAGGGGGGCTGCCCGGGCGGAAAGCTCGCCATCGGTGAGGTAGCCTAACCTCCAGGCCACCTCTTCGGGTGCGCCGATCTTGAGCCCTTGTCGACCTTCGAGCGTACGGACATAGTTGGACGCGTCGTTGAGGGAGTCGAAGGTCCCCGTGTCGAGCCACGCCGTGCCTCGCGGCAGGACCTCGACCTGGAGGCGTCCGTCATTGAGATAACTCTGGTTGAGGTGGGTGATCTCGAGCTCACCACGTGCCGAGGGGCGCAACGCCTTCGCACGCTCCACGACCTCGTGGTCATAGAAGTAGAGGCCAGGGACGGCATACGGACTTTTGGGACGTTGGGGCTTCTCCTCCAGGGATACCGCCCGTCGGGAGTCGTCGAACTCCACTACGCCGTATGCGGTTGGGTCGCCCACGCGGTACCCGAAGATCGCCGCTCCGACCAGGTCGTCGAACCGCGACAGTTGGTGACCCAACCCGGGCCCGTAGAAGATGTTGTCGCCCAAGGCGAGTGCGCACCCCTCGCCGGCTATGTGCTCCTCACCAATAAGGAAGGCCTGGGCGATGCCGTCCGGGCTGGGCTGCTGCGCGAAGGTGATGGAGATGCCGAACTGCGAGCCGTCGCCGAGCAGCCGCTGGAATTGAGGCAAGTCGGCGGGCGTGGTGATAACCAGCACGTC
>JBGTGC010000302.1:0-21822 GCA_041746935.1 Dermatophilaceae bacterium
GATGTGCCGAGTTGGGCGGCGGAGCACGCGCCCGAAGGCACGCTGGTGTATGTCGAAGCGGCCGAGGCCGACGCCTTCACCATCTGCCGCGCGCTGCACGGGATGCGGCTCGCTGGCTTCTTCACCGGGGCTAACGCGGTGCTGGTGGGGCGCAGTAAGGCACCCGATCACGAGGCTCTGGGTCAGCACGAAGCGGTGACGGATGCACTGGGCTCACTCGACCTGCCGATCGTCGCCGATGTCGAATGCGGTCACGTCGCGCCGTTCATGCCGCTTGTCAATGGTGCCCATGCCGAAGTGAAACTGCTCGGCGGCGCTGGCGAACTCACACAGAGCCTCTGCTGATGACGACCGACTCCAGCGAGAAGGACCTGAGCGAGAAGGATCTCGGCGTGAAGAGGGACCCGAGCGAGCTCGACCTTCGCGTCGGCCAGGACGAATTGGTCATCCGCAATCGCTACGAGGTCCTCTCGATCCTCGACGACGTGATGATCGCGGTCTTCTTCATCGTGGGCAGCCTGCTCTTCTTCAGCGACTCCACGCAGACAGCCGGAGTCTGGCTCTTCCTCCTGGGCAGCATCGCCATGCTCGCGCGCCCGCTCTTGCAACTGTCGCGGCGGGTGCACCTTCAGCGGATCCGCACCTGACCGATAAGCGCGCTCCTGCACGGTGCCAACGCGCTGAGAGAGCGCACAGCCGTCATCTGCTCGACTGGCGCTAGCTAATTTGCTAGCATTCTAGAATGCCGAACGAGCCGAAGGTTCAGTTCAACGTCTATCTGCCTAAGGATCTGGTCGTTGCGATCAAGCACCGGGCTATCGACGACGGTTGCAGCCTCTCGGCCCTGGTGGAGCAAGCCCTGCGTCGACACGTCGAGAGTGAGAAGTGATGATCAACGTTCGCCCTATTCGTTTCACCCACCACATGGCCGCTCATCGTGTGTTCCTGAAGGCACTCGGGGCAACGCTGCTCACGGATGCACCAGGGTGGGAGGTCTACGGCTTGGGGTCCGGGAGGCTAGCGCTGCATGCCGCCGAACTACAGGGCAATGCCGATGCAGCGGGAGTCCCCGACTCCCCGCCGTCCGGCACGACGGTCCTTGCGTTTGAGACCGACAACCTCACAGGGTGGATGGCCGAGGCCTCCGGTCGTGGGCTTAACGTGCGGCTCAAGCCGATGGACCGCGGGCCCGTGGCCGAAGTCCGGGCTCACAGGCATCGCTTCGAGGTCGACGAAGTGGCCGATTTCGGTCCCCGAGCAGACCTTGCAGCCGCGGCGGACAACAAGATCAGCGTGCTGCAAATCTGGTATTCACCGGACCCTCAGACCGCGCGGCAGGTCATCGAAAAAGCCGGGGCAGTGCCGCGCATCGCCGCTGATGACCGAGTCTGGGCCGACTTCACCTGCGACGGGGGTGGGCTGGTGGCCGTGCATGCCGTGCATGCCGAGGAAGACGTGGCTGTGGAGTTGGCCTTCGAGTTCGACGGCGATATCACCGAGCTCTCGGCGGCGTTGAGCAAGACAGGCGTAGGCCATCACGTCATCGACGAAAAGTTCTCGCGCTGCATACGCATCCCCGACCCTGACCTTGTCGGTCACATCCAGATCAACGAGCGGCAGCGAGACCTCTACGGCTTCTCGGACCTGAGCAGCAACGAGGCCGATCAGCCCGTCGGCTGATGACCGAAATGCGCCCCCTCAGCGCGTTGGCACCGTGCGGGGGAGCGCATATCGGTTGTTGGCTAGGCGAGGGTTTCCTTGATCTTGGCGATCCCGAAGCCGACTCCCTGTTGCACCGTCGGCGTGGGCGGCAACGACACCTCGTCTGCGTTCGTCACGGCGTCCAACAGAGCCGGACCGTCGTGCTCCAATACCTCGGCCACGGCCGCCGCAACATCCTTCGGGTCCTCGACGCGCACCGCATGGAAACCCATGGTGCGAGCCACGGCTGCCAGGTCGGGGTTGCCCAACTCAGTGCCCGATTCAGGTAGCCCCTCTTGCTCCATCTCCAGTTTCACCATGCCCAGGCGCCGGTTGTTGAAGACGATGAGCTTGACCGGCAGGCTGTACGGAACTGCGGTCATCAAGTCACCGAGCAGCATTGTCAGCCCACCGTCTCCGCAGAAGGCGATAACCTGCCGGTCTCGGTCCAACGCCTGGGCTCCCAGGGCCTGCGGCATCGCATTGGCCATCGAGCCCAGGTTGAACGAGCCCACCAGTCGTTGCCCTGCGCGCACCTGCACCAGTCGCGAGAGCCAGACGGTCGACATACCTGTGTCCCCGGTGAAGATCGCGGTATTGGCGGCTTGGCGCGAGACCTCGGCGGCCACGAGCTCGGGTCGGATGTCGCCGTCCCGGTTGTCGAGGTGCCTGCGGACCCGGCCTAGCCCTGAGTCCTCGAAGCCATCAGCACCCAACTCTTGTTGACCCTGGAGCCAACTCGCGAATTTATCGGTCGCATCCGACAGGTGCTTGGCCGCCTTTTCGCCCTTGGCCTGGACTGCCCCGGCGAGCGCGGCAGCCGTGTCTCCCGCATCCCCGACCAGCCCCAACTGAACGTGAGTCCGGCGGCCGATGTGGGCACCGCGGTCATCGACCTGGATCACCGTCTTGCCCTCGGGCAACCACTCCCGATACGGGAAGTCCGTGCCCAGCATCACCAGCACGTCACAGTCTTCGAACGCCTTCTGGGCGGCCGGGTTGCCGATCAATCCGGACTGCCCCACCTGGTAGGGGTTGTCGTGCTCGAATCCGTCCTTCGCCTTCAAGCTCAACACCATCGGCGCGTGCACCTTATGCGCCAACGCCAACACCGAGTCACGACCCGCACGGGCGCCTATGCCGACCAGGAGGGTCACCTTTTCGGCCGCATCGATCAACTCAACGGCGCGGGCCACCAGGTCCGGCGAAGGCACCGTGCGCGGCTGTGGCGGCGTGAAGTTCACGGTCGAGTCCTTATCGACGTCCAACTCCCCGACGTCCGCCGGCAGCGTCAACACCGACACGCCGCGCTGATTCGTCGCCGCGTTGACCGCCCTCTCTAGCACAAAGGGGAAGTGCTCCGCGTTGGTGATCGTCTGTGAATAGACCGACACATCGGCATACAACACGTCGTTGTTGACCTCTTGGAACATCTCGGTGCCGATCTGCGTCGAGGGCACCTGCCCGCAGATCGCCAGGACCGCGGCGTGCGACTTCTTAGCGTCATACAACCCATTCAGCAGGTGTATGCCGCCGGGGCCGACCGTGCCCATGCACACCCCGAGCGTCCCGGTCAGTTGCGCTTGGGCCGAGGCCGCGAAGGCCCCGACCTCTTCGTGGCGCACCCCGATCCATTCGATCCGCTCGCAGTGGCTGATCGCCTCGGTGACCGGATTCAGCGCGTCACCGACCACGCCCCAGACTTGGGTGACGCCGAGGTCGGCGAGGGAGTCGATCAACAGGTCAGCGACAGTGGCCATCGGTGGCTCCTTGGGTGAGGGGGTGCTTGCCTTCAAGTCTCACCGCAACGGGGCGAGCGCGCATGCGGGGGTATGCAAAGGGAGCAGCGCAGGGACGCGGTGTGGCATCGTCTGCACCCATGACCGCCGACCGCGTAGCCTTGGTCCGCCGGCCAAGCCCGCAGTTGGCCGACGGTTTGGTCACCCACATCAAGCGCAGCAGCGCGGTCGACTCTGAGCTGGCGCTGCGGCAGTGGCATGGCTACGTCGATGCACTTCTGGCCACCGGATTCGTCGTGCGCGAAGTCGAGCCTGTGCCCGACTGCCCAGACGGCGTGTTCATCGAGGACCCGCTGCTGGTGTTCGGTGACCTCGCCGTCGTAGCCGCCCCGGCGGCGCCCTCGCGTATGCCGGAAGTCGCTGGAGCCCGGAAGGCAGCCACAGTGCACGGATTGCGCGTGGTGGAGCTCGCTGGCGCACCCGGCGGCCGGCGCTCTCCTGAAGGCACGATTGCTCTGGATGGCGGAGACGTGCTGCGGGTCGGCGACACGGCATACGTCGGGGTGGGCGGTCGCACCACTCAGGGCGGCGCGACGGCCATGGCCCACCACCTCGGGGGGGTCGGCCTCACTGTGGTGCCCGTTCCAGTGAGCAAGACGTTGCACCTCAAGAGCCAGGTCACCGCGCTCCCGGACGGCACCGTCGTCGGCTACGAGCCGCTGGTCGACGACCCATCGTTCTGGCCTTCGTTTCTTGCGGTGCCCGAGCCTGAGGGTGCGCACGTCGTGGTTCTCGATCCGCACACGGTCTTGATGTCGGATGCCGCACCGGCGAGCGCCGCCATCTTCCGCGACCGAGGCTTGGCCGTGGCCGCGGTGCCGATGAGTGAGTTCATCAAACTCGAGGGCAGCGTGACCTGCCTGTCGGTGCGTCAGCACGACTTCGACTAGACACCTACCCGGATGACCGTGGTGCCGCGAGCCTGGCCGGCGAGCATGTTTCGCATGGCGTCTTTGACCGCCGCGAGCGGGAAGACCTCACCCACCGTCGGCGCAATCTGACCTGCCTCGATCATCTCGGCGAGCACCACCATGTCGCTGAAGTGCTCGCGGGCGACCAAGGCAGCCAGTCGCTGCTTCACAAACGGCGATGGTGGCCCAGATGCCATAGGACGCCTTCCCGCATTTGGTCGAGCTCGCATCCCAACACGTTCTGCAACCCGGATACGACTACGGCGACGAATTCGAGTTCGGCATCGAGGTCATCCTCGACGGTCTGGAGACGCCGACACAGTCACGGGTCGCGGCATCCCACTCATCGAAGAGTTGATCCATGCCGCGTTGCTTCGGCGACAGTCCCGCCAGGGATTCACCGGCGGCGGGCGGGGGACGCAGGCCGCGGATGCCGTGCACACTCTGGTCACTGCCCAAGACCAAGAAGCCGGCGACGGTCAACAGCAGCAGCGTGGCCACGGGTGCCTCACGCAGCCGTAAGGGTCCCCACCAGAAGATCCGCGGCGGCGCGTAATGCAGGTGCAACACGACGGTCGAGCCGACCAAAAGCGCCATCAGCGCCAACGCGAGCAGCACCGAAGCCACAACGCCGATCGCCGAGGTCACGGCGACCGGCCAGAGGGCGAGGGCTAAGAAGCCGGCCGTGCTGGCTAGCACCAACACGACCGCAGTGCGACGGATCCACCGCGGCACTTCGCCGGGAACGGTTTGCGCTGCGGCCTCCGGATCCTCCATGAGTCCCTGCAGCAGCCCCAGCGGACCCGCCGTGGAAGCACCCGTGGCGCGGGCCAGCAACGGGGGCGCGATCCACCAGATGGCCACGGCCCCCAAAAATCCGATGATGGGCAAACTACGTTGAAAGAGCGTGCCGTCCCCCAACGCCAAGAAAGCGGTGTGCGAGCGGATCAGGACCAGTCCGCCGACGACCAACCCACTCAACGCAATGGCATCCCCGGTCATCACGACCGCGTAGAAGGACTGCTTGTCGTAGCGCCGCAGCTCCGGTGGCTTCAACGGCAGGTCGTGCCAGCGGACATACCAAGACAAGATCACGATGGCCAGCGGCATCCCAGCGAAAAGCCCTAACGGCAGCCAGCGCACTGCCCCGACGTCAGTCATCTCGGCCCAGAACAGGCCCACACCGAGCGGGCCTGGCCCGTAGATCCACATCCACAATGGCGGAGCCTTGCGCTGCGGCACCGTTCCGGCATACGTCGCCTCCATCACTACGTCGACCCGGCGATAGACCCCATCGGAGATCAGCCGCCCCAACACGATCAGCCCCAGACTCACCAGCACGAGCAGCAGCCCGGCGATGAGCGCGCCACCGACGTCGCTGCGTTCCGGGCCGAACCAGGCACGTTGCACATCGGGCACCTGGTCCAGGATGCCGCTGCCGGGGAGCAGCCCGAGCGCGGCGATCGGCAGGAACGCCAGCAGCGAATAGCGCTGAGCTGACAGCGCCCGCATCAGGCGCATGATCCGCTCGCGACCGGCGTTCGAGCCGAGCATGGTGTGCCCGATCTGGATCAGGCCAAGGATGATGAGCAGCCACTTCACCGAGGTCGCCGTCGCGGCCACCGCCAGCATCCAGCCGGCCGCAAATTCACCGGTCGAGCACACCTCGGCGATGACGAAGATGGCCACGTTTTCGGTGATGTCCGCGGCGATGACCGCCAAGGCCAGCCACGTGGCTGTCGGCGGCGACCACTTCGCGCAACGCCGACCAGGGGTATGCCGTGCCGTCCGGAAACGGGAACGCCAACCCAGGGCGGGTGAGGTCGGTGACGCTGATGGTGTAGCCATAGCTGCTCGGCGACATCCCGATGAGTCGGTCGAGCTCGCCGAGGGCGATGAACACGCCCTGGGCTGCCGTGATCAGGATGGGCAACCTGCGGGGCAGGCGCGGAGCGGGATTGACGGTGCCGCGATCACGCTGCGCAGTGGTTATCGTTCACCGCCAAGGTCTGAGGCTCGCGGGCTGGAGCCACTAGATCCAAGAGACCGCTTAGCTCCCGGTGATACCTAAGTCGCGCTGCACCCAGGGTGACGTCGCACCACCGGTCGAACTTGTAGCCCACCCGCCGAAAGACGCCGACAGGCTCGAATCCGAGGGCGGCGTGCATGCGCTCGCTCGCGTCATTGGGCAGGGTTGCACCGGCCACTGCGGTCCGAAAGCCCATCTCGGCCAAGCGGTCCAGGAGCGCTTGATAAAGCACGCGCCCCAGGCCATCACCGCGGCGATCGCGGTCCAGGTAGATGCTGGTCTCGCACGACCAGCGGTAGGCCGCCCGGGGCCGGTAGGTGCCAGCGTAGACGTAGCCGACGATCACCCCCTCGACCTCCCCGATCAGCCACACATGTGTGACCTGAGCCGCCTCGATCCGAGCTGTGAAGTCCGCCGCAGTCGGAGCGACCTCCTCGAAAGTGATCGTTGTGTCGGTGACGTATGGGGCATAGATCGCGGCACACGCGGGAGCATCAGCCACCGGATCTGCGTCACGGATCACGATCTGCTGCTCCTTGCGGATGGCGCTCATGGCGGGATTCTGCCAAGAGCGGAGCGTCGGTGGCAGCATGTGCCCATGTCGCAGATGCCAAGCGTGAGGATCGACGGGCCACCTGCCCAGGTATGGCGGGTGCTGGTCGACATCGAGCAGTGGCCGTCCTGGTCGCCCAGCGTGGCCTCGGTAGTGCCGGAATCGGATGACGAGCAGACGGCATACCGGATCGACCAGCCGCCGCTGCCGCACGCGCTGTGGACGATCACGGATTGGCGGCCGGAGCGAGGTTTCACCTGGCAGACCCAAGGGGCTTCGTCGTTGATGACCATGACGTTTCACCTAGAACCCAGTGCTGGTAGCACGCACGTATCGGTCGACGTGCAGTGGTCTGGCGCGATGGCCTGGATGGCGCGCGCCGCATACGGGCCGGTCAGCCTTCGGTATGCCGATACGCACCTGCGGGCGCTGAAGCAGATGTGTGAGGCTGGAGCGCAGTGATTTCAACAACCGTGACTTCAACAGCAGTGAGACCACCAACAACGGGAAGACTTCGCTTTGACTGATGCAACGAATCCTTACGTCCAGATCGGGTCCAGCGGCCTTTTCGCCTACCGCGTTGGGCTCGGCACGATGCAGTTCGGCTGGTCGATCGATGAAGCGGGATCGCATGAGGTGCTGGACACCTACGTCGCCGAAGGTGGCAACTTCATCGACAGCGCCGACTGCTACAGCTCGTGGGCGGGCTCGATAGGTGGGCCGCCCAACGCCGGCGGGGTCTCCGAGGAGATCATCGGCAGTTGGTTGGCCAAGAGCGGGAAACGTGATGATCTGGTGATCGCCACCAAGGTGCGGGCCGCGATGGGCGAGAACTTCTCGCAGGGTCGTGACACCGCCCACCAGCGCGAAGGGCTGTCTCGTCGCTGGATCAAACAGGCCTGCGAGGACTCGCTGCGCCGGCTCAACGTCCATCACATCGATCTCTACCAGGCCCACTTCTTCGACCCGTTGGTGCCGATCGAGGAGACGTTGTCGGCCTTCACCGACCTGGTGAAGGAGGGCAAGGTCCGCTACATCGGCTGCTCGAACTTCAGTGCGTGGCGCTTGATGGAGGCGCTGTGGACCTCGGATGCTGCCGGACTCGAGTCGTTTGTCAGCATCCAGCCCGAATACAACCTGCTGTCCCCAGTCCGGGCGAACTTCGAGGCCGAGATCGCGCCGGCCTGCTTGGCTTACGGCATCGGCGTCATCCCGTACAGTCCGCTCGGGGGTGGGCTGCTGACCGGGAAGTATCGGCGCGGCCAGGACCTGCCGGACAGCGTGCGCGCCACCGAAAACGCAGCTAACCGGTTCACCGACAAGAACTGGGAAATCATCGAGACGCTGGTGGAGGTTGCGGAGCGCAACGCTCAGACGCCGGCCCAGGCGGCGATCAACTGGATGCGGGCTCAACCGTTCGTGAGTGCGCCGATCATCGGGGCCAACACTCCAGCGCAGCTCAAAGACACCATGGCGGGTCTGGATCTGCCTCTGCCGGCCGAAGATATCGCCGCGTTGACTGCGGTCAGCGACTTCGAGCGGAGCCGCACCACACTAGAGCAGTAGCGCCGCCGGATCCCCGCCCGGCGGCATACCCACTCGCCGTCCCACCTCACACAAGGCGTCGTCAGTGGTGGGATTCGGCAGCCAAGTAGGCGTGGATCAAGGGCACGACCGAGGCACCTTCCCCGGTCGCGGCGGCCACCCGCTTCATCGATCCTGAGCGGATATCGCCGACGGCAAAGACGCCGGGTAAGGAGGTCTCCAGGTTGGCCGGCGGCACCCCGTCGACCCAGTCTGCTTGCGGGACTTCGCGTCCGGTCAGCACGAAACCTCGTTCGTCCATCCGGACCTGCTCTGGCAACCATTCACAGTGCGGCTCTGCACCAAGCAGCAGGAACAGCCCTCGGGCCTCCCTGCGCTGCGGCGTCTTCG
The DNA here is from genome assembly GCA_041746935.1 of Dermatophilaceae bacterium. Lineage (GTDB taxonomy): Bacteria > Actinomycetota > Actinomycetes > Actinomycetales > Dermatophilaceae > Ornithinicoccus. The sequence goes on from JBGTGC010000302.1 coordinate 8,929, forward strand.
TCGTGGTGTCGGTCAGCTCCAGCCACTCGAGTCGCATGTCGCCGCCGCCGTTGCTGACGACCGTGCGCGGCTGGACGGTGATGGTGTCGTTGGCCTCGATCTCATCGACCAGGTAGCGCGACATCGTCGAGGCCAGGCCGTCTCGGCGGACCAGGATGGTGACGGATCGGGCGAATTTGGCCAGGTGAACCGCGGCCTGCCCGGCCGAGTTGCCACCGCCGACCACGAAGGCGTCGCCGTCCTCCATCTCCCGGGCCGCCGTCATCGCCGCGCCGTAGAACACCCCGCTGCCGACCAAGTCTTCGAGTGGCTGCACGCCCAGGCGCCGATAGTCCACGCCGGTCGCGATGACGACAGACCGAGCCTGGACCTCGCCCCCGTCGGTATGCAGCGTGAATGGCTCCCCGCTGGCTCCGGGTTCGAGGGCACTCGCCTCCCAGCCGGTCGCGAACTCGGTCCCGAAACGCATCGCCTGATTGCGCGCTCGCTGGGCCAACCGCATACCCGAGACCCCACGGGGGAAGCCGAGGTAGTTGCGGATCATCGAGCTGGTCCCGGCCTGCCCCCCGATCGCTTCTGACTCGACCACGACCGTCGACAAACCCTCGGACGCGGCATAAACCGCGGTGGCCAAGCCTGCGGGACCCGCACCCACCACGACGACATCGGCCGTCCCTTCCAGATCGATGTCTTCGGAGCGACCGAAGACGGTGGCGGCCACCTCGCGGACGGTGGCGGGCACGAATGGCTCACCACGCACAGGATCGACGACCGGCCAACGCTGCTCGCCGGCATACCGGCCCAGGATCTCCCGGCCGATGTCGGTCTCAGGCCCGTAGACCCGATTCGGCAGGCCCATTCGATCGAGGAAATCGCGTATGCCGAGGACGAGAGCGTCGGCGTCGGGTGAGACCAACCGGACGCTATCGACCACCGGAGCCGCCACCGTGGAGCCCCAGTCCGACAGCAACTCCGCTACGGCGGTGTGGAACTCCTCGTCGCGGACCCCGCGAGGCATCAAGAGATACGCGTCATACGTGCCCAGGGCCATCCCCTTGCGCAACTCGACCGCGTCGGCCAGAAAGTCGTCGTGATGGGCGGCGATCATCCGGCGAGCGGTCGGCACGACCTGCCGCCACGCCGAGAAGGCGTCCAGGATGTCGGCATCGGGCAACCTGCTCTCGGCCACGAACAAGGCCACGGGACGATCGCTCGCGCGCAACTCTTCCAGCACCGACACCGTTTCGGTGCAACTACGGGCGGTGCGCAGGTAGTAGTCGCGGGCGTAACGGTCGAACTCATCGCGCAAGAAGTCGCCGCGGTGCTCAGAGATGAGCACGATGGCGGGGCGCTCGGGGGCATCGGTCGCGGACTCGATCACCCGTTGATCGTATGCCGCGGGCGAGCGCAACCTCCCTCAGGACTTCGTCGCGGCGTCCAAGACCTCGGCGAGCACATCCGGGGTGCTGATCATCGGCCAGTGACCGGAGTCGATGTCGACCAACTCCAGGTGCTTGGCTTTGGCCATCTCGGGCACGTCCCCGGACTTGATCCACGCGCGGGCATCATCGGGGGTGAACTCCGGGCAGATGATCAGGGCAGGGACCTCATGCCGGCGGGCGTCGCCGTAAAGCACTGGTGCCTTGGTGACACCCTCGGGCACCGGGATAGCGCGCTCCTGCATGCCAGCCCGCATCTGCTCGTCGAGGTCATCGGAGTCCGGCCCGGCAAACGGCTCCCAGCCGGGGAAAGGCATGACACCGTCCTGGGTCGGCAAAAAGTCGGCATACGCCTCCCCGTCTGAGGTCGGGAAGGCGCCGATCAGAGCCACCCTCGCCACGCGATCGGGTCGGGCGTCCGCCGCCAACCACGCCAGCGTGCACGCCGCCGAATGGCCCACCACCAACGGAGCGTCCCCCGAGTTGTCGATCGCGGTCACCACGGCCGCGAGTTGGTCATCCAGGGTGGCGATGGTCGCTCCGTCGCCTTGACCGGGAAGCGTCACCGGGTGCACCTGGTGTCCGTGCTTCTCCAGCAACGGCACCACTTTGTCCCACGCATGTGCGTCTAGCCACAGTCCCGCCACGAGCACGATATCCATACATCTCACTCCTCCAGAGTTCCTCAGGTCCCCCCGGCACACTTCCCGGGGGTGGGCAAAAGTGTTCCAACTACGGTCCGTCGCGCAAACCACGGAGCACTCGCAGGGCGTCATCAGTCTGCGCGATCGACACCAAAAGGTGGTCGTGATAGAAGCCGGCCAACACATTGCAACTGATCCCGGCCGAGCCCAGCGCAGAGGCGAAGGCGGCGGTGAGACCCACGGCCTCCAACGATGAGTGGACGCTCAGACTGATCCAACTGAACGCGAGGTCGTAGGTCAGGCCCGCGGCGTCGGCATCCTCGCGACGCAACACCACGGTCCAACCCTCCGCTTCGGCCACGGTGGCCTGAGCAGGCAAGGCTCGTGCCGCTTGCTGCGACACGCAGGCGTAGACGAACTCCCCGTCACGCACGGTGGGGTCCAAGGTCTGGAGCATCACTTCGAGGTCAGTCAGCCCGGCCATCCTCATTCCTTCTGGTCAGCGCTCGCGGGTGCCCGCAGATCGCGTGCAGCGATGGCGCAGAGCATTCCCCCGCCGAACGTCATCACCAAACCCGGTCCTGGGGCCCAGCCGGCGAATCCCACGAGGCTGATCATCCGCCCTACCTGCCACACAGGCAGCGCGATGGCCACCGCGGCCACGATCAGCGCCTGCACGAGCGCTGCCAGGCGGAATCGCGGTGGGAGTAGCCCACCTGCGAGGGCGAGCAAACCGACATAGAAGATCCACACGCCCGCTCCGCGAAGGCCGCTGATAGGACCAACCGGGCTGTAAAGCCACGGCAAGACCCCACCGATCATCAAGAGCGGGGTCGCCAGCAGCAAGCGCCGTTGCCCACGTCGACCGGATCTCACAAAAGTGGAGGCTACCCCTTGACGGATCGTTGGCTTCTGACATGCTGAGCCCAGTCTGATGGCGCGACATCGGGGTCTGCCATCACCACGTGAGAGGCGAATGCCGATGGACGCCGAACAACGCCAGGCCTATTGGCGGCGCAATTTGCGCTTGATGGCCGTTCTGCTCAGCATCTGGGCCTTGGTGTCCTTCGGCTGCGGCATCCTTTTCGTGGACTTCCTCAATCAAGTCTCATTCCTTGGCGTGCCGCTGGGCTTCTGGTTTGCCCAGCAAGGATCGATCGTCATCTTCGTCATCCTGATCGCGGTTTACGTCTGGCGGATGGACAAACTCGATAAAGAATTCGGCATCGAGGAGTACGGCAGCGGGGTGCATCACTGATGAGCGACATCCAACTGTGGACCACCGTCTTCGTCGTCATCACGTTCAGCATCTACATCTACATCGCCTACCGGAGCAGGGTCAGCGACACCGCAGGCTTCTACGTCGCCAGCGGCGGGATTCCGGCCCCGGCCAATGGAGCGGCGGTCGCGGCCGACTGGATGAGCGCCGCATCGTTCATCTCCCTGGCCGGGATCGTCGCCTTTTCGCAGAACGGGTATGCCGGGTCGGTCTTCTTAATGGGGTGGACCGGCGGATACGTGCTGTTGGCCCTCTTGCTTGCTCCCTACCTGCGCAAGTTCGGAAAGTACACCGTCCCTGACTTCGTCGGCGATCGGTACTCCGAGAGCGCGCGGATGGTCGCCGTCGTCTGCGCGATCGTGGTCTCGTTCGTCTACGTTGCCGGTCAGATGGCCGGTGCCGGTGTTGTCTTCCAACGCTTCCTGGGGGTCAACAACACGGTCGGCATCATCATCGGGATGACGGTCGTTTTCTTCTACGCCGTGCTCGGCGGGATGAAGGGGATCACTTGGACCCAAGTGGCCCAGTACACCGTGTTGATCATCGCCTACCTCATCCCAGCGGTGGCCATCTCCAACGACCTGACCGGCAACCCCTTCCCGCAGATCGGTTTCGGCGAGATCCTGAGCGAACTCGACGCGATGCAGCAGGAACTGGGCATCGCTGCCTATACCGAGGCCTTCACCCAGACCAGTCGGCTGAACATGGTGCTCATCACGGGCGCACTGATGTTTGGCACCGCCGGGCTTCCGCACGTGATCGTGAGGTTCTACACGGCCAAGTCGGTCCGGGCGGCCCGCTACTCGGCGCTGTGGGCGCTGTTCTTCATCGCATTGCTCTACACCACTGCCCCGGCTATCGGCGCCTTCAGCAAGTTCAACGTGCTGAATCAACTCTCAGGGACCGAGGAGGCCGCCGCACCAGCCTGGTACAACACCTGGAAGGACGTCGGCCTGATCGAGTTCAACGATGTCAACGGCGACGGCTTGATCAACATCACCGATTCCGCGAACGCAGCCAATGAACTGATCATCAACAACGACATTGTGGTCCTGGCAGCGCCCGAGATCGCCGGGCTTCCAGCGCCGATTATCGGCTTGGTTGCGGCGGGTGGCCTCGCGGCGGCTCTGTCGACGGCATCGGGGTTGTTGCTGGTCATTTCGTCTTCGGTCGCCAACGACGTGTACTTCAAGAAGATCAACCCGAAGGCCACGGACAAGCAACAGTTGCTGGTCGGGCGGATCGCGATGGGCGGGGCCATCCTGCTCGCCGGCTACCTCGGTATCAACCCTCCCGGATTCGTGGCGCAGGTAGTCGCCTTGGCCTTCGGATTGGCGGCCGCCAGTTTCTTCCCGATCCTGGTGCTCGGGATCTTCTGGAAGAACTGCACCGCGGCCGGAGCCACCGCAGGTATGGTCGCGGGCTTGAGTACGACGCTGGCCTATCAGATCTGGACGATCGATATCTACGGCAACAGCGACGGGTTCTTCGGTATCCCGGAGACCGGTTTCGGCACGGTCGGCATGCTGATCAACTTCGCGGTCACCATCGCGGTCTCACAATTCACGGCCAAGCCGACGCCGGTCATGCAGCAGTTGATCGAGGATGTCCGCTATCCCGGACACACCGAGCTCACGGCTAAACACGCAGCGGGAGAACTACCCGATGTCTGAGTCGAAGCAGCCGCGGCGACAACGGCGCCCGTTGCATCACCGAATTTCGGGCACTCGTTGCCTGCGGGCTGGAGAGTCAGTACGGCGAGCGCAACCCGTCGACATGGGGAAGTGCTTGACGTTCCGGGTGAGGAGTCCCGCGCTATCGGCGATCGCAGTCGCCGCAACCACGAGGTCAGCACCGTCGATAGTGTGGTGACTCGGGAGCCAGCGGCGACCAAGTTCGCCCGCAAGTTCGGCGATCTCTACGTCCAGAATCCTCCACTCGAGCGCAGATAGGAGAGCCGGAGTCGACCGCTCCTCGCCGCCTCGCATTCCCGCAAGAACCTCAACTCGAGTCATCTCGCTCGCTATCAAGCGATCGTCACGACGCGCTGCTTCAAGGAATCGGCGGCTCGTGAGTGTCCGCGCAGATAGTCGACCAGAACCGAGGTGTCGATGTCACCAAAGGGCAGGCGTGGCTGCGGGTCACGGCCCCTGCAAGGCACGGTCTGGGTGTCACTGACCTTTGATGCGCGAAGTGACGGGTTATGTCTTGGAATTCTCTACCGGTGGTGGCGCGCTGACGAAGCGGATTTACCTCAGCGGCGACACCCTCGTCTACGACGACTTGCACCAGATACCAGCGCGGTACCCATTCCTGGATGTGGGTGTGTTACACCTGGGGCTCCAAGGTCATGGGCATCATGGTCACGATGGACGCCGACCAAGGGGTGCACGCCGCGCAGTTGATCGGTGCTGAACACGTGTTACCGGTTGTCCACTACGACGACTACGACTACTACGCCGTGTTCACTTCAGGGTTGGCCGAGTTTATGGCCGCGGTTGAGGCTGCGGGGTTATCCGAGCGTGTCACCGGGTGGCACCGCGGTGACGTCTACGCGCTCTAGAAACAGAGTTCCTGCGGTTCGGCTTTGCGGAGTCGACCGCCGCGCGACACATGCAGTTGATGGCACATCTGTCAGGTTGGATGGAAGTCCACGGGGTCGGACGCGGGTGGACTGACGTGGGCGGACGTCGAGCGGTTCTGTTCTGATCACGGCCCTCGCGAGGTCACTCCATACCGTAGAGATGGACGACTCAGGCTATGCGTCTCCCGTCTTGATGAGTGATCCAAGGGGTGTGGCTGGTGTGGCGCATGGGATTTGGGGGTGAGGGTGTCCAGAATCGGCGTTGCTACCACACGCTCGGGCCTTGGAGACCCGGTCATGGACGCTGACCTGGACACCCTTCCCACTGCACTCTATGTGACGTGTGATGACCTGCTAAAGAATCACCCCAAGCGGGTTCCTGCTCGGCCCATCGTCGGTCTTGCACCGCAGATCACCGATGCGGAACTGGTGACGTTGGCGGCGATGCAGGCGTTGCTGGGCTATACCAGCGAACGACGCTGGCTACGTCACGCTCGGGCCCACCTGCTCGGGATGTTCCCGAAACTGCCCCGGAAGTCGGGATACAACAAGCGGCTGCCGGTAACTGGCCCCACGATGTCCTGGCTCCTCGCAACCCTGGGGGGCCAGGCCAGCGTGGGCACCGACGACGTCTGGGTCATCGATTCCACACCAGTGGAGTGTGCCCGCTCCCGGGAGAGGGTCAAGCGCTCTGATTTGGCCGGGTGGGCCTAGTACGGTTACTGCGCAAGCCATTCTCGGTTCTTCTGGGAACTGCGACCCCTGACCCACTTGGCGCACACCAAAACCAAACTCAGCTGGATCGCGGACAAGAACTACTGCGGTGCAACGTTCGAGACACTCGTCGCCGATCATCGAGTCCGTCAACGACACCCTTAAAGGTCAACTCGATCTCGAGACCCACGGCGGGCGCACCACCGCAGGCGTGTGCGCCCGCGTGGCCCAGCGGATCCTCGCCCTGAACGCCTCCATCTGGCACAACGACACCCTCGGACTGACCATTCGCCGATCACTGATCGCCTACGACCACTGAACCCCTTGGAATCAATCGTCCAGTCGACTCGCTGCGCTCGGGCAGCGAGAGAGTTTCGAGCATGCTCTCTCCCCGGTGTGGTGTCGCCAGGTGCACGTCTCCCACATCGCCAACGACTCGTGTCGCGGGATCTCCGCACGGTGTGCGGCTCCCCAGCCGAAGACTGCGCTCGGACGCCGTCAGCACGCGCGGAACACGCCACAACGGCATATGCCGCACTTGCTTGCTACATCGAATCACGATAGATTCCAGTCGGACAACAACACAAAGGGGTCGAGAGATGAGCGGTCGAGCTATTACAGCGCTGCGGGTGGTGATCGCCATCGCACTGGCAGGGTCCGTGGTGGTGCAGGTAGGGATGGTCGCCTTGCTGTGGTTCGACACCGATACGGACCCCACCAGGATCGGGATCTCGTTAGTAATCATCGGTGCGCTCAGCGTAGTGACCTTGCAGGTCATCGCGGTGTGCATCTGGCGATTGTTGACCATGGTCAAGCGGGGCACGGTCTTTTCCCACGCGGCGTTTCGCTACGTCGACCTGGTCATCGGGTCAATCAGTGCTGCCGCGGTGCTCATCCTCTGCGTCGCCGTGGTGGCTCGCTTCGCCAATCACGCCACCCCCGGGGATGCGGTCGCCCCCGGCCTGGTCGGCTTGATCAGCGGGTTCGCCCTAGTAGCCGCCGGAGTGGCACTGCTCGTCTACGTGATGAGGACCCTGTTAGCCCAAGCGGTCGCCCTGGACTCTGAGGCTAAGCATCTGCAGTCCGAACTCGATGAGGTGATCTAAATGCCGATCATCGTCGACATCGACGTGATGCTCGCCCGGCGCAAGATGGCGGTCGGCGCTCTCGCGGACCAGGTGGGCATTACCCCAGCCAACATCGCGGTCCTCAAGAACGGCCGGGCCAAAGCGGTGCGGTTCGCCACTTTGGCCGCACTGTGCGAAACGCTCGACTGCCAACCAGGGGACCTCCTCCGCTGGGAACCAGAGCAGATTCAAGCTCCAGCACAGGACTCGGCTTCGGACGGTGCCCCGCGATGATCGAGGTCCCTCACCTGTCAAAGCGCTACGGCAAAGTCGTTGCTCTCGATGACATCCCTTTCACGGGATGCATCCGGGCATCTTGACCGGATTCCTGGAACCAAACGGTGCCGGAAAATCCACCACGCTGCGCATCATCTCGGACTCGACCGCAACGACCGACTGAGCTCGCCATCGCTGCGCGGTGACGGGTCCCTCAGCGGGCACCGCTTATGAGGATCTGGGTGGATTTGAGCCCTGGACTCCGAGGTAGTGGGCCAGCGCGAGCTCGATCTCTGCAAGGTCATCTCGGATGAGGTAGTCGAGGGGGTCACCGACGACGTAGTCCACGTCGATCGAGCGGATCTGGTCGACGAGCATTCGCGTCAGTCGACCAGCGACTTCGAGCTCGGGACGATGGATGGATGGGCGAGCCGAGGTGGACGTAGGAACAACGGTGACGACGGACAACGGCGAGTCCGACGGGGATAGGACCAAGCCCAGTCGCTTACCACCCTGCTCGTGGCTACGCGGGCGACCCAGGTCGACCCGATAGACCGCCCCTCGGATCACCAGGCCTCTGGGTCCGTGTTGACGTCCTCGCCCTTCAGCGTCTCAGCATCTGCACGAAACTGTGCTAGCCAGCGTTCATGATCCAGCAGCCGGAGCGCACGGCGCAACGTCTCCGAAGTGCTTTCCCCGGGTTGGCCGGCTTCGCGCAGGATGCGCTCGTCGTCTGGCGTCGGACGGAAACCGATCGATGTAGGCATGGCACCCATCTTACCGTGCGTTCGACAAATGTTAAACACCCTCAACTCGCACCAGCCCCGTACGGGGATGGTCTCGCGGAGCGCATCGGTGACGAATCGATGATTGCGTTCAGTGGCCAGTCGGACCCAGAACCATCGCGTTCCTTACGGCCTCAGCCTCGGTGTTCAAAAGGTCTCATGAGCGCGGTGCCCAGTGTGGTCCGATCGTGAAGCCGTCTTCGGCATACCGAGGAAATACGTGCAGGAGAAAGTGCAACTCCTCTTGGAGGGCCACTTCGCCATCGGCGAGGAAGATGTTGATGCCTTCACAGCGCAGACCGGACCGGCGCAGGGCCAAAGCCGTGGGGTGTCCTACGGCCCACACGCGTAGACTCATTGCCTCATCAAGGTCTTTCCAGCCCGACTGCGTGGTCCCGGGGAACGACGAGTAGGTCCCTGGCGTCACCGGGTTCAGGTCCATAAACACCACGACGACCCCGTCCTTGTAGACGATGCTGGCCTCAGCGTGACCGGCAACGGTGGCGCAGAAGTTGCAATCCTGGGCCGAGGACTGCGCCCTCGTTGTCGATGAGGACACGCGGGCGATCGTCGCAGAGACTCCGGACACTTGCCAGCACAGTGCCATCGATCTCCCCTTTCGTTGGCCGCGTGAGGGACGCTGCGTACGGGGCAACTGTCATCGCAACAGGTTCGTCCCGCTCTGGTTGCGGTGTGCCCGGGGCTACACCTTTTCCGCGTGCCACCCGTAGAAGGGGAGCAACTCGCGCAGGGGGACGCTTCGGGCGGTTCCGAGGACAACGCTGGCCTCAAGGTTCCTTTGTGACAGGACTCGGCCTCACGGCAGCGCCCACACGGAGGCATGACGTACAGGCTCTCGCTCTCCGGATCTCGCCACACCGTCACCATGCGCGTGACAACAGGGCCGCTGCAAGAAACCATCTGACTCAACGCACCCTGCTCAGCGCAGGTCGCCAATAGCCGCCAATGCTGGCGATCCCTCAACAGGCCTCCCTAACCTGCAAAAAGCAGCCAATGCTGCTAAAGTAACAGCGTGGGAGTGGCCATCACAGTTCGAGATGTTCCAGACAAGACCAGGGACGAACTGGCGGCGCGCGCTGCCCGGGCCGGGATGTCCCTTCAGGAATACCTGCGGGGAATGCTCGTACAAAGCGCCACCCGTCCCACAGCCAGCGATCTCATCGTTCGTGCCCGTTCTCGAGTCGAGGCCACCGGCGTCCGGGTCGCCGCTGAATCGATCCTCGCCGCTCGCGACGCCGACCGGCGGTGACCCGACTCGTCGTCTGCGACGCCTCCGCAGTGGTTGCGATCCTGTTGGACTCGGGACCGGATGGGCAATGGGCTACCGACGCTCTCACTGACGCCGACCTCGCCGCCCCCAGCCTGCTGCCGTTCGAGGCCAGCAACATCATTCGACGGCACGAACTCACCGAAATCATCAGCGCTGACCAAGCCGCCCAAGCCCACGCTGACCTGATCGATCTAGCCGTAGAGCACTGGCCCTACGAGCTTCTCGCACCCCGAGCCTGGCAACTTCGCCACAACCTGACGACGTACGACGCTAGTTACGTCGCCCTCGCCGAACTCCTCGGGGCGACGCTCGTCAGCCTTGACCTCCGCATCGGCCGCGCGCCAGATCTTCGCTGCACGGTCGCCACGCCGTAGAGCCATCCGTTTGCGGGACGGGCCGTCTACATTTCGTCTACAACGAGGGGATGGCCGCCGTAGACACCACCACCGTTCGTGTTCGCCGACCCGACTCCGACCGCCTTCAGTCCCTTGCCAAGGCCCGGCAGACCACAGTCATCGATGTGCTGCGCGCGGCCATCGATGCCCTGGAGCGGCAGGAGTTCCTTCGCGGGCTGGGTCAGGACTACCAGCGGCTGCGCGATGACCCCGAGCGCTGGCAGCGGTACCTCGCCGAGCGGCAGGAGTGGGACGCCTCGCGTGATCTGGCGAGGGGAGGTCTATGACGTCGATCTAGGCCAGCCGGTCGGCCACGAGCCGGCCTTGCGAGGGCCTGCGGCGGTGGTTTCGGTTGACATCTTGAACAACAGCCCCGGCCAGCTGGTCATGGTCGTGCCGACCAGGTCGGCCGCCTACGGGTTGCGCAGCCACGTCGAGGTCGAGGTCGAGGAGGGAAGCGGCGGGCTGGGCCACACCTCCTACGCGCGCTGCGATCAATTGCGCGTGGTCTCGACTGCAAGGCTGTCGTCCCGCCGCGGGATGGTCACTCCCGAGCAGATGCGTGGCATCGACCAGGCGCTGCGTTTTGTCCTCGATCTATGACCCAACGGCTGCCCCAGAGAACGATCAACGACCGGTCAGTAATTCGAGAGCTCGAGACCTTCCCGCTCTCGCAGCAACCGCGACTGCTCCTCATTGAGCCAGCACACCTTGAGATCCTCGCCGCGCAGTAGGAAGCGTCCGAGCGGCCAACCCTGCAGATCAGGCTTCAACTCGTCGTCGGTGGCGAGGAAGTCGTCGAAGTGGCCGTCAGCGTAGAAGGGGTAGCCATGGACCATTTCGGTCGGCTTCGACCAACGGCGCCACCACAGGATGCCGCGCTGCTGCCAGTAGATCTCAGGCTGTATATACAGGTCAGCGACGAAGGTGCCGTCCGGGCGGTGAAGTCGCCCACCCCGCTCCCGGTAGGGATCGAGCCGCGTGTCAAGGTCCGCAGGCCGTGCAGAGGGTGGGCGCCAGGACATACCCGTCATGTTGCCACTGCAGCAGCGTGGTGACCTACTAGCCGATCCCCAATCGGTGAACGGCAACTATCTAGGGTACGGCCGTGTTGGGTGAGGCTCTGTCACCGCCTGACGTTGGTCTTACGGGACCATCCGGAGCATCGCAGAGGGCACCAAATTTCAGGACCCTCGTTCCGGCAACGTTCAGGTCGATGGAGACAAACCGGCAACTACTTGTGAAAGCAGACCTACGAGAAGTTCGTACTGTTCTTGTGAGAGCGCCTCGGTGATTTGTTGCCTAACCCCGTCGACCAGAGGGGCTACGGCCACCTGCTTGTCGGCACCCGCAGAGCTGAGACTCAGAGTGTCATCGGCCTGCTCGATCCAGCCAGCGGAAATCAGAGCGTCGATGAACCTATCGACGATGAGGAGCGAATCAGAGCAGGCAAGTTGGACATGGTGCAATCTCATCTTGTGTCTCCTCTGCTCAGGCCTACCAGCGCACAGTGCCGATCGTGAGTTTCGCTGTTCCGTTGAGCGATCCGCGGTCGGTGGCAACCCAGCCGGTGGGTGGCCACCCGGGTCGGGATCAGCGCGGCGAACTGGTCCCACGACGGTTCACTGATAGATGATGGCAAAGCAGGCACCAGCGCCCTTTTCACAGCGAAGACGTTAAACACCTCTCCTCCTACAGGTGCTCGTGCCTGTCTCACGTGAGCAACACGCGTCACACCCGTCACAACAGCAAAACTCGACAGCCCCACTCACCCCGCCTATCCACGGAACCTCTAAGTCAGACACACCTCATCCCTGAACTGACGAGACAAGCCTTGAGGAACGACCGTCGACATATGCCCATTGAGGTCGCCACCCCAGGCCGCCACATTCAGGTGGGGAATGACGCACGTGGCCCACGACCTGTAAACCGCAGCTGCAGGAACTCGGTTCACCCGGGACCGATAGTGCTCTCCCGAACCGCAAGACGATGTCCCACCCCGATCTCGCCCACGTCGTCTCCCAGACCGGCGATCCGGTCGAGCAGCCGTTGCACGCTGAGCTCGGCGATGGCCTCCTTATCCGGGGACACGGTCGTGAGGCTGGGGGTGGTGTAGCGCCCCTCCTCAGAGTCGTCGAAGCCGCATACCGCGATCTCCTCCGGCACCCGGACGCCCCGCTGGGACAGTGCCCGTAGCGCCCCCAAGGCGAGTAGGTCGTTGACGCAGAAGACCGCGTCCAACCCCGTGCCGGCGTCCAGCATCTGGTTCATGGCGGTAAAACCGTCGTGCCGGCTGAAGCCTGGGGTCGGCTGCTGCCAGTGCGGTCGGGGCGGGAGCCCGGCCGCTGTGAGCGCGTCCTGCCACCCCTGGTGGCGTAGGCCGACCATCCCGCCGATGGTCCCGGGCTGGGCGCCGACGA
>JBGTGC010000303.1:0-3893 GCA_041746935.1 Dermatophilaceae bacterium
GGTCGGGCTCAGGGTCTCGAGGCGGCCGCGAGCGAGGAGATCGATGCCCGACGCAAGGCGCTGGCCCGGCGCGAGCAGCGGGAACGGGAGTCCGCGGTGGCTGCATCCGTGGCCAGTGCGGCGGCATACCTCGTGCTGTGCACCCGCGACATGGTTAGCCGGGCAGATCAACGCCGCGTGACACTAACTGCCGAGCAGGCCGAACGCGAGCAGCATCTGGGTCAAACGCGTGCCCGGGCGCGGCAGTTGGCCCACGACGTCACAGACCTGACGACCTCCGTGCATCAGGACGAGATCGCCCGAGCCGAGCAACGCCTGCGGATCGAGGCCCTGCATGCTCGGGTTGTCGACGAGCACGGCATCGACCCGCAAACTCTGGCTCGCGAGTACGGACCGGACCAGCTGATCCCGCAGATCGACCCCGCCACCGGGATGCCGTCTCACGCGGGCGGCGGCGACGACGAGGATGCCGGCGATGTCGCCGGCGCAGACACGCCGTTCGTGCGCGAAGAGCAAGAGAAACGCTTGCTGTCGGCTGAACGCAAGCTGGCGTCGTTGGGCAGGGTGAACCCGTTAGCACTTGAGGAGTTCGCGGCACTGGAGGAACGGCATACCTATCTGACCGGGCAGGTCGATGATCTGCGGCGCTCCAGTACGGACCTGATGGCGATCGTCAAAGAGGTGGACGACCGCGTCGAGCAGGTCTTCGCCGAGGCCTTCCATGACACGGCAGTGCAGTTCGAAGGCGTCTTCGAGCGGCTCTTCCCCGGGGGTGAAGGGCGCCTGTTCCTGACCGACCCGGACAGCATGCTGACGACCGGCGTGGAGGTCGAGGCACGGCCCCCCGGCAAGCGGATCAAACGCTTGTCGTTGCTCTCCGGTGGCGAACGATCCTTGACCGCGGTCGCGCTTCTGGTCGCGATCTTCAAGGCCAGGCCCAGCCCGTTCTACATCATGGATGAGGTCGAGGCCGCCCTCGACGACACCAACCTCGGTCGGCTGATCACGCTGTTCGAGGAGCTGCGGGACAGCAGCCAGTTGATCGTCATCACCCACCAGAAGCGCACGATGGAAGTCGCCGATGCGCTGTATGGCGTGTCGATGCAAGGCGACGGCGTCACCACGGTGATCTCACAACGCCTTCGTGAGGCCCAGGCCAAATCAGCCTGAGGCACCGCCGGGCCAGCGATGGCCGAGGGAAGAAGAAGGGGAGCGCAGGCGGAACAGGAACGAGGGGCAATCGGTTAGCAGGCCTATGACACCAACTTCAGAATCCCGCCGCGTCGAGTTCTTCTTCGATCCCGCTTGCCCCTTCTGCTGGCAGACCTCCAAGTGGTTCCGCCAGGTGGAGCGCCAGGTCGAGATCCAGCCCGAGTGGCGGTTCATCTCCTTGGCCATGTTGAACGATGAGATGAAGGACCTGGACAGCGCGAAGGGGCACGCTGTTGGCCATAAAATGCTGCGCGTGGCCGCCGCTGCCAAGGCTGCCCATGGCGAAGAGGTGCTCGGGGCGCTCTACGAAGAGATGGGTAACCGGCTCTGGGAGACCGCCCCGCAAATCGACGCCCCCATCGAAGGCGACGCCATGTGGGACGCGATGAGCCAGCACCACCAGGCTGTCTTTGCTGCGATGCCGGAGATCCTGGCCGCGGTCAAACTTCCCGCCGACCTGTTGGACGCAGCCGAAGACACGGCATACGACGCGGAGTTGCAGGCCTCGACCGACGAGGCGATGGAGCGTACCGGCGGTAACGTCGGCACCCCGATCTTGGCCTGGGGCGATGCAGGCGGCCCGGCCTTCTTCGGCCCCGTCATCTCCTCGACGCCCAGCGACGAGGACGCGGTGAAGCTATGGGACGCCGTCAGCACCATGGCGACCTTCAGCGGATTCGCCGAGCTGAAGCGCTCGATGCGCGACCCGCTCGACAACGGCCTGATCAACGGTCTGAAGAACCCCTCTGCTTGATCGGCTAGAACATGTGAGGTCGCTCACAGTCACGGCGTGTCGAAACCGACACGCCGTGACTGAAGTCGGATGGCGCGCCATCCGCGATGCATCCTTGTGAGCATGGTTGTTTTGGTTCTCGGCATGCTGGTCTGTGTGGCCACCGGGGGAGTTGTGTTGGGTTATGTCGCGCGTGAAGCACGCCGCGATTCACGGGAGTTCTGGACCCCTGAGGGGGAGCAGTTCATCGCGGACGCTCGTCGTCGTGGAGACGATCTGCTGCACCGGGGCGACCAGTTGCGCCAGCGGGTCGGCGCGGCTGCCCCTCGACGCAAGGGCTGAGCCAGCCTTTCTGATCGACCGCTCCAGTCTGTGAGAATGAGCGGGCCATGAACGATCTTTGGGAATACCTCGCCGTAGCCACCGTGGTGGCCCTACTACTACTTGCCCTCCTCGTGGGGCTCACCCGAGGACGCCGCTCCTCTGGCGCTACCCTCCCGCCCGCTGACCCGTCCGCCGCTTCGCCTGACCAGGCGAAGGATCAAGGTGCCGAAGGCTCGGTTGCCGACAGACTCGATGAGGATGCCACCAACGTGGGCGGCGGGGTTGACGTCGAGATCGAGCCCGACGTCGATCGGGAATCTGTCATCGAGCGGCCCGACTCCGCGCGTGGTCGACTGGCCCGGCTGCGGGCGCGCCTGGCCCGATCAAACTCCGCCATAGGCAACGCCCTGCTCGCGCTGCTGTCCCGCGGCGGTCTCGATGAGCAGGCCTGGGAAGACGTCGAAGACACCCTGTTACAGGCCGACCTGGGCGTCGAAGCGACTGAGGAACTGGTCACGGCCCTGCGCACTCGGGTCCAGGTCGAAGGCGAAAGCGACGCCGAAACCGTGCGGGGATGGCTGCGTGCCGACCTCTTGGCCTTGGTCGACCCTTCGATGGACCGGCGGATCACCGGCTCGCGGGTCGGTGACCGCCCAGCAGTCGTGCTGGTCGTGGGCGTCAACGGAACCGGCAAGACCACGACGGTTGGCAAACTGGCCCGCGTGCTCGTCGCCGAAAATAAGGACGTCGTACTCGGAGCGGCCGACACGTTCCGCGCTGCCGCTGCTGACCAACTGCAGACCTGGGGGGAGCGGGTCGGCGTCCCGACCGTCCGATCCGACCGCGAGGGCGCAGACCCCGCAGCCGTCGCGTTCGACGCCGTGAAGGCCGCTGCGGAATACGAAGCCGACGTGGTCTTGATCGACACTGCGGGTCGGCTGCACAACAAAGTGGGCCTGATGGATGAGCTGAGCAAGGTCAAGCGAGTGATCGAGAAGCAGAGCCCGATCGATGAGGTGTTGCTCGTGCTGGACGCCACCACTGGGCAGAACGGCCTGCGCCAGGCCGAGGTGTTTGCCGAAGCCGTCAACGTCACTGGTGTGGTGCTGACCAAACTCGATGGCACCGCCAAAGGCGGAATCGTGGTCAACGTGCAACGCAAGCTCGGGGTCCCGGTGAAGTTGGTCGGGCTAGGCGAAGGACCAGACGATCTGGCACCGTTTGACGCCGAAGCCTTCGTTGACGCCATCGTCGGCTGATTCAGCCGTTAGCCTGGGTCGGTGTTCAATAGCCTTTCTGACCGTCTAACGCTGACCTTCCGCAACCTCAAGCGGAAGGGGTCGCTCTCTGAATCCGATGTTAACGCGACCGTGCGGGACATCCGGATGGCCCTGCTTGACGCCGATGTCGCGCTGCCGGTTGTCAAGCAGTTCACCAGCGCCATCCGCGAGCGCGCCCTGGGTGCCGAAGTGTCGAAGGCTCTCAACCCTGCCCAGCAGGTCGTCAAGATCGTCAACGAGGAACTGGTCAACATCCTGGGCGGTGAGACCCGGCGGCTGAACCTGGCCAAGAACCCGCCGACGGTCATCATGCTCGCCGGACTCCAGGGATCGGGTAAGACCAC
>JBGTGC010000304.1:0-9162 GCA_041746935.1 Dermatophilaceae bacterium
ACTTCGCCGTCGGCGCGGTGCCGCGCCGGCATCGCGCCCGGCAACACTGTGGCCACAGTGACCTCACGCTGCGTGCCATCCGGCAACGTCACGCTGACTACAGCGGTGGCGGTCGGCACGATCTCACGAAGCGCGACCCAATCGGTCTCGTCACTGAGCCCGTCGAAGGGGCGGGCGACGTGGGGGGCACGCGCCTGACTCGGGTCGGAGCCTGCGCGGCCTCGTTCATCGGATTGACGTTTGCGTCGAGAAGCCTTGCCCATGGCGCCGCAGTCTACGCACGCCCGCGGAGTGAGCCGTCCCGCTAACCTCGAAACATGAGCACTCACGGCGTGGACACGGTGCAGGCGTGGATCGACGGTGCCCTTGGAGTCATCACCCTCAACCGGCCGAGGGCGATCAACGCGCTGGACGGCGACATGATCGCGGCGATGCGCACAGTCCTCGATGACTGGGCCAGCGGCGATATAGTCAAGGCGGTGTGGGTCGAGGGTGCTGGGGAGAAGGGGTTGTGCGCCGGCGGCGACGTGCGGGCCGTTCGCGAGGTCATTCGCGGCGGAGACCTCGACGGGGCGCTGTCGTTCTTTGCCCACGAGTACGAGTTGAACGCACTGATCGCCGACTATCGATTGCCCTACGTCGCCTGGATGAACGGGCTGGTGATGGGCGGCGGGATCGGCATATCAGCGCACGGCTCGCACAGGCTGGTGACCGAGCACACCACGATCGCCATGCCCGAGACGATCATCGGCTTCTTCCCCGACGTCGGAGCGCTGTGGCTGTTGGCTCGGGCGCCGGGTGAGCTTGGGACGCACTTGGCGCTGACCGGCGTCACGGTGGGTGGGGCTGAGGCGGTGAGGCTCGGTTTGGCCGATCACGTCGTGTCTTCCGTGGCTAAAAGCGCGGTGTATGCCGACCTGTCCCGGACCGCAGCGAAGGACGACGCAGAAGCGTTGGCCGCGTGGGAGCCGCCGGCCGAGCATCTGGTCGATGTGGATGAAGAAACCGGCAGCACGCCCCTTGAGCAGCAGCGTCGCTGGATCGACGAGTGCTACGCCGGGGTTGAGATCGAGACCATCGTGGAACGGCTCCGGTCCTGCGATGACCCTGCGGCCGCCAACGCCGTCGAGCTGATCGAGCAGCGTTCGCCGCATTCGGTGACGCTGACCCTGGAGGCCCTACGTCGAGCAGCCCACATGTCGGTGACCGAGGTGTTGGCCCAGGATCTGCGGTTAGCTCGCGCCGTGATCCGGCACCCGGACTTCGACGAGGGGGTGCGGGCTCAACTGGTCGACAAGGACAAGTCCCCTCGGTGGGCTGATCGGCATATCTCCGACATTCAGCACACCGACATCATGGCTGCCTTCGACTCCCCAAGCCGATGACCGATGTGCTCGCCGTCGCACGCTGCCAACGCGCTGAGGGCGAGCACATCGGTCATCAGCGGTGCCTACGTCGGGGAGTCGCGCCAACTCGTGCCGTTGGCTTCCAGCTCGATATTGCCCGAGGTGAGTTCGGCCAGCGTCGACTCGAGTTCACCGCGACGGCCCGCAGGTATGCCGAGGCTGATCCGAGCCTGCTCGGCATACTCCGTGGCGAGCACAGCGACACCGCGAGCGCGCAAGTCGTTCTCCAGCCTCCCGGCAGTGGCGTGATCGACGCCGATGACGAACTCCTCGATCAGGTCGCAGCGCACCGAAGCCGCTGACACCAATGCCGCCCTCACCGCGTCACCGTAGGCCCGGGCCAGCCCTCCGGTGCCCAATTTGGTGCCGCCGAACCATCGGGAGACCACGGCCACGACGTCGCTGAGTTCTCGACCGCGCAACACTTCGAGCATCGGCGCACCGGCGGTGCCTGCAGGTTCGCCGTCGTCGCTCGAGCGCTCGATGGGCCGGTCTGCGCCCAGGATCACGGCCGTGCAGTGATGACCCGCGTCCCAGTGAGCCTTGCGGGTGGCGGCAATGACCTCGCGCGCCGCATCTTCGGAGTCGACGCGCTGCACCGCGCATACGAACCGCGACCGTTTGACCTCGATCTCAGCGTGCGCGGACGCCGCGAGAGTGATGAATGCCGTAACCACCCTCAGGCGGTTCGACGGGCAGCGAGCGCCGCCCGAGCCTGGCCCATTTCGTCCCAGTCGATCGTCTCGGAGTCCCGCTCCAGGGTGGCCTCGGGGCCTTTGCCCGCCAACACGACGGTGTCGGCAGGGCTCGCGTGAGAGACGGCATACCGGATCGCCTCGACGCGGTCAGGGATCGAGACGAAGTTGTCTCGGCCCTTCTCGCGCGCCCCCCGCTCCATCTCGTTCAGGATGTCGGCGATCGGGGTGTCACGGTGGTCCTCCTCGGTGAAGACGACCTGGTCGGCGCCGCGCGTCGCGACCTCGCCCAATGGTGCCCGCTTGCCGGGGTCGCGGGGTCCACCGGCGGAGCCGAGCACCACCCACAGCGAGCCCTGAGTGGTGACCCGCACCGTCTCCAGGGCTTTGTCCAAGCTCGGCGGGGTGTGTGCGAAGTCGACGATGACGCGCGGGTCACCGTCGCTGCGGACGGCCATCTCCATCCGTCCGGGCACCCCCGTGAACGTGGCGAGCGCGTCGACCAGATCGGATGTCGAAGCGCCGGCGTGCCGGCCGGCGGCCAGGGCAGCGAGCGCGTTGGCGACGTTGAACCGGCCGATCATCGGCAGCACGGCTTCGAAGTCCCCATCGGGGGTATGCAGGGTGAACCGCAGATCGTCCGGCCCTTCGACGACGTTGCTCGCTCGCCAACCGGGGTCCAGCCCCTCGACAATCGGAAGCTGATCGGAAGGCTCGGCGGCGTAGCCAGTCGGCTCCTGCGTCATCGTCAGCAACTGCTCCGTCCACGGATCTTGAGCATTGAGCACCGCCTTCGGGGCTCGCTGCACCAGCAAGGACTTGTGCTCGAAGTAGCCCTGCATCGTCTTGTGGAAGTCGAGGTGCTCGGCGGTGAGGTTGGTCCAGACCCCGATGTCGAACTCGACGCCGCGCACCCGATCCAGGGCGAGGGCATGGCTGGAGGTCTCGACGATCACGACGTCGACCCCGTCGTCGGCCATCTCGCGCAGGATCTGCTGGACCTGTGGCGACTCCGGCGTGGTGAAGTGCGTCGGCGGCTGTCGCAACCTGCCGTCGCTCAATTCATAGCCGATGGTCGACAGCAGGCCCGTCGGCCTTCCGACCGCCCGCATCAGATGCCGGGCTAAACACGATGTGGTGGTCTTGCCATCGGTGCCGGTGACCCCGATGACGGTCATCGCTGCACTCGGGTGGCCGGCTAAGGCCGCCGCCGCGTCGGCCAGTGCAACGCGCGCGTCGGGCACCTCGACATACGGCACCGGGCACTCGATGCCCTCAGGGAGCCCTTGCCCCAGCACCACGACGGCACCGCGTCGGACGGCCTCGGCAATGAAGCTATGGCCGTCGAAGCGAGCCCCCGTGATCGCGACGAACACGTCTGCTGGCTGGACCCAGTCGGCCTGGTGGGTGACATAGGCGACCTCAACCTCAGCGGCGTGCGCGTCAGGTGAAGTGAGATGAAGCTCAGCAGTGAGGTCAGCCAGTCGCATGGTCGCCCAGCGTAGAGCCTGACGGCTCCGCGGGCTTGGCACCAGGCTCGACTCCACCGACGGCGCGGCTCAAGTCCTGCATGACACGCGTCACCAACTCCAACTCCTCGTCGCTATAGGGGCTCATCGCCTCGAAAAGTCGCTCGTTCATGGGGCGGAACATCTCACGGCTCACCGACTCAGCCTGCTTGCTCACGTCCAGGCGCACACGGCGGCGGTCCTTGGCGTCGGGTTGACGGACCAAGTGTCCGACCCGCTCCAACCGGTCGACCAAAGCGGTGACCGCGGCCGCAGACAGGCTCATCTGCTTGGCCACGTCGGTCGGTGTCATGAGGGTGCCGCGAGCGCCGGCCTGCGACATCAGGTTCAGGGCCATCAGGTCACTGCGGTGCAGGCCCAGACTGTGGCCGACACCGTCGGAATAGAGTTGCGTCTTGGACACCAACAACCGGACCGCGTGGGTCACCGCACGCGCAGAGGGACGCGCGGGAGCGCGTCGGGTGTCGGGAACCACGGTCGAGTCAGTCACGTTGGGCCTTGTAGCCTTTTGATAGTCGAATGAATAGCTAACCCTTAGGTTAGCGAGTCCTAGGAGCAGAGCGTGCCTCACCCCTCCGTAGCCGTGATCGGATCCGGTGTGTCCGGCCTCACCGCGGCCTACGCCCTGCGGTCCACGCACGCCGTCACCGTGTTCGAAGCCGAGCCTCGCCTCGGGGGCCACACGCACACCCACGACGTCACCGACCCCGATGGCCAGCACTATCCGGTCGATAGCGGCTTTATCGTGCATAACGACCGGACCTATCCGCGTTTGCGGGCGCTCTTTGCCGAGTTGGGCATCGGCGTGCGCCCCACCGAGATGAGCATGAGCATCACCTGCCACGGCTGCAATCTGGAGTATGCCGGGGGCCGCGGGCTCAAAGGCATCCTCGCCCGCCCACAGCAACTGCTGCGTCGACCTTTCGTCGGCATGCTGGCTCAGGTCCGTTCATTTCATACCTCGGCCAGGAAGTTTGTGGATGATTCACCTGCGGATGACCTCACGTCGTTAGGTGATTGGCTGCGCGACAACGGTTTCGGCGAATACTTCGTCCGCCATTATGCCGTGCCGTTAGTGTCCTGCGTGTGGAGCTCAGGAGATGCCGTCGCACTGCAGTATCCGGCGCGCTATCTCTTCGCGTTCCTAGACCACCACGGCATGCTGGCGCTCAGGGACAGCCCGCAATGGTTCACCGTTGTCGGCGGCTCCTCGACATACGTCACAGCCATCGCCAGCAGGCTGCCCGACACTCGGCGTGGCGACCCCGTCGTGTCCGTGTCCCGGCCGCTGGATTCACCGGTCGAGGTGCGGACGGCGGGTGGCGCGGTGAGCACCTTCGACCAGGTCGTCGTCGCCACCCACGCCGATCAGGCGTTGGCCCTCCTGGCGGACCCAAGGTCCGAAGAGAAGCGCATCCTGGGTGCTTTCGAATACTCCGAGAACGAGACCGTGCTGCATACCGACGCATCAATCTTGCCCACGACGGCACAGGCACGAGCGTCGTGGAACTACGTTATGGATCACTGCACCGAACCATCTGCGGCGGCCCGGGTGACCTACTGGATGAACCGGCTGCAGGGGCATGAGTCGTCGAGGGACTACCTGGTCACGCTGAATGCCACCGACCACCTGGACCCCGCCGCGATCTTGAAGACGATGCACTACACGCACCCGGCATACACCGCATCCTCCGTCGCTGCCCAGGGTGAGCTGACCTCGTTGTTCAGCTCGACGACGGCCTACGCCGGAGCCCACTTCGGCTGGGGATTCCACGAAGACGGATGCCGCTCCGGGTATGCCGCGGCCGACTGGACCGTCGCTGCCGCATGACCGTCATCACCCTCCCCGCGCTCCCGGCGCTGGTGCCCGGCATCGTCGCGCACCGGCGGCATGGGCCTATCGACCACGCACTGCGCCACGGCGTCTACCAGTGGTTGGTGGACCTCGATCACCTCCCCCGGCTGGGCCGGCCCCTGGCCAAGGTTGCCCAGTTCAGCCCAGCAGATCATCTTGGCGACCCATCCCGAAGCATCAAAGACAACGTGCTTCTTTTTGCGCGGACGCATGGGGTCAGCCTGCCCGCCTCGCCCCGAGTGGTAATGCTGGCCAATGCCCGAGTGTTTGGCTATGTCTTCGATCCGCTGAGTGTCTTTTGGTGTCTCGACGATGACAGTGATGAGTTGGTATGCGTGGTCGCCGAAGTGCACAACACCTACGGCGAGCGACACGCCTATCTGCTAAGTCCCGATGAATCCGGATCGTCCGAGGTTGACAAGGCGTTCTATGTTTCGCCGTTCTATGATCTGGCCGGGCGCTACCGACTGCATTTCGTCTTGAAGCCCGATCGCGTTTCGGTGACGATCAATCTGCACCGCAATGGTGGGCTCCAATCCAAACCGGATTTCACTGCGAATTTCCAAGGGAGACCGGAGCCGGTCACTCGAGGCGGTGTGATGACCCAGTTTGCTCGACATCCTTTGATGTCCCAGAAGGTCAGCACCCTGATCAAAGCTCACGGAATATATCTGTGGGCCAAGGGAGTGCCGCTCCAAGCCCGTCCGCACCACCAGCCCCCCGAAGGGATCGTGATGACCCAGTCACAAACCCAGATCGACCAAGCCGGCGACGCCGAGCCGGTGATGCCGCCGGTCAAGGTCGCTCCCGTTCGGTCCGCGATCGCCCGCACCCTGTGGAAGTCCGCAGTCCGGATGGTCCCCGCGAGAGTGCTGTGGCCGGACGGCTCGGTCAGTGGTGCTGACGACGACAAGTCCCCGCTCTTCGAGATCGTCAACGCCGAGCAGTACTTCGCACGGCTGGGCCGAGACTTCCTGATCGGTTTCGGCGAGGCCTACATGGCCGGCGACTGGAGGCCAGCGGACGGGCACGATCTGGCTGACGTGCTGGCGCCGCTCGCCGCCCGTCTCACCCGGCTGGTGCCTGCGCCACTCAAGAAATTCCGTGCGGTCACCGACCTGCGCGCGCCGCGGGTCCGGCGTAACACCCTCGACGGGGGCGCGAAAGCCAATATCGAAGCGCACTACGACCTGTCCAACGACCTTTTTCAGCGCTTCCTCGACCCGTCGATGACCTACAGCTCGGCCCTGTTCGAGGGCGGCGAGCCGTTCGACGGTGACCTGCAGGAGGCCCAACACCGCAAGATCGACTCGATCTTGGACATGGCCGACGTCCGCGAGGGCAGCAGGGTGTTGGAGATCGGCTCGGGCTGGGGTTCGCTGATCGTCCGGGCCGCCGCCCGCGGTGCCCACGTCACGAGCATCACGCTCTCCTCCGAGCAGTTGGCCCTCGCCCAGGAGACGGTTACTCGGGCCGGGTATGCCGACCAGGTCGACTTGCGGATCAGTGACTACCGCGAGGTGCACGGACAGTTCGACTCCATCGTCAGCATTGAGATGATCGAGGCGGTGGGTTATGAGTTCTGGCCGACCTACTTCCAGACCATCGACCGGCTGCTCGCACCCGGCGGGGCCGCGGCGATCCAGGCCATCACGATGGGCCACGAGCAGATGTTGCGCACCCAGCGCTCGCATTCCTGGATCCTGAAATACATCTTCCCCGGCGGCATACTGCCCTCGCTGCGGGCCATCAACGAGACGCTCGCCGCGCACACGAGCCTTAAGGTCAGCAGCGATCTGAGTTTTGGCAAGCACTATGCCGAGACCCTCAAGCGGTGGCGCGCACGTTTCGACGCCAACTGGGACGACATCGCTCCGCACGGCTTCGACGAGCGCTTCCGCCGGATGTGGGAGTTCTACCTCGGCTACTGCGAGGCAGGCTTCCGCGTCGAATACATCGGCGTCCACCAGTTGCAGATGACGCGCCGCGAGTCCTGATTCACACTGAAATCATGACTCCGAAAGACAACAAGGATCCGGGTCCTTCGATCAACGACCCCGAAGTCTACGAAGCCGTGCGCGAGGACGGTGCGAGCACAGCCAAGGCTGCCGCGATCGCCAACGCCGCCGCCCGAGACTCTCGCGAGAAGGTCGGTGGGCGCGGCGGCAAGGCCGGCTCCTACGAGGACTGGACGGTCGAGCGACTGCACGAGCGCGCTGGCGAATTGGGCGTCGAGGGGCGCTCTTCGATGAACAAAGGCGAGTTGATCCAAGCCCTGCGCGACGGCACCTGAGGCATTCGCACTGCTCAGTTCAGCAAGTAGGAGCTCATCGCGGCCGTGAGGGTGGCGTCATCGACTCCGTGCCACGGTCCGGGAAGGACCTGACGCACCGCCGCCGGCTTAGCGCCCTCGATCTCGGCGGCCCACTGCAGGATCTCTGGCACCGTGTGATCGCTGGCCATGAGCAGTGTCGGCGCCTCAACAGTGGCGAAGCGTGTCGCGGGCATGCCAGGTAGGAACGTGAGCCCGTGCACGATCGTGCACGCGTTGCTCAGATCCTCTGCGCTGGGCGGCGGCGTCTGGACGAGGATCTCTGCGGGTATGCCGACGATCTCCGTGCTGAACCAACGTTGGGCCGCTGCCACGTCGGCATCGACGCGGCGTTGGGCGTCGGTTGCCATGTGATGGTCTGGGTCCTCTTCGGCGAAGAGGAGCGGTTCGAGCAGCGCCAATCGGCGGATGGGAGGGCCTGCTTCGGCGGCCGGCAACGCCCGAGTTGCGGCGGAGGAAAAGCCGTAGACGTCTGCGGATCCATCGGTCAAGCGATGACCACGGCGAGGTCCTCGAAATCGCGCCCGACGGCATACGGCCGAATGTTGCCGCTCTGGCCCTTGCTGCGCCGGTCGTAACTGAACACGGTGAAGCGCTCCGCGAGGCGTGCCAGCAACGTCGGTTGCGGCGTTGTCGCCCGGGACACGCCGACGCAGTGGACCATGATCAGGGGCGGGCCAGCACCCTGGCGGGCCACCCGATCTGTGTGCCGTCAGACGAGGCGAGAGAACCTGTTGCCAAGGGGTGCTCCGCTCATCCTGATGTCGTCGGGCCGGCGCTCGACCAGATCCTACGCAGCACTCGCCAACGCTGCCCGTTAAGCTGCCGACGTGACGGCTCGGGGATAGGAGCCGGCGTTCATCTGCGTTGTGAACTCCTTCTTCATGGCTCCCCACTGCTCGTCGTTCATGCCCCTGTGCCAATACCGGGAGGATGACATCGCCGCTTCGGGCAGTCCGCGCTCCACGAGCAGGTGACGCCGAACGGCGCGGATCTCGTCAGCTTCGCCGGCGCACATCCAGGTCGGCCGGGCTCGCCAGCGCCACTTCGTGCTCCGGTCCCTCGCAGACCAGGCGGACGACGGCCGTGGCGTCTGGGGCGAGGGCCTCCAACGAGGCGGCAATGGCCGGCAGGGCAGACTCATCCCCGACCATCGGACGCCGTTTCCGGGCGGTAGCCGCTGCCCGGACCGTTGGAAACCAACACGTCTTTCGGTTGTGCCGCTGCGGCCAGGCGACCGCCGGACCTGCGGGGTTCGTGCACGACGAAGTCCATCGTGAGATGTCGCGAGCGTTCGTCCCAGTGGCGGACCGTATAGCGACGACGCAGCGGCCACACCTCGCGG
>JBGTGC010000305.1:0-3220 GCA_041746935.1 Dermatophilaceae bacterium
AGGATGTCCTGCGGGCCGCCGTCGTTGGCGACCGGATGGGTCCACAGCTCCTCGACGGCTTCACAGATGCCGCCGACCTGATCGATCTCGATGTCGGTCATAGAGCCATTTTTGGCCGGCGGGCCGGGCCGGGTCAGCGGACGGTAGGCGATCTGCACGGGATACGTCCGGCCAGAGACTTCGACGATCGGCGCTGGTGTGCCGTCCGGCGCGGCGAAGTGCGCGGCGAACCGGTCGACGTCGATGGTGGCCGAGGTGATGATCACCTTGAGGTCGGGGCGGCGGGGCAGCAACTGCTTGAGGTAGCCCAGGATGAAGTCGATGTTGAGGCTGCGCTCGTGGGCTTCGTCGATGATCAACGTGTCGTACTTGCTGAGGTTCTTGTCGCGGTGCAGCTCGGAGAGCAAGATGCCGTCGGTCATCACCTTGATCAACGTGTCGTGCCTGGATCGGTCGGTGAAGCGGACCTGGTAGCCAACGGTGGTGCCCAGCTCAACCCCCAACTCGTCGCTGACGCGCTCGGCCACCGCACGGGCGGCGATCCGACGAGGCTGCGTGTGGCCGATCGTGCCCTCGATCCCGCGCCCCAACTCCAGGCACATCTTGGGGATCTGGGTGGTCTTTCCCGAGCCGGTCTCCCCCGCCACGATCACCACCTGGTGCGTGCCGATGACCTCGAGCAGGTCGGCCTTGCGGGCCACGACCGGCAAGTCGTCCGGGTAAGCAATGGTGACGGGCTTGGCCGCTCGGCGAGCGGCGACATCGGGTGGACGTCGCTTGGTCCGGGGAGCCTGGGCGGACCCTTCGTGGGCCTGGGTCACATCACCGGGCGATGGGCACGCAGGTGATCGGTCCCGGCCTCAACAGACCCGAGACCGTAGGACTCCAGCAGGTTCGCCAAGCCGGGGTGCTCAGCGCGCAACAGATCAACAGCCGATCGCAATTCTTGGCCCGAGGCCACCGCACGAAGCAGTTGCCTCATCGTCGCCACGATCTGCTCGTCATCCATCACTGCGCCAGCGCTTTCGCTCCGTGTCCACGCTCCGGTGAGGCCGCGGATGGTGCCCAGTGCCTGATCGACCTGGGCCTGCTCCAGCTGCCCCCGACCTACCCGGTGAGCCAGGTCCTGCAGCGCTTGCAGCCTCAACACCACGGCTGGGTTGCCGATCTTGACCCGGTTGGCCGACATCAGTTGCGACAACATCGGCGCGGAGATCCCCAACGTGTGGGCCAGGGTCGTCTGGGTATAGCCAAAACAGGCCATCAGGCGGTGGAAGACATCGGCGAGAGGCTCACCATAGAGTTCATGCTGAGCAGCACGATTGGCCTCCGCGGGATTCACTATGACTACCTCTTCATCTTGACTACAGCAAAGGCACGCGTCCCATCACGTCAGGAGAACGACCGCGTCTGACCCTAGTCCAGCCCTGGCACGCCGCCACATCCGTCCCCACCCATCGGCTTGACTTTACTGAAGCGAATGCTTGACTTTGCTTGAGTAAAATTCCGTACCGAGGAGAAGGCATCCGATCCCTTGTCTGACTCCCCTGCATGATCGTGGCGCTGACCGCGAGCATCTTGAGCCTGCTCTTGACGGCCGGCCCCGTCGCGGCGGGTGCCGAGCAGATACACTCGGCGGTTGCTGTCCACTCAAGACTCGAGCGACGCCGCACCCTCGATGGTGCTCCTGATGGACTCTTCGGGATCGATGCGCGACTCCGACGGGAGCGGTGAGCCGAAGATCGATGCGGCCCGCACTGCCGTGAACACCGCGGTTGCTGCTCTTGACCGGCCGAACAGGGGTTCCGTGTCTTCGGCGCTACCGTTCAGGGCGGGGAGAACAACCCGGTCGCGTGCACCGACTCACAACTGGTGGTGCCGATCGCAGCGGACAACCGGGCAGCCTTGTCCGCCGCCGTCGATGACTACTTACCGAAGGGGGACACACCGATCGGCTTCGCGCTGCATGAAGCCGCCGGAGATCTCGGCGATGAGGGCAACCGGACGATCGTGCTGGTTTCCGATGGCTTGGCGACGTGCGACCTGGACCCGTGTGAGGTCGCCGAAGACCTCGCCGGCAAGGGTATCGACCCCACTATCCACGTCGTCGGTTTGGATGTCGACGCGCAGGTCCGCGAGCAGCTGCGCTGCGTTGCGGCTGCCGGTCGGGGCGTCTACTTCGATGCCGACCATGCCGAATCAGTCACCGCCGCCATGGACCGATTGTCGACGAGGGCCTATCGCCCGTTCACGGTGAAAGGCGAGGCCGTCGAAGGAACGCCGAGGGCCTCCGGTGCGCCAGAGCTCGAGCTCGGCGCTTAGTACACCGACTCCCTCGCCGGCCAAGGCAGCGTGAAGATGACGAGATCTCGCGGACCCAGCCGAAACAAGTGTGCACGTCGGCGTCTCGGCCCTGCCCGGGTTCGACTCCACCGGACATATCCACGTAGGGCTCGAGACGCTGGAAGGGAACGAGTGCGACTGGGACTACGCGCAGACCTCTCCCGGCGGCGGTAGCACCAGCGACGTTTATTCACTGATATCAACCCAGGTCGGCGCCCACCCGACTCCGGATGGAAGGATCGACCCGTGTGGTGAGCAGACCTCACTGCTCCTGGTGGTTGAGCTGACCGACTGGCAGGCAGACATCATCGGCACCCCCTACGAGATCGTCGTCGCGCAGGAGCCACCACTGGCCGATGAGCAGCCGCTTTCGGACCGCGCGGAGGACCCGCAGTGGTAACCAATGAACATCGGTTCTGCCGAGCCGGTGAATCCGGGCGCGTCATTCAACGATGCTCCCCTGCTAGAACCGGGCCAGACGTACAGCGGTGAGTTGCTCACCGGAGAGACCACCTTCTTCCGGTGCCCGTCGATTTCGGGCAGCGCCTGCAGGCGTAGGTAGTCTTCCCGGCCCCGGCGCTGCGCTGTCCCAGCAGTTCCTGTCGCAGGACCTTCGCGGCAAAGCGCTGCTTGCTTCCCTGATCCCAGACACGCCAAATGAGCCCACCGCCACCCTCACCGAGGGGGTCGACCAGTTCATAGCGGCCCGAGAACACATCTCCCACCGACGCTCAGACTAGGGCGTGTCCCGCGAAGATCTGAGGTCGGCTCGCGGTAGACACGTGGGCATGTTTGATCGCCATGATCTGAGCGATGAACAGTGGGCTGCGTTGGAGCCGCATCTGCCGCCTCAGAGCGGGGGCCGTGGTGGGCAGTG
>JBGTGC010000306.1:0-6402 GCA_041746935.1 Dermatophilaceae bacterium
GTGGCACCCGCGGCGGTGCGCGAGGGGGTGCGGTCCTTCGTGCCGGACGAGCACCGGATCACCGACGTGGCCAGCATTGCCGGTGTGGCCTACGTCAACGACTCGAAAGCCACCAACCCGCACGCCGCGGCTGCTTCGCTCGGGGCCTACCCCCACGTCGTGTGGGTGGCTGGAGGACAGTTGAAGGGTGCCGATGTCGATGCTCTCGTCGCCTCGGCTGCTCCGCGCCTGCGAGGGGCCGTGCTGTTGGGGGTGGATCGAGAGGAATTGGCGCAGGCACTTGCCCGACACGCGCCTCAAGTTCGGGTGGAAGAGGTGGCGACCCCGGAAACTGAGGGCATGTCACTCGATCAGCGTGCCGGAGTCCTCAGCGGACTCATGGACAGCGTGATCGCCCACGCTGCCTCTATCGCTCGCCCTGGTGACACCGTCTTGCTGGCACCGGCCGCGGCTTCCCTAGACATGTTCCCCTCCTACGAGGCGCGGGGTCAGGCTTTCAGCGAGGCCGTGCGCCGCCGGGCCGAGCGTGGGCACACGGCATGACCACGACCACAGAACGGACCAAACCCGCCGGGACGCGTTCTTCGGGGGCACGATCCTCTGGCTCTCGCTCCACCGCGACTCGCACTTCCGGCACGAGTACTCCTGCGGCTCAGGCCTCCGGAATGGGTTCGGCGGGCCATTGGTTGCGCTCGCCCACTGCGCCCTACTACTTGGTTCTTGTCAGCGCTAGTGCGTTGGTCTCCATCGGTCTGGTGATGGTGCTTTCGGCTTCCAGCGTCCGAGCGTTTGCCGAGACCGGAAACTCGTGGGGCGTCTTCGTCGAGCAACTCATGTATGCCGGCGTAGGAGTGCTCTTCGCGTGGCTTCTGGCTCGATTGCCCTTGCCGTGGTGGAAGCGACTCGCGGTGCCTGCGTTGATCTTGGCGATCGCTCTCTTGGCGTTGGTGTTCAGCCCGCTGGGCAGAGAGTTCCAGGGCAACCGAAACACGATCATCCTGGCGGGACGCAGCGTGCAGCCGGCTGAGTTCGCCAAACTGGCTCTGGTGGTCTTCGGTGCGGCGGTATTGGCGCGCAAACGTGCGGTGATCGGGCAGATCGCGCACGCCATCATTCCCTTTGTGATGCCCGGCACCGTGGTCCTGGTGGGCCTGGTCCTGGTAGGACGAGACTTGGGCACCGCGATGATCCTCGTGGCGATCGCCGGTGGCATGCTCTTTGTCGCGGGCCTACCGGTGCGCTGGTTCGCCCTGGTTGCCATCGTGGTGGCCGCTGGGGTGGCGTTTCTCGCCGTGGGCAGTGCCAACCGTATGCAGCGCATCGAGGTCTGGTTGGGCAACACCTGCACCAATCCCCAGGTCGACGGCTGTTTTCAGAAAGTTCACGCCGAGTACGCGCTGGCCGACGGGGGCTGGTGGGGAGTCGGTTTGGGAGCGAGCCGCGAGAAGTGGTCGTTGCTGCCTGAGCCACACAACGACTTCATACTCGCCATCATCGGTGAGGAACTGGGGTTGCCGGGGAGCCTGCTGGTGCTTGGGCTCTTCACCGTGTTGGCCTTTGCCTGCTTCCGCATCGTGGCCGCCAGCGAGGATCCGTTCGTGCGGCTGGCCACAGCGGGCATCATGATCTGGCTGGTGGCACAGGCCGTCCTCAACATCGGATCGGTGATTGGAATGCTGCCCATCATCGGGGTCCCGCTGCCGTTGGTGTCCAGCGGAGGGTCCGCGCTGATCGCGGCACTCATGGCGGTGGGTGTCCTGTTGGCGATGGCCCGCACTCTCCCCGGATGCTCGGCGGCATTATCGGGACGGCCATCGGTGCTGCGTCGCACACTGGCCACCGTGGCGACAACCCGGCAACCCCGGCACCCTGGGCGGTGAACGCCGTGGCAAAGCCGCCGTCGGTGGTGCTGGCGGGCGGCGGATCGGCGGGGCACGTCAACCCCCTCTTGTCCTTGGCCGACGCTCTGCGACGTCGAAATGAGGAGACCCGAATCACCGTGCTCGGGACCCAGGAGGGGCTCGAGGCCCGCTTAGTCCCCGAGCGCGGGTACGAATTGGTCACTGTGCCGAAAGCACCGTTCCCACGGCGGCCCAATGGTGCCGCTCTAGCCTTCCCCAGGGCGATGCACGGATCAATCCGTGCGGCCGGGCAGGTGCTGCGAGATGCCGACGCTGACGTGGTCGTGGGTTTCGGTGGGTACGTCTCGACGCCGGCATACCTGTCAGCTCGCCGCCATCACGTTCCCATCGTGATTCACGAGCAGAATGCTCGACCCGGTTTGGCTAACCGGTTGGGCGCACGGATGACTGAGCATGTCGCAACGACGTTTCAAGGGTCGAAACTGCCGCACGCGCAATGGGTGGGTATGCCGTTGTGGCGCGAGATCGCCACGCTGGACCGGGCGTTCGCACGCACGGAGGGGATGGCCCACTTCGGCCTTGACTCCGATCGGCGAACGTTGCTGGTCTTTGGGGGCTCCCTTGGAGCCCAGCGGCTCAATGAAGCCTTCGCGGCAGCCGGCAAAGCCTTCGCCGCTGCCGGCGTGCAGGTCCTCCACCTCACTGGGGCAGGGAAGGCGATCTCGGTGGATAGGCGAGCCTTCGAGGACTCAGTGGTGCGCTACGAAGCCCGCCCGTATACCGACAGGATGGACTTGGCCTACGCGGTGGCCGATCTGGCGGTGTGCCGCTCTGGTGCCGGCACCGTCTGCGAGCTCTCAGCCGTGGGACTGCCTGCGATCTATGTCCCCCTGCCGATCGGCAACGGGGAGCAGCGCCTCAACGCCGCGGAGGTGGTCGCCGCCGGGGGAGGACTGCTCGTCGAGGATGGCGACGTCAGCTCCACTTGGGTCACCAACATCGTGTTGCCACTGATGGACGATAGTTCAAGGCTGCGCGCGATGTCGCAGGCCGCATCCGGGGTGGGTCAGCGGGACGCTGACGAAGCCCTCGTCGATATGGTCTATTCCGCGGCTCGGCAAGCATGACGTTTCCCTCGGAACAGCGCCCGGCCCGGTTCGATTTCGCCGCCCCCGTTCCCCCCGCCAGGCGGCTTGGTCGGGTGCACTTCATTGCCATCGGCGGCGCAGGGATGTCCGGCGTAGCGTTGCTTTTCCTGGAGGCTGGCATTGAGGTCAGCGGAACGGATGCTTCCCCTGGCGCAGCTCTAGAGGTGTTGAGGGCGGCGGGAGCTACGGTTCACGTCGGCCACAACCCGACTCATCTTGGCTCAGCTGACACCGTGATCATCTCGGGTGCGGTCAGCGAGACCAACGTAGAGTTGGCGACCGCTCGGGAACGCGGCTTGTTGGTGCTGCATCGCGCCCAGGGAATCGCCGCGTTGAGCCAAGACCGTGATGCCGTCGCCGTAGCCGGGGCCAACGGCAAGACGACCACCAGTGCCATGGTGCTGGCCTGCTTGGCCGCGGACGGACCTGTGCCCGGGTTCGTCATCGGTTCTGTCGTGGTCGACCAGGGGGCCAGTGCGCACGTGGGCGTGGGGCCAATGGTCATCGAGGCCGATGAAAGCGACGGCTCCTTCATGGCCTACCGGGCGCGAGTAGCCATCGTCACCAACGTGACCCCGGACCACTTGGATTTCTTCGGCGACTTTGCGGGAGTGCAGCGTGCTTTCGATGAATTTGTGGCCGCCCTGGGCACCGACGGTCTGTTGATTGCCAATGCTGATGACCCTGGCTCGATGTCGATGGTTGCTGCGGCGCGCAATCGCGGACAGCGCGTGCTGACCTGGGGCGAAGCACTTGGGGCAGACGTGCGAGTCTCGGACTTGCGCCAAGAGGGTCGCATGAGCCGGGCCACGCTGCGCTGGACGCGTGAGATCGGTGCGGTTCCTGCACAGACCGCATATGAGTTGGGTGTGCCGATGCCTGGCGCTCACAACGTGCATAATGCAGTCGCCGCCCTGTTGGCAGCGACCGCAGGCTTTGACCGACCGGTTCGCGAGGCGTTGGCGGGCCTAGCTCGCTTCGGTGGAACACGGCGACGCTTTGAACCGGTAGCGAGCGCTGGCGGCGTCGAGATCATCGATGACTACGCCCACAACCCACAGAAGGTGGCTGCGGTCGTCTCTGCGGGTCGCTCCGTTGTCGCCGACGGTGGCCGTTTGGTGATCGCCTTTCAACCGCATCTGTATTCGCGCACGGCGGACTTCGCCGCCCAGTTTGCCGATGCTTTGAGACCCGCTGACCTCGTTGTCGTCTTGGACGTGTTTGGTGCCCGCGAGACACCCGTGCCGGGCGTCAGTGGCGAGCTGATCACGCAGGCACTGGGTCATGATTCGCCCGAAAGTAGCGCGCAGACCCGGCCGGAGGTGCGCTATGCGCCGGACCGGGATGGTGCCGGTGCCCTGGTCGCTTCGCTGGTTCGACCAGGTGACGTGTTGATCACGGTGGGGGCAGGCAACGTCACCACTTTGGGGCCCGAGGTAGCCCGCATCCTGGAGCGTGGGGATGCATAAGCGGTTCGCCAGCCGGTTAAGGGCCGTCCGCTCTCGGCCCCGCCGGGCAGCCATCTGGGTCGGTGCAGTGTCGCTCCTTGTTGCGGCCGTGGTCTATACCGTCGGGTTTGCGCCGCTTTTCGTCCTGGAGGACGTCGTGGTCACCGGGGGATCCGAAGATGTCACAGTGTTGGCGAAGGAGCATTCGCAGCCGCCGATAGGGGAGCCGTTGGCGCGCGTGGATACCGGCGCGATGTACACCCGGGTTGCGGTGGATCCGCGGATCCAGCGAGTCGAGGTTAGCCGGGACTGGCCCTCAAGCATCGTGATCGAGGTGACCTTGCGGACCCCGGCCGCGGTGCTGAAGCAACCGGGCAAGCCGCTGCGTCTTCTTGACGCGAGCGGGGTGGTGTTCGAGGAGGTCGACAAGAGGCCGAAAGGTCTGCCGCAGATCAGCGCGGCCCGCGGTGACGTCGATCGGACATCGTTGGCTGGAGCGGTCGCCGCTCGGGCCACGCTCGGTCATCCCTTAGCGGCGAATGTGTCATCGATGAGCGTGACCGCTGACGGAGATCTGCGCTTCAAGGTGGGCGTGATTGCCGTGCACTGGGGACGTCCGGAAGAGACCGACCTGAAAGCAGCGGCAACGCTAGCCCTGCTGGCCCAAGGGCCCATCGATCCTGACGGCGAAGCGACCATGACGATCGACGTCACCGCGCCGCAAGCACCGGTCGTAACTGGCCTTCCCGTCGTCCCGTAGGGACCTGAATATTCGTTCTCACCTTGCTCGACCTTCACTTGAGGTTGAACATCATGTCCAGATTGAGGTTTGGCCCGTATGCTTTGGTCATCCTCCCAATCCTGACTGCTCGAGGGTCATCCGCACCAGCAAACCCAGGCCCGAAAAATCTCATCGGCCTCACCCCCATGTGAAAGGCGCATCGTGTCCGTAGCGCAGAACTATCTCGCCGTCATCAAAGTTGTCGGAATCGGCGGCGGTGGCGTCAATGCCATCAACCGTATGATCGAAGTCGGTCTCAAAGGGGTCGAGTTCATCGCCATCAATACCGATGCGCAAGCTCTCCTGATGAGTGATGCGGACGTGAAACTGGACGTGGGGCGCGAACTCACCCGGGGTCTGGGGGCAGGTGCTGACCCGGAGGTGGGCCGTCGTGCCGCTGAGGACCACACCGAAGAAATCGAAGAGGCTCTTCGCGGAGCAGACATGGTCTTCGTGACCGCTGGCGAGGGAGGTGGGACAGGCACTGGTGGTGCCCCTGTGGTGGCCAAGATCGCCAGGACACTGGGTGCACTGACGATCGGTGTCGTGACGCGTCCGTTCACCTTTGAGGGCCGACGGCGGGCCAACCAGGCCGAAACGGGGATCGCCTCTCTGCGCGAAGAGGTCGACACGCTCATTGTGATCCCGAACGACCGGCTGCTGTCGATCTCGGATCGGGCGGTCAGCATGCTGGACGCCTTCCGCAGCGCCGATCAGGTGTTGCTCTCCGGCGTGCAGGGGATCACGGACCTCATCACCACCCCCGGGCTGATCAATCTCGACTTCGCCGACGTGAAGTCCGTGATGCAGGGGGCAGGCTCGGCCTTGATGGGGATCGGCTCGGCCAGAGGAGAGGATCGCGCGGTGCAGGCGGCTGAGTTGGCCATCTCCTCGCCACTGCTGGAGGCCAGCATCGAGGGCGCACACGGAGTCTTACTATCGGTCCAGGGCGGCTCGGACCTCGGCCTGTTCGAGATCAACGAAGCAGCGAGACTCGTCCAAGAAGCTGCCCACCCCGACGCCAACATCATCTTTGGTGCAGTGATCGACGATTCGCTCGGCGACGAGGTGCGCGTCACGGTGATCGCCGCCGGCTTCGACGGTGGTGCCCCGATCCAGCGCAGCGACGACCGGGCGCTCGGTCAGGTGCACGCCGGCGGATC
>JBGTGC010000307.1:0-5581 GCA_041746935.1 Dermatophilaceae bacterium
GAATGAGCACAGAACAAGCAGCCAGCCTCCTGTGGATGCTGTGCAGCTTCGAGGCCTTCGACCTCCTGCACACCGGACGCGGCATGAGCGTCGACGACGCCGCCACAGCCCTCGCCGACACCGCCGAACGCGCACTGTGCAGCTGAAACCCGGTCCGCCTGTGCAGAAGCCACTCGCCACAGCGAGATGACCTAGGCTCGACGCGCCCGAATTGAGCCGTCGGAGTAGGCCAAGCCCACTGTGCTGAGGATCACAAGCCGCCGATGGTCATCGTTCTAGCCTTCCGCAAGACGTCGTAGCGGGATCCCGTCCCGGTCACCGATGCTTCAACGAGACGGGGACAGCACGCGGAGATACGCAGCCAGTTGTGGACAGG
Source organism: Dermatophilaceae bacterium (assembly GCA_041746935.1). Lineage (GTDB taxonomy): Bacteria > Actinomycetota > Actinomycetes > Actinomycetales > Dermatophilaceae > Ornithinicoccus. The sequence goes on from JBGTGC010000307.1 coordinate 377, forward strand.
GGGCGACCCGGTCAAGTCGCAACCCGGCGGTCACGCGACGACGTGCAGCGTCAAGAGAAGCTCGTCCAGAGACCAGACCTCCCGCCGATACCGCATGAGAATGGCTGATCGGTGACGCTCGTCGCTAGTGCATCTATGGGTGCCTGTATAGGGAGTCGGTTTGCGGCGTAGGGGCGGGTGTCCTTGATCAGCTGATTTCTCGCGGCTGATCTCAAGGGTGGTTCCGGTGACCCCAACCAAGGCTGGGCGTTGATGAAGCCCATCAGCAGTTGCTGGAATAGTCCATCGCGCGATGTCGCTGACAACCTCATGACTGTTCCTAGACTGGACCTAAACGACGGCACCACCATCCCGCAGCTCGGCTTCGGGGTGTTCCAGGTGCCGGCCGAGGACACCAAGGCGACGGTGCTGCAGGCCTTCGAGGCTGGCTACCGGCACATCGACACCGCGCAGATGTACCAGAACGAGCAGGGCGTTGGCGAGGCGATCGCTGAGTCCGGGCTGGAACGCGACGAGATCTACGTGACCACCAAGCTCAACAACGGCTTTCACCGGCCCGATGACGCCCGGCGTTCCCTGGACGAGTCGTTGCAGCGGCTCGGCTTGGACCGGGTCGACCTGTTCCTCATCCACTGGCCGCTGCCGACCCGCTACGACGGCGACTACGTGTCCACCTGGCAGACACTGGTGGAGCTGAGGGATGCGGGCAAGACCACCTCGGCTGGGGTCTCCAACTTTCAGCCTGACCACCTCGACCGCATCGTCTCCGAGACCGGCGTCGCACCGGTAGTCAACCAGATCGAGGTGCACCCCTACTTCGCCAACGACACTGCCCGCCAAGCCTCGCGCCGGCATACCGCGCTAGTCGAGGCGTGGTCCCCGATCGCGCAGGGTGCGGTGCTGGACGACCCGGTGTTGACGGGCGTGGCCCAAGAGCTGGACCGCACCACCGCTCAGGTGGCCCTGCGCTGGCACGTGCAGCGCGGCGACATCGTCTTCCCGAAGTCCGTCAAAGCCAAGCGCATGCAGCAGAACTTCGAGATCTTCGACTTCGAGCTCAGCGATGAGCAGATGCGCACGATCACCGGCCTGGACCGCGGTGAGGACGGCCGCCAGGGCCCGAACCCGGACGAGATGGATGTCATTCCCGACTGACCCTCCCTCCGAAACGCCAGCGGCCCCGTGAGGTACCTGCGTGCGCTGAACGCGTTCGACGCGAACAGGGCGCAGGAGTGGGTGCAGTGGGTCGGTGGGCGTTGGCTCGAAGTCGAAGTGAGCGTAGAAAGCGCGGGCGTTGCCATGGAGTGCGTGCACGAGAGTGCCAGGACGCCAACGATCTCGGATGCTTCGACCGAGCGCAGGAGGGCGTCAGGCAGCAGGTTCTTGCCCAGAGCCCTGCTTCTTGCGGTCCACTGCCAGGCGCGACAGCAGAATCACCGGTACCGGTTCGGGCATGTTGCGCCGCACCTTGCCAGCGACGTCGCGGTGCTGGACGCTGGCCGAGGTCAGCGCGTAGTAGCCAACAACTCGACCATCGCGGGAGGTGACGAGCAGCGCGCAGCGCGTTGGACGTGGTTGGCCAGCGCACGGCTGCGCAGGTACTCATCGAGACGGCGCTCGCCACTGTCGAAGGCACTTATCTCGTCGTCTTCGGCGATCAGACGGGGCAGACTGTATTCGCTCACGCCTCGGTGAAGACCGACGGCTCGGCGAACAGCTTCTCCAGCCGAGGCTTGTGACTGACAGGGCGGTCCAGAACGGTGACGAGCTCCCTCCACGCGGCATTGTCGATCGCGAACAAACGGCGATCCGCCGAATACGTCAACGGCGTGACTCATGGTCGCGGCGACAGCGAAGTCGGTAATGCCGGCGCCCTCCACCTCGGCGGCCTGCCGGATGAGCGCGTCCTGGTCCGGAGACGAGCGCACGGCGATCCGGGAGCTCCTTACAGCAACCATGTATTGACTTGTGCGCCCAACAGACGTACAAGTCAATGAGATTGGTCTCGTTGAGAGATGCCGCACGGGCACTGCTGGTCACGACTTCTGACATCTGGTGCAGCCGGCTCCTGAAACTGACACTGATACTGATCTGCGTGCTTTCTCACCAGTCGGTTCGCTGGGTGAGGCGTCGCAACGCAGTGCTGTGTCCAGGAGGCTCCGGAGTTGGAAACCTGACGACGATCGCTACGGCACCCGACGACCGGCTGTGCTCAGTCAGTCGTCCTTTCGTCCGTCGGGGTGCCGGACACCTTTGACCGCTCCCCGCTCGCCGGTGACGAAGTCGTTCTCCATGTAGCCGACCACGTCATCAGTCGGCAGCACGTTGGCAACGGTGCCGTTCACGACCGTCAGCGCCATCTGCTGATTCGCCGTCGCCGTCGCGACGGCGTCACCCACCACGACCACATCGTACCCACGCGAACTGCCAGCGTAGGCGGTACTGAGAATGCACTCATCGGTCCACAGACCCGCCAGCACAATGGTGTCGATCCCCTCGGCCTTCAACTTCTCGTCGAGGTATGAGCCGCCGAACTCGTCGAAGTTCCAAAACATGTCGAGTTGCTTACCGTGGTAGTACCAACCATCTGCCACCTCGTCGTGCGTCGGAGCGATCTCGGACAGCACCTCCATGCCCGGCGCCCCGGTGAAAATGTAGACCGCATTCTCCGGCTCGTCGGGGCGGAGGCCCTTAGGGCCATACCACCGGTCCATCGCATTGCTGATCCCGTCATCGAAGGTGCGGGTCCATGAGCTCCACACGATCTCGACCCCGTCGCTGCCTGATTGCGCCGCCCGGAATGCGCCGACCAACTCGACCAGTTTCGACAGGATCTCTTCGGCGTAGGGTCGGTACTCCTCCTGGCAGTCGTCGAGGAGCAAGGCGATCCTCCGGGGCCGGTCGCGCAGATCCCAGGCGGCCCAGAAGCTGAGCGGTTGCCCGTTCGGACCACCCGGCGTGCTGGCGAAGTTGTCCATTGGCTCCAGGGCCAGATCCATGTCACGGTGTCTACGCGGCTCCGCCAGTGCCTCTTCGAGCGTGCGAGCATTAGTGTCACCTTGCATGCTCGTTAACGTACGTCATGCGGTGACCCCTCCTCCACCGACACACATCGCTACCCCTGATGCTTGCCGGTCACCGATTGGGATGTTGAGCTCAGTCGGTCGTTGCAACACCCCTACTGAGGGCAGGTGTTGTGCATGAGGTCCAAGAGGGAAATGATCGAGATACAGGCTCGGTTCTGGGTGTTGATGGCGGGGTCGGCGTTGCAGTCGGCCTGTGATGCTGTCGGGGTGAATAGGCGAAATGGGCGTCTGTGGTGCCAAGCCACTGGTGGCAGGGCCCGCGCAAGAAGCCTGAACCGTCGGGGCGTTACGTGAACCTGGATGAGCGGTTGCGGATCGCGGACCTGCGCCTGGCCCGGGGACGGGGTGCGGGCCATTGCCACCGCGCTTGGACGTTCACCCTCGGCGGTCAGCCGAAGGTGGCGCGCAACGGGCCTGCGCCGGGCGCGAGCAAGCAGTCTAGGTACGCGCAGAAGCGCGCCGAGTTGCGGGCCGGCGGCCGAAGGTGAGTAAGTTTGAGGACGCCGAGTTGTCCGATGCGTTGCACGACAAGTTGTGCATGAAGCGGAGCCCTGAGCATATCCGCAACCACCTGTGCGCAGCGTTTCCTGACCGGGCGGAGATGCGGGTGAGTCCTGAGATGATCTACCGGGCGCTGTACGTCCAGGGCCGTGGGCATTTGCGGGCTGACCTGCACCAACACCTGCGCACCGGCCGGGCCGTGCGACGCCCCAGACGCTCCACCGAGGATCGGGCCGTGCCCGAACACCATGAAGGCGACCTGATCTTGGGTTCGAACTGTCGCTCAGCGATCGACCTTGGTTGAGCGTCAGACCCGGTTCACGATGCTGGTCCACCTGCCCCACGGGCACGGTGCGGTAGCCGTGCGGGACGGGTTTGTTGGCCACGATCAAAACGTTGCCTGAGCACTTGCGCAAGACGCTGACCTTGGGACCAGGGCACCGAGCTGGCCCAACACGCCCAGATCACTCTGGCCACCAACATGGCCATCTACTGCTGTGACCCGCACAGTCCCTGTCAACGCGGCACCAACGAAAACACTGTCCAATGGGCTGCTGCGGCAATAATCTCCGAAGGGCACCGACCTGTCCGTTCACTCACCCGAACGGCTGCTCGAGGTCGCCGCCGAACTGAACAACCGACCCCGAAAACTCACCGGCCTAGTCCTCCCGAACGAGGGCGACCGGCGCTGGTGAGGCCAATACAGTGCCCTACGGTGGGACCAGATCGCCTTGACATATTCAGCGGGTCTTTGTATCCGTCAGGTGCTTGCCCCTCCACCTGCGAACAGGCGTCACTGATGCAGACGTTGGCGGACACGGCGCGCCATGCCCGCCCGACGGGGTCACTACTTGTCGACGTCGCCCACGACGAAGAAGGTCGAGCCCAATATGGCCACCATGTCGGCCACCAGTGTGCCCGGCAGCAACTCCGAGAGCACCTGCACGTTGTTGAATGAGGCGGAGCGGAGCTTGAGCCGCCACGGCACCTTCTCACCCCGGCTGACCAGGTAGTAGCCGTTGAAGCCCAACGGATTCTCGGTGGCCAGATAGTGCTCACCGGCGGGGACCTTTAGGACCTTGGGCAGCTTCACATTGATGGGGCCATCCGGCAGTTCCCGCAAGACTTCGACACACCGCACGGCGAGGTCCAGGCTGACGTGGACTTGTTCCAGCAGCACTTCTAAACGCGCGAGTGCGTCCCCGGCCTTGCGGGTCACCACCCGGCCGGGGCCATCGGGGCCGAACAACTCGGCATACGCCAGGTAGGGCTCATCCCGGCGAAGATCCATGTCCAGACCCGAGGCGCGAGCGATCGGACCGCTGACGCCGTAGGCCTTGGCCGTCTCGACGTCGAGCACCCCGATGCCCAGGGTCCGACCGCGCAGGATCTCGTTGCCGACCAGCAGTGACTCCAGGTCGGGCAGCCGCGAGCGCACAGCCGTGATCGCCTCCTCGACGTGATCGAGCCACCCTGGCGGCAGGTCGTGACGCAGGCCACCGACCTGGGCGATCATGTAGTGCATCCGCCCCCCGGAGATCTCCTCCATCACCGCCTGTAACTCTTCGCGCTCGCGGAAGGCGTAGAAGATCGGGGTGATCGCGCCGAGCTCGAGGGG
>JBGTGC010000308.1:0-2864 GCA_041746935.1 Dermatophilaceae bacterium
GCGTCGCCCACCCCGGAGTCGCGCAGCACCTGCCCCAGCGCCCCGCCGGCTCCGGTGATCAGCAGAATCAGGCCGGCAGAGGCAGCAGCGTCGGCGAACCATCCCTGAACCTTCGTGCGCGGGGTCCATCGGGGGAGCAGCAGATAGACGGCCAGCAGCACACCGATGACCAGGGCGACGACAGGGTTGCCGACGAACTGCAACGGCACCGCCCAGCCGGACGGCTCGTAGTCCTCCGCCTGCACACCCTGACGGTTCTGGTCGATGGCTCCACTGACCGTGTTCAACACGATCAACAACAAAGGGATGAGTAGCGGCAAAGAGCCGATGAAGGCGCCCACCGAATGCTTGGGTGCCCCTTCGGGCCGCTGGCCCAGAATGCTGTCTTCGCCCGACGTATCGTGAGTGTCCTCGCTGATGGTGTCGCCGGGACTTTCGTTCCTACCGGACCCAGATTCCGAGCGCCCGCCCGGTCCCGCCGCGACGTCGGCGTACACCGCCTCCCGCACGTCGGCGCGGACGTCGTCCTCGAGTTTGGGGCCCACCCACCGTGCGTAGGCCACGACGACCGGCAGGAGACTGATCGTGAAGGCCAACCCGACCAGGATGAGCAAGCCGAGATCGGCACCCAGAATGCCTGCGACGGCGAGCGGGCCGGGGGTGGGCGGCACCAGGTGGTGCGTCAGCGTCATCCCGCAGCCGAGGGCCAGCGCCAGAGTCACGTAGCCGGCTTTCTTCACCCTGGCGATCGAGCGGGCCAGCGGGTTCATGATGACGTAGCCCGAGTCACAGAACACGGGGATGGACACCAACGCCCCGACGCTGCCCATCGCCCAAGGTTCGCGACCCTTGCCGAACACGGACAGGAAGGCCTTGGCTAGCGCCGTCGCGGCACCGGAGACCTCGAGGATCTTGCCGATCGCCACGCCAAGACCGATGACGATGCCGATGGAGGCCAACGTGTTGCCGAAGCCGGTAGTGATGGAGTTGACGATGTCCAGTACGGGTTGCCCCGCGATCAGACCGGTGACCAGAGCCGCGATCAGCAACGCGACGAAGGCGTCGAGTCTGGTCTTGAGAACCAAGACGACGATGGTCCCGATCCCGATCGCCAGTGCCAATAAGAGTTGAAGGTCCACGGACGCATCTCCTTGCCATCACGACACCGGCCCTCATTGGCCGCTGACCTCATACTGGGATGCTTCGGCGGGGGCGTCAAAAGATAGCGGCTCGCTCCGGTGGACGAGGCTGGACGTGGATTCGATACTGAGGGTCCGGTCCGCGATCCCACACGGAGGTGAGTATGCCGAGTCAGGCCGAGTTGCTGGCGGGCTATCCCAGCGAGGTCGAAATCACCGCCGCCGAGGTGGCGGCTGCTCGGGAGGCCGCGCCCAGGGTGTTGATCGTGCTGGACGACGACCCGACCGGTACCCAATCGGTGGCTGATCTGCCCGTGCTGACCGCCTGGGAGGTCGAGGACTTCGAGTGGGCGTTCCTGCACCGCATCGACGGGGCACCCGCGGCAGCAGTCTATGTGCTGACCAACAGCCGCAGTTTGGATCCTGCCGACGCGCGGGAGCGGACCCAAGAGTGTGTGGCCAACGCCCAGATCGCCGGCGAAGAAATCGGCGTCCCGATCACGTTCGTCAGCCGCAGCGACTCGACCTTGCGCGGTCACTACCCGTTGGAGACGGACGTCATCGCCGAGACGTTGCTGGATCACGGCGGCCCGAACACCGATGGGGTCGTCTTGGTCCCGGCGTTTCCGGACGCCGGCAGGGTCACGATCGGCGGGGTGCATTACGTGGAGCAGGACGGCGAACTGGTGCCCGCTTCCCACACTGAGTTCGCCGCCGACGCCACGTTTGGCTTTGCGCACTCGGCGCTGGCGGAATGGGTGCAGGAGAAGACGGATGGTCGCGTCCGGGCCGGTGAGGTGGTCGTGCTCGATCTGGACGTGGTGCGCGGCGGCACCGACGGCATCGCGGCGGCGGTCACGCGTGCCGGTGGCTCAGCGCCCATCGTGGTCGACATCGTCACCGAGCACGACCTGCGAGCGCTGGCCTTGGGCTTGATCGAGGCGGAGCGCCGTGGCACCCATCTGCTCTATCGGGTTGGGCCGCCGTTCGTGCGGGCCATGATCGGCCAAGAATCCCGAGATCCGCTGACTGCCATGGAGATTGTGGGCGATGGCGACGATCCGCGGGGCGGGCTGGTCGTCGTCGGGTCCCACGTGGCCTTGACCACACGGCAACTCGACGCGCTGATGACGGGTCATCCGCACGCGCAGGTCATCGAGTTGTCGGTCGAGGCGTTGGCCGGGGACCGTGCGGCGCATCTGGATCAGAGCGTCGAGCGGGTGACCGAGGCGCTCGGCACAGGTGACGTGATCCTGCATACCAGCCGGCAGCTGAAGCGGGCCGATGATCCGGACGAGAGCCTGCGCATCGCGCGCGGCGTCTCCGATGCGGTGGTCGAGGTAGTAGCTCGAACCCTCGCTACTGTCCCGCCGCGGTTCGTCGTGGCTAAGGGCGGCATCACCTCATCCGACTTCGCATCGCGCGGTATGCAGATCCGCCACGCCGTCGTGCGCGGCCCGATGCTGCCCGGATTGGTGTCGTTGTGGGAGGCCGCGGACGGGCCGGCCCGCGGCATCCCCTACGTCGTGTTTGCCGGCAACGTCGGCACCGATGACTCACTGCTCGAGGTGGTCGCCACCCTGAGCGGACACCTATCACTGGACGATTCAAGGAGCACATGACGATGAGCGAAACCCCGACCTGGCCGACCGAGCGCACCGCGGTGCTGACCGGTGCCGCCTCCGAGCGCGGCATCGGGCGAGCTACCGCCGCGTTGCTCGCCGA
>JBGTGC010000309.1:0-9139 GCA_041746935.1 Dermatophilaceae bacterium
ATCGACCGTGCCGCGTCACTGTAGTGCCGGTCCATCTCCGGATGACTGAGGCGCCGCTGAGCCACCGGCAGGTGATGCGCGACCACCTCGGGGTCCACTCTGGACGGGTCGACGGTGCACAGTCGCAGGGTGTCCTGGACGTTCTGCTCGGGGGTTCGCAGCGAACGACGTGCGCGCGCGGCCAGCTGACCAACGGCCGGCACCACATACAACCCCGCCGCGAGTATGCCGCCCGGTCCCGGCAGCAGGTGGGCCGGCGGCACGGTCGGGTCGAGCAGCACGAGTCCGGCGACGTCGTCGGGATGCGCAGCGGCATACCGGGCGCTGATCAGCCCTCCCATCGAGTTCCCGATCAGGATCAACTGGAGGCCGGGGTGCCGGTCGCGAGCCATCTCGATGAACGCCGAGAGCACTTCGGTGTTGTCCTCCACGCGCGCGGTGCGGGTGCCAGGCTCGGTCATCCCGAAGCCGACGATGTCCAACGCCACGCAGCGGAACCGGCCAGTCAGCAACGGAACGAGCGACTCCCAGTTGACGGTCGATCCGCCGAGGCCGTGGACCAGCACGCAGAGCGCCTCCGGCTCAGCCGGCCCGCCGAAATCGACCCAGTGCACTCTGGCGCCCAAAGCGTCAAGGAACATCGGCTCGGACTGAGCCGGGATCGTCGTCATCGCGCCAAGGTATCCCCCGCAGATGACCGATGTGCGCGCGAACCCGCGCCGTGCCACGTGCATCGGCGCGCACGTCGGTCCTCACCCGACGGGACCGTGCGCTACAAGTCAGTGGAGCGACTTAGGATGACGCACGATGAGCGAGGCCACCACCCACGATCGGCGCTACCTCTGGCACAGCGCGCGGCTGGTGCTGGCGGTGGTGCTGCTCGCCGCCGTCGCCTCCTGGGGCGGGCTCGCAGCGACCCGGATCTGGCCGGTCAGCACCCAAACCGAGTACTTCACCGCTCAGGTGTCGCTGACCCCGGGAATCGGTCAGACCTCCACGGTGCACACCCCGACCGTCTTCGGTGACATCGACCTGGAGTTCGACGGACCCTTGCCCGCGCCGGGCATCGAAGCTCAGGTGCAGGTCCGCCAAGAGATCACCGATCTCTTCATCCGCAACCGGCTCGACGTCAACGACTTCCAACCCGACGCCGCTCAACTGCAGGCCGCCATCGACAAAGCCATCGTCGGGTTGGCCTGGCGATTCCTGGCCGGGGCTTTGATCACGGCAGCGATCTGTGCAGCCCTGTATGCCGTGGGGAGGCGACGCAGGTCGTGGGCGAAGCTGGCGTTGGCCTGGCTGATCGCCTCCGTCTTGGCCGTCGGCGCTCCCGGCCTCGCGTCCTACCTGACATATCGGCCGGGGTCACTGACGGCATACCGAGCGACCAGTTTGCTGGCCACGGTGCAACAGGGCAGCGGGGTCCTGGAGGCAATCACCGGTCAAGCCCAAGCCGCAGGGCCGTATCTGCAGAATCTCTTCGCTCTGTCGAATGCGCTTCAAAGCGAGTTTGCGCCGCGGGACGATCCCAACGAGATCAGCGCGCGGTTCTTGCTGATCTCCGACATGCACGGGGCGAACTACTACCCCCTGGTGAAACAAATCATCGATACTGAGGAGATCTCGGCCGTCATCGACACCGGAGACCTGATCAACTTCGGGCTCGTTGAGGAAGGCGAACTGGCTGATATCTACACCTCGATCGCCGACCTCGGGGTGCCGTATGTCTATATCCGCGGCAATCACGACGCGGCGTCGGCCGGTGACGAAGCGTTCTTGGACCGGATGGCGCAGATCCCCAACGTCGTCGTGCTGGAGCCCAGCGAGGGCGAATACGTTGAGGCGGCGATCAACGGCGTGACGATCTCTGGCTTCAACGACGTGCGCTACTTCAACGAACGACGTGAGGACTTCGGCACGCCTCAGGTCGAGATCGCCGATCGCTTCGAGGAAGCCACCGCCGGTCGCGCCCCCTCGGACATCGTGGCCAGCCATCAGCCGTATGCCGTGCGCCGCGTCGAGGGTGGCGCCGTGACCCTGAACGGGCACATGCACCGCGCCGACCTGGACGGTCAACGCGTGGGGATAGGCACGTTCAGCGGTGGCGGTCTGTTCAACCACTTCATCTTCTCCGACGAGGAGGACGACGACACCGGGGGTGAAATCGCTGGGCAGCCCTACGCGTTCGACATACTCACGTTTGCTCAGGACTGCTCGCTGGACTCGCTGGCCCGCTTCTCGTTCCGCAACTTGGTGTCCGGCCGCCCGCAATACGACGACGTGAGCCTGATCAACGGGTCCACCATCGACTCCGACCCACCGCAGGACCGCACCTGTGGTCCGGAGCAACCGCTGACCGTCACGCCGATCGAGCCCGTCTCGCCTTAGGCTGGAGCAGGTGGGGTGACCCGAAGTTGACGTCGATGATCCAGACAAAACCAGGGAAAGCGGGCGAGAACTCAAGAACAGTCCCAGCCCGGGGCGACCCCGCCAAGGCTCCGACCACCATCGTGGCGAACCAGGAAAGCCAGACTGGGAGTTCGGGGAACGTCAGAGATAGACCTTGATGGCGCAAATGTCTCGCCGGTGGCATTCTCAAAGGTTGTCTTCTCATTTTCCGAGGGTAGACCGACCGCGCTATACATCTGCCCCGCACCTCGGGGCAGATGTATAGCGCGTCGAAACACCCCTCTGGGCGCGGGTCTGGGCGTCGCTCCTGGGCCCCGGACGCCCTACCGCATACCCTGCGGTGATGACAGGTGCACGCTCGTGAGGATCGTGGTCGCTCTCGGCGGCAATGCGTTATTGCAGCGGGGCCAGGTGCCCGACGCTGACAGCCAGTTGAAGAACATTCAACTCGCTGCGAATGCCCTCGCCCCGCTGGTCGATGAGCACCAGGTCGTGATCACGCACGGCAACGGCCCGCAGGTCGGGGTGCTGGCCATGGAAAGCGCGGCCGATCGACGTCTCACCAAGTCGTATCCCTTCGATGCACTTGGCGCGATGACTCAGGGGCTCATCGGCTACTGGATCCTCCAGTCGATGGGCAACGTCCGGCCCTACCGCCAGTTCGCGTCCATCATCAATCAGACGCTGGTCAACAGCGACGACCCGGCGTTTCAGAATCCCACCAAGTTCGTCGGCGAGGTCTACGACGAGGAGACCGCGCGCTCGCTCGCCAGCAAGAACGGGTGGCAGGTCAAGGCCGACGGACCCCATTGGCGACGCGTCGTGCCCTCGCCCAAGCCGCAAGAAGTCATCGAGACCAAACTCATCGACCACCTCCTGGACGAGTCGATCATCGTGGTCTGCGCCGGAGGGGGCGGCGTGCCCGTAGTGCGCACCCCGACCGGTGACCTGCAAGGCGTCGAGGCGGTGATCGACAAGGACCTGTCGGCCGCACTGTTAGCCAGTCGGTTGCAGGCCGATCGCCTGTTGGTGCTGACCGACGTGGAGCACGTGGTGGAGGGATTCGGAACGGATCACGAGCGGGCGATTCGGCATACCACCCCGGCCCAGTTGCGAGCCCTCGATTTGCCCCCGGGCTCGATGGGCCCCAAGGTCGAGGCGGTATGCCGATTCGTCGACCATGGCGGCAAGGGCAAGGCGGCAGCGATCGGGACACTGTCCGCCGCGGCAGACCTGCTGGCCGGAGAAGCTGGCACCTACGTCACCGCCGAGCCGCTCTAAGGAACTCGCTCAAACCAGCATGTCGAGCCACTTCCCGCGCACCGGCGTCCACTCGTGGACCTCGACACACTCGACGAGCCCCTGCTGTTGTAGTGGATCCTCGCGGAGCAGCTCGCGCACCTCGTCCGCGCTGCTGGCCTCCAACAACAGCAGTGCACCGGCAGGATCGGCGTCCGGAAAGGGGCCGCTGAGCAGCAACGTCCCGTCGGCACCGAGGTCGCCGAGGAATTCGCAGTGCGCCGGCCGGTGCTCATCACGACCGGCGGTGTCGTCGGAGTAGGTGTAGCGGACCGCATACGTCGTCATGGCGCGATCCTGCACCTCAACCTTCGAGGAGGGGCTAGGCACCAGTGAGTGCGGAGTCCAGGTCGCGCCACAAGTCTTCGACCGACTCGATACCGACCGAGAGCCGCAACAGGTTGTCCGGCACGGTCTCGACCTCCGCGGTATGCCGTCGCCGCCGCTCGATCTGCGACTCCACCCCGCCCAGGCTGGTCGAGTGAGTCCACAACCGTGTCCGGTCGCAGACCGCCTCGGCCGACTGCGCCGTCGTCAACCCGCCGACAGCAGCCACCTCGATGGCCACAATCGAGCCCCACCCGGGATAGCGCACCCGAGAGACCGCAGGATGCTCAGCCAAGCGCTGCGCGAGGGCCACCGCATTGGCACCGCTGCGCTCGAGGCGCACCGACAGAGTCCGCAGTCCGCGCAGCGCCAACCAGACCTCCATCGGGCCAGGGATGGCTCCCCGGCTCGTCCGATGGGTATGCAGGCGCTCACTGAGCGCCCGCCCGGCCCCGGTGTCTGGCGTGATGGCCACACCAAGGAGGACGTCCGAGTGACCGGAGAGGTATTTGGTCGCCGAGTGGATGACGATGTCTGCGCCATCGTCCAGCGGCCGCTGCAGCAGCGGGGTGGCAAACGTGTTGTCCACCATGACCAGCGCTCCGATGTCGTGGCCAGCCGCAACGATGGCGGGCAGGTCGGCCACCTCGAGCATCGGGTTGGTGGGTGACTCAGCGATCAGCAGGTCGGCGGTCGGCTCGAGGGCCAACGCCGCCAGCACCTCGTCGGTGTCGGAGATATCAACGTGCCGCACGACGAGTGCCCCAGAAGACGCCAGATCAGCCAAGATGCCGGTCGTGCCGCTGTAGGCGTGATGCGGCGCAACGACCACTGCCCCGTGTGGCACCAAAGAGAGCACCGCCGAGATCGAGGCCATACCCGAGGCGAACGCCAGTGCATGCCCGCCCTCCAGGACTCCGACCGTCTCCTCGAAGGCAGCCCAAGTCGGGTTGCCGACCCGGGCATAACTCAGGTCAGCGCCCGCGTGAAAGGTCGACGTCAGCGTGATCGGCTCGTTGACCGGCTCGCCGGCCGTGTGCGGTGGCCGGCCGAGCGCGACGGCCTGGGTGTCGAGGGACCACGACGGAGACGACGCTGTGCTCGAGCGCTCGGTGTGCGACGGCTTACTCATTGCTCCTCATCCGTGGGGGATCCGCTGGTCGGCGCCGACAGCTCGTCGTCCGCGTCACTCTGGCGGTCGCGGTATGCCGCAGCGGCCATCCTATTGCTGCACGCGACGCTGCAATATCGCCGAGAGCGGTTGCGGGACAGGTCGGCGAAGATGTGGTCGCATCCCGCTGCCTCGCACATCTTGAGCCGTTCGGTCTCGCCCATGCGCAACACGTCGACGAGCGCCATCGCGGCTTCCACCGCCATCCGGGTGGCCAACGGCTGTTCGGGGGTGGTGGCGTGCAGGTGCCAGTCGAACTCGTCGTGCCGCACGACCTGCGGCAGCGCTGAGGCGTCGCGCAACATGCTGTTGACACACTCGACCTGCTCAGGGATATCGGCCAGCCACATGCGGCGCAACGTGGGCCGCAGCGCTCGGACGTCAGCCAATTCGTCGTCATCGCCAGCGTGTTGACCCTTCCATCCGGCCTCCACGTAGAAGGTCGCGAGATCCTGCGTGGTGAGCAACAAATCTGGTTGTGCGGCGGTGTTCACCAGCGCTGCAGCAGCAATCAGCGCTTCCTCTGTGTCATGAGCAAAGACCATGTTGACTCCTGACGGATCGCGAGCGTATCGTCATGAGTGTAACGCCCCACACGCATGACGGGCATTCCCGCAGACCACCCCGAAGGAGGCACGATGACCGCAACCCGCACGCCCTCGACCCAACAAGGATTGACCCTTGCGTTGATCTCTGCCGCCGCCTTCGGCACCGCAGGACCATTCGGCAAGTCGCTGTTGGAGGCCGGGTGGAGCCCTGTCGCAGCCGTTAGTGCGCGGGTTGCCATCGGTGCCCTGATCTTGGCCGTCCCAGCCGCGCTCATGATGCGCGGCAAGTGGCACACGCTGCGCGATGGCTGGCCGGCCACCGTGATGTTTGGAGCGTTCGGAGTCGGGGTGGCCCAGGTCGCCTTCTACCAAGCCGTGCAACTCATCCCAGTCGCCATTGCCCTGATGCTGGAATACCTCGGCATCCTGCTCGTCGTGCTGTGGCTGTGGGCTCGTCACGGCCAACGGCCGCGCATCCTCACCTGGGTCGGCATGGGGTTGGCATTGGTCGGTTTGGCCCTGGTCCTCGACGTCTTCGGTGCCGGATCGATCAACATCGAGGGCGTCCTGTGGGGCCTGTTCGCCGCCACCGGGCTGGCGACCTACTTCATCGTATCGGCCGACGACAGCCACGGCGTCCCACCGCTGGCGATCGCCACCGGGGGCCTGATGTTGGGCACGGTCGCCCTCGTTGCCCTGGGAGGGTTCGGCTTGGTCGCCTGGGACTGGAACACCTCCCCGGTGCTCCTCGCCGGCGACCTGATGCCATTCTGGGTCAGTCTGCTCGGTATGGGTGCGGCCGCCGCCGCAGTCGCCTACGGCCTCGGCGTCATCGCGACCCGCGCTATCGGCTCCAAGATGGCCTCGTTCTTCGGTCTCACCGAGGTGCTGTTCGCAGTGCTCTTCGCGTGGTTGCTCCTCGGCCAACTCCCCGGCCTGGTGCAACTGCTGGGTGGAGCCATCATCTTGACGGGCGTCGTCGCGGTGAAACTCGATGAGGAGCCCGCAGCCGCGAGCAAGGTCAACGTCAGCGGCGAGCCCGCGACTGTCGTGAGCGACGTCACGGAATGCGGCACCCCCGTTTCGGCATTGCCTACCAAGTGACTTTGCGTGAACCCATAACCGAGCCGGTGGTCTCAGAACCCGCGGCGGACGAGACACCCACCCTCCCAGCCGACGCCGATGGGGGACCACCCGAGGCGCAACAGGCGGGCGAGCAATCCATGCTCGCTCGCCTGCTGCTGTTCGGTGCGCTGGTCGCGATCGGTCCGCTGACGATCGACATGTATCTCGCGGCCTTCCCGACCGTGGTGACCGAGTTGGGCACCACCGAAGCCGTCGTTCAGTTGACCCTCACCGCAACGTTGGTCGGCCTGGCCTGCGGTCAGCTGACCATTGGCGCAATCTCGGACAACATCGGCCGTCGCATCCCGCTGCTCACCGCCCTGAGTGTGTATGTCGTGGCGTCCGTCATCATCGCGCTCACCAGCACCATCGAGACGTTGTTGTTGCTGCGCTTCTTGCAGGGCTTCACCGCTGCCTCGGGCATGGTGCTGAGCCAGGCGATGGTGCGCGATCTCTACAGCGGCGCGCGGATGGCCACTTTTATCTCGCGGCTCTTCCTGATCGTCGGCGTCGCCCCGATCTTGGCCCCCACGCTCGGGGCTCAGTTCCTGCGCTTCGGCCCGTGGCGCAGCATCTTCTGGGGATTGGCCGTATTTGGCCTGATGCTGGTGGTCCTGTCGTTCTTCCGCGTGCGGGAGACCCTCCCGATGGAACGGCGCACTGCCGCCGGACCGCGACCGGCCTTCGCGTCATACGGAATCCTGCTGCGCGACCGACGCTATGTCGGCCTTGTGCTGACCGTGTGCACGGCGATGGGCTCACTCTTTGCCTACATCTCGAGCGCGACGTTCATCTTCCAGGATCTCTACGGCATGAGCGTGCAGCAGTACGCGCTCGTGTTTGCCGCCGGCGCCGGGTCGCTGACCGTGACCAGCCAGATCAACGGTTCTCTGGTCAAGCGCATTCACCCGGCCCGCATCATGATGGTGGCGTTGCCCTTCATGGTCCTGGTGACATCGTCATTGCTCGCCGTGTCTCTGCTCGACCTAGGAGTATGGCCAATTGTGGCTGGCGTGGTGATGGCGATGGGCACGGTCGGCTTCGTCATGCCGAACTCCCCCGTGATCGCGCTGAACGAACACGGCATGCGCGCCGGTGCTGCAGCCGCCGTGCTGGGTGCCAGCAACTTCGGCTTCGGCGCACTGATCGCGCCGATCTCGGGTGCGTTCGACGCCACGAGCGCCGTGCCGATGGCCGCCATCATGGTGGCCTGCAGCGTCGCGTCGTTGACGTTCTTCTACATATTGGCCCGACCCCGCGAGATCATGCGGGATATGCCTTGGGGCGACGACGCGGCCTAGCCAGAGGCCTCAGTCGCTCTGCGGCATGATGATCCACAGCACGATATAGGCCACGAACTGCGGCCCCGGCAGCAGGCACGAGAGCACTGTGAGAATGCGCACCATCGTGGCGCTCATCCCGAAGCGCTCGCCGAGCCCGGCGCACACTCCGGCGATGATCTTGTTGTTGCGCGGACGAGACAAGGTCGTTGACTTCATACCGATGACCGTATGCCGATGTGCGCCGCAGCGATACTCGGGTCTGCCCTGAGCGCACCCTGAGCGGTGATCCGGCACATCAGGGTTGCTACCTCAAGCCCCGCCTCGTCGGGTGGGCTGGGGTCGGCATGTTTTCGGGCTGGTCCTTCGGCATCTGCGACAACCGTTTGCCCAGACGGGTAGCCCACGTGCTGGCGCTCGCACCGTGCGCATAGACGCTGATCAACACCGTCCACGTCGCGATGGTGAAGATCATCTCGGCGTTCGGGGTGTTGATCTCCTCGACCACCAGCAACGCAAACAAGATCGAGGCCAGCCCGCGTGGTCCGAACCAGCCGATGAACAATCGGGTCTGCCACAACACTCCGGAGTCGAGCAGGGCCAGCGCCACGGGCAGCATCCGGACGACGGTCAGGCTCAGCACGACATACCCGGCGATCGGCCAGGTCATCTCACTCACCAACGGCCCGGCGATCACGGCACCAAAGAGGATGAAGGTGATAGCGGTCAGGAGGTCTCCCTCGTCTTGGGTGAAGTCTTGAACTTCGGAGCACTGCCGCCGGGCGACGACCCCGAAGGCCATCCCCGCGGTGAAGGCACCGACGAAGCCATTGCCTCCGACGCTTTGCGCTGCGGCGTAGGCCACCGCGGCCACCGCCACCGTCGCGAGTTGGCGATACACGCCCTCGATGCGACCGGCCGAGGCGAACCGATCGAGGACCAGACCGCCGAGCGCTCCGGCGGCCACACCGCATACGACC
>JBGTGC010000310.1:0-3274 GCA_041746935.1 Dermatophilaceae bacterium
GAGCGTGGGGCGCAGGCACGAGCACTCGCTGGCCCACGGCGACCTTGTCTGTATGCGACGTCAGGGCACGGATCGACGGGCCCGCGTCCAATGCGACGTGATGCAAGACATCGCCACCACGGAACTCCAGGCGCGCCACCACCCCGACTGCGCCCTGGCCAAGAGACGCCTCGCCACCAGCACCGTGTGTGCCGGTCAAGGGCCGCACAGTCAGGTCGTGCGGCCGGGTCATCACGTCAACATCTCCGTCAGGCCCCGCAAAAACCGGCAGCGGACCGAGCACGGTGTCGACTGACTCTCCGTAACGGACGCCAGACAAGAAGTCGGCTTCACCCAGGAAGGTTGAGACGAACCGGTTGATCGGGCGGTGGAAGACCTCTTCGGGCTCAGCCAACTGCACCAGTCGCCCAGCCTGGAGCACGGCCACGCGGTCGCCCACCGCTAGGGCTTCGACCAGAACCTGGGTCACCAGCACGACGCTCGCGCCCGCGGCCCGTAAAGCCTGGATGGCCTCATCGCGGACGCGCGCTGCCAAGCCGCGGTCCAACTGGCTGAACGGCTCGTCGAGCAGGACGACGTCAGGTTTCAGCGCCAAAGCCCGGGCAATCGCCACCCGCTGCTGCTCACCACCGGACAACTGGTGAGGGAAGCGGTCCCCGAAACGGCTCAAACCGACGAGTTCGAGCATCTCCCGCACGCGCTGGTCGTTCGCCTCCCCGTTCGTCCCCATCTGCCGGGTCGTGGCGTCGGTGCTCTGGGCCGAGCCGCGCCAACGCCGCCAACCACGCTGCATCGAGCGCGCAGCCGAAGATCCCGCCGTGCCGTGGCGGGTCAGGCCGAACGCCACGTTGTCGGCCACGCTGAGGTGGGGGAAGAGCGCCAAGTCCTGAAAGACGATGCCGACGCCGCGCCGCTCGGCGGGCACGAAGGTCGAGGGGCCCGCGACCTCTCGTCCGCCGACGGTGATCGTGCCGGAGTCCAGTGAGGTCAGTCCCGCCATCATCCGCAGCAGCGTCGACTTGCCGCACCCGCTGGGACCCACGATGGCCAAGGCCTCGCCGCGAGCCAGACTGAGCGAGATCTCGTTGACTGCGGTTGTCGCCCCGAAGCGCTTGGTCACGCCGACGCACTCCAGGACAGAGTCAGTCCTGGAGTCGGCGGGTGCCGGTGCGTGAAACGCGGTGGTCATAAGGGAACGTCACTCTTCTCTAAATCAGGAACTGCCAGGGTATGCCTAAACACCAGGATGATCGGCACCAGGGCTACCGCGATGATGGTCAGAGCGGGCAAACCGGCCGTTTCCCACCGTGATTCGGCGGCCAGCTCGAACACCCACACGGCCAGTGTCTCGAAGCCGAAGGGCCGCAACAAGAGCATGATCGGTAGTTCCTTGAGGGTGTCCACGGCCACCAGGACCAGAGCCACCCCGACCCCCGGTCGCACCAGCGGGAAGTGCACGCGGCGCATCACGCCGAGCGGTCGAGTGCCGAGGGTGAGCGCTGCCGCGGTCAGGGATGGCGACACCTTCTCCAGCCCGGCGTCCAGGCTGCTCCAGGCAACGGCCAAGAACCGGATGATGTAGGCGTAGAGCAGGCCAAACAGGGTGCCGGTGATCAGCAGCCCGCCCCAGTTGACGCCGATCGCGTCGAGCAGCGTATCGGCGGTGGACAGCACGATGAGCACGCCGATCGCGACGACCGGACCGGGCACGGCATACCCCACGGTCGCGGAGCGAGCGAGTCGCTCCGTCCACTTGCCGCCCCCGAGACGCGTCGAGCTGGCCAGCACAATGCCGACGAACACGCAGGCGATGGCCACGAAGCCGGCGATCATCGCACTGTTGGCGACGTAGCCCAGGTAGCGGCTATCGACACCGCCTTCGCCGAGGATCGGTCCAGTCCAGATGAGCAGTTGGGCCACCGGCACGATGAACGTCACTGCGATCACGGCGATGCACAGTGCCGTAGCGGCACGCGCTTTTCGCCCCACCAGCAGCGCGGGCTCCAACGATCGGCCCCCGCCGCCCTGCTGGTGAAAGCGTGCTCCGCCCCGGCCGATGCGCTCGAACGCCAACACCAACACCGCGAACATCAATACGACCCCCGCCAGTTCACTGGCGGCCGCCCGGTCATACATCCCCACCCAGACCTGATGTATGCCGACCGAGACCGTCTGCACGCCGAAATATTGCACGGTGGCGAAGTCGGTCAGGGTCTCCATAGCGACCAACAACCCGCCGGCGGCCAGCGAGGGGCGGGCCAGCGGCAGGACGATCAGCCGAGCAGCGGTCAACGGACCGGCTCCCAGTGCCCGACCGGCGTCATACGTGGTGGAGGACTGTTCGCGCAGCGCGGCCCGAGCCAGGATGTAGGGGTAGGGGTAGAGCGCGATGATCAGCACGAGCGCGCAGGCACCGAACGAGCGCACCTCGGGGAACCATACGTCCGGCCCGAAGATCTGTCGCAGGCCGCTCTGGATCGGGCCGGGGTGGTCGAGCAGACCGATATAGACGAACCCCATGACGTAGGCCGGCACGGCCAGTGGCAGCACCAGCAACCAGGAAAACCAGCGCTGGCCGGGGAAGCGGTAACGGCCGACCAGCCACGCGAGCCCAGCGCCCATGACAATGCTGCCGGTCACAACGACCGTGACTAACG
This sequence comes from Dermatophilaceae bacterium, assembly GCA_041746935.1. Classification (GTDB taxonomy): domain Bacteria; phylum Actinomycetota; class Actinomycetes; order Actinomycetales; family Dermatophilaceae; genus Ornithinicoccus. The sequence goes on from JBGTGC010000310.1 coordinate 2,658, forward strand.
CAAGAGTGGTCAGCACCATCGAGGTCAGCCCCAGGTCGACCAGGAAGCTCCATGTCGCGGCATCAGGGGTAATCAAAGAGCCGACGACCAACAGGACGGGGACGGTGGTCAGCAGAGCCAGGCCCAGCACCACGAGTTGCCATGGCCGACGGCCATCGCCTGCAGTGTTCTTGGCGCGCTTGGCAGGCCCGAGATCGCGCCGGGTCGAGGTCGGCCGGTCTGCCGATGGACGGGGCGCGGCAGGTTGCGCGGTCGAACTCACTTGTATCCCGCTCTGGCCATCAACTCAACCGCCGCCGCGTTGAGCTCGCCGTAGGCCACTGCGTCGATGTCCTGGGCCTTGAAGGGCCCGAAGTCGGCAATCAGCGGCACCGGGGCAACGTCGGGGTTGACGGGGAACTCGTAGTTGTCGCTGACGAATTCATCCTGACCGTCGGTGGCCAGCCATTCCAGGAGTTGCTGGGCCAATTCGGGGTCGTCGGCGTTGGCAGTGACGCCAGCGCCGGAGATGTTGACGTGCACACCAGTGGTGTCTTGGTTGGCCCAGAACAATTCGACCGGCAGGTCCGGCTCATCGGCCAGTTTCTGCGCCAAGTAGTAGTGGTTGACGATGCCGA
>JBGTGC010000311.1:0-8435 GCA_041746935.1 Dermatophilaceae bacterium
GGAGTTCGAGGACCTCACGCATGAGCCGCTGCATCGCGCATGACAACACCATGGCATGCGCTACCCGAGCGCCAGAGGCTGTTGTGGATAAATCGCGCCCGAACGGCGGCACCGGCTGCCTAACTGCCGGGCACGATCAAATCGTCCGCGTTGCGATATGGGAACCAGCCCGCTCCCTCAGGCGTGTGCACCCGCCCGTCGTCAGTGACGATGGCCAACTTGTATCCCTCGCCGGTCGGCATACCGACAAACGACTGCGCACCGGACTCCACCTGCAGAGGTTGGAGCCAACTCCCGATCGGCAGCAGGTAGGGGCGGGCTTCGTCGTCGGCCTCTTGCTTTCCGAGCAGGGCCAGCGAGTCTTGCGAGGCCCACGAGACATCCGTCACCGATTCGACCGTCGGCGCGATGGTCCGCGGCGGATTCAGCGCGCTCGGCCGCCCCCGGTCGTCCCGCACGATGCCACTGAGCAGCACATTCGTGGCACCGGTGTCGCTCTGGCCGTCGCCGTCAGGGTCCTGCACGACTATGAGCGCACGCTGGCCATCTGGAGCAACGCTGACGGACTGAATCCGCATCTGTGGCTCCAGCCACGGCGCTTCGACAGGTCGGGCGAGACTATCGATGCCACCAAAGGCGTCGATAGCCCAGACACGCGGACCGTTCGCGGAGCGCCCAGCCACCCAGAGCGAGCCGTAGCCATCAAAGGACGGAGGGCTGAGGTCTTCGCCGATATCGCGTTTCTCGACCTGGTCTGATCCCACCCGACGCCACAACACACTCCGGTCCGCGTCGACGCCCGCGAATTGCTCGGCGGAGGAGTCCATCGCCAGATCGATCCATCGAGTAGAGATCGCAGGCAGATCCAGGTCCAACTCGGCCAGAGTTTCCTCGGGGAGGTCTTGAAGACGGAAGTTGCGGGGGTCAACTGCCCTCAACGTCTGGCCGATTCGCAGCACCGCTATCGGGGTTGCGGGGTCGGAGTCGGGGATCCCGACTTGGCTCAGCGTGCTGACCGGACCGTCGACTCCGGGGGCCGGCAGTGGCTGCCCGTTGATCTGCAACTCCACGTCTGCCACGCCCGCAGCCTGGCTCAGCGTGGAGAAGAACTGGGCATACAGCGCCCGCACCTGGGCGGGCTCTTCGGTCAGGCCTGCCCCCTGCAGGTTGACCGTCGCTGTGCCGGTAGCGGGGTCGACGGGCACAGCGCCCGCCACCAGGCTGGTTTCCTGGCTTGTACCCGTGTAGACGGCGTCGGCGAGGTAGGTCGGAACCGGTGCCAGCAGGGCGCGTGCGAGTGCCGTGGGCAAGCCCTCGTCACGGGAGAACCAGCGCGTCTCCGGGACGAAGTGATCACCTTCGGGTGCAAGATAGTTGATCGAGGCAGTGAGGTACTGGGTGTTGAACGCGTTGTCGGACAGCCAGAGGCCGAAGTCCTGCGGGAAGGCGCTGATCCGCCACTGCCCGCCCACTTGAGTAACCCCAAACTGTTGCGTGCGGTCGGCATCCGAGGCGGGTTGGCTGAGCCGACCGTCGCTGTCCAGCATCCCTTGCACAGACACGCTGGCCTCGACCTCGCCCTCACCAACCTCACTCAGTTCGTAGTCCCGCGGATAGATCAGGATCTGAGAGGTCGGCACCCAGGAGGTGGCCAAGTCATCCGTCAGATATGCCCTGGCGACTTCGTGACTGTCCGCGAAGCTGACGTTGGCCAACAAGAAGCCTCGGACGATCTGCTCTGGGGAAGCGTCTTCGGTCGGCCCCTCTGGCCGGACTTGGATGACCTGTCGGGGCTGGCCAAGGACCGGTTCACCCGCACGAGGCGTGTCGTTCGTCGGGAGTCCGCCACAACCGGCCAAGGCGATCAGGGCGCCGCAGAGAGCAGCCGCTACCCACCTGCGGGGAGCCTTGCGGCGGCGCACAATCGGCTTGCGTTGGGTCGAGCCACTGATCCTCATACCGGCCCCTTCGAGGCGAGCGGGCGGTGGTCTACCTCGCCGACACCGAGGAGCCGCTCGATGCTGGGAGGGTCGGCGGCCTCGCGCGGGGGGAGCACGACTCCGGTATGCCGAGGCAAGGTCAGTAGGAAGCAGGCTCCCTCCCCCGGACGGCCAGCTGCCTCCAACCGACCACCGTGGAGGTGGGCGTCTTCGCGGGCGATGGCCAATCCGAGCCCGGTGCCTCCAGTGGTGCGGGTCCGCGCGGCATCTGCCCGCCAAAAACGTTCGAAGACCTGCTCGCTCTGGTGCGGCTCCAACCCAATCCCGTGGTCACGGACCGACACGGCGACCACCTCATCATCGTGGTGGAAAGCCACGTCGATCGGTTTGGCTTCGCCGTGCTCGACGGCGTTCATCAGCAAATTGCGTAGCACCCGACTGATCCGACGCGAGTCCATCTCCACCACGACCGGCGGGCTATCCATCACCCGGACCTGGCTGCCTTCGCGATCAGCGAACGGCTGCACCGACTGCACAACCGCGTGGCTGAGTCCGATGATGTCGCCGGGCTGGGCTTCCATCACCATGGTGCCGGAGTCGTATCGACTGATCTCCAGGAGCTCGGTCAGCAGGTCTTCGAAGCGGTCCAACTCGCTGTAGAGCAACTCAGCCGAACGGGACACCGGGGCGCTGAAGTCGTCCCGCGAGGCGTGCAGCACCTCACCTGCCATCCGGATCGTGGTCAGTGGCGTCCGCAACTCGTGCGAGACGTCGCTGACAAAGCGTTGTTGAACCAGGGAGAGTTGCTCCAATTGTTGGATTTGGTGCTGCAAACTATCGGCCATGGTGTTGAAGGAGGTGGCCAGCCGGGCCAACTCGTCCGTGCCGTTGACGTCCATCCGCTCGTCGAGTTCCCCGCGGGCCAGGTCTTGGCTCACGGCGGCTGCTTGGCCGACCGGACCGGTGACCAGGCGTGCGGCCAGCCAGGCGAGGGCGCTGACCAGCAACGCCAACCCGACGCCGCCGATGAGGAACCACTCACGGATCAGATCCAGGATCTCCTGCTCGCGATCCAGCGGATAGATCAGCACGAGGTCGTAGGGCCCGGCACGCGGAATCTGGACCCGCGAGGCCACCGAGACCGCGGTCTGATCCACCCCTGCTTCCAGGTCCGGGACTTCGGTGACGACCACCTGCTGTAGCCCGGGCGTCTGCTGCAACGCCTCGCGCAGCTGCGCCGGGATATCCGCGACGTTCAGACCGCCGAACGTTACCGGGGAGATGAGCGAATCTCGTTCGCTGTCCAGGGACTGGACGAGAACCGCTCTGCGGTTGTCGCCTTGCCCGCCGGACACGACCTGATTAATCGTGTCTTGGGCCGCCTGGGTCAGCCCGAAATCATCACGACGGTCGGTAGCGTCAAACAACTCTTGGGCTTGTTGCACCTGCTGAGCGGCGTCGGCCTCGGCACGCGCGACAGCCTGCTCTACCAGCCCGGCGGCCACCCGCTGATAGAGCAATGTCCCGAGAATGGCGGCCAAAATAGCTCCCGCGATGAGTGTGGCCGCGATGACCCGCAGCCGCAGGGAGGAGCGCCACCAGGCCAACAACCACGACCGGGTGGAGCGTGCAGCGCCGGCAAAGGTCGAAGCCACCCGGCGCGGCTCAGCCAGACCCGGCCTTATAGCCAACGCCGCGCACGGTCAACACGATCTTGGGGTTCTCGGGATCGCGTTCGATCTTGGAGCGCAATCGCTGCACGTGCACGTTGACCAGCCGCGTGTCGCCCGCGTGCCGATAGCCCCACACTTGCTCCAGCAGCGACTCGCGGTCAAAGGCCTGAGAGGGACGCCCGGCGAGGGCGACCAACAGGTCGAACTCCAGCGGGGTCAGCGGCACGACCTCGCCGTCGCGGGTGACCGAGTGGCCTGAGACGTCGATCACGACGTCCCCGATCCGCAGTTGCTCTTCGCGGTAGCGGTCGACCCGACGCAGCCGAGCCCGGACTCGGGCCATCAACTCTTGGGGTTTGAACGGCTTGACGACATAGTCGTCGGCTCCGGCCTCCAGGCCGGCTACGACGTCGTGGGAGTCGGTCCGGGCGGTCAGCATCACGATCGGTATCCCTGACTCGGCCCGCAACTGACGGCATACCTCGACGCCGTTGGTCGTGGGCAACATGACGTCGAGCAGCACCAGATCGGGACGGTATTCGCGGAACATCGACATCGCACGCCCGCCGTCGGCGCAGTGGGCGACATCGAGATTTTCTTTGCGCAGGACGATTCCCAACATCTCTGCCAGCGCCTGGTCATCATCGACAACCAGAATCCGAGGGTTCACATCACTCGCTTTCTGTTGCCGTGGCCGATCCGCCCCATCGCGTCTTCAGTAGCGGTAGTGGTCGGGCTTGTAAGGACCGGCCACATCGACCCCAAGATACTCTGCCTGCTCCTTGGTCAACTCCGTCAACACGGCTCCGAGTGCCTCCAAGTGCAGCCGGGCCACTTCTTCGTCCAGGTGCTTAGGCAAAACGTGCACGCCCAGGGGGTAATCCTCAGGCTTGGTGAAGAGCTCCATCTGGGCCAAGGTTTGGTTGGCGAAGGAGTTGGACATCACGAAACTGGGGTGTCCGGTGGCGTTGCCGAGATTCATCAAGCGTCCCTCGGACAACACGATGATCGAACGCTCGGCGTAGTCGCGGTTGGTGCCACTCTCGTCGTCGTTCACGGTCTCGGCGGGCATGACCCATTCGTGAACCTGCGGCTTGATCTCGATCCGCTGCACTCCTGGAATGCGGGCCAGTCCGGCCATGTCGATCTCGTTGTCGAAGTGGCCGATGTTGGCCACGATGGCCTTGTCCTTCATGGCCCGCATGTCCGCAGCGGTGATGACGTCGCGGCAGCCCGTGGTCGTCACGAAGAAGTCGGCCCGGCCCAGCACGTCCTCCAGGGCGGCAACCTGGAACCCCTCCATAGCGGCCTGCAGAGCACAGATCGGGTCGATCTCGGTCACGATCACGCGGGCGCCCTGACCGGCCAGCGCCTCGGCGCATCCCTTGCCCACGTCACCGAAGCCGCAGACCACGATGGTCTTGCCGCCGATCAGCGTGTCGGTGGCGCGATTCAGACCATCGATGAGGCTGTGCCGGCAGCCGTACTTGTTGTCGAATTTGGACTTGGTGACCGCATCGTTGACGTTGATCGCAGGGAAGAGCAACTGGTCGGCCTCGTGCAGTTGATAGAGACGGTGCACCCCGGTCGTGGTCTCCTCGGTCACCCCGAGGATGTCGTCGGCGATCTGCGTCCACATCGTGGGCCGTTCCGGCAAGGTCGTGCGGACGGTCTCCAGGATGACCTTCCACTCGTGCGGGTCGTTCTTATCTGCGGAGGGCACGACACCCGCGGCTTCCCACTCCTTGCCCTTATGGACCAGCAGGGTCGCGTCCCCACCGTCGTCCAAGATCATGTTCGCGCCCTGCTCCGAGGGCCAGTCCAGGATCTGCGTGGTGCACCACCAGTACTCCTCGAGGCTCTCGCCCTTCCAGGCGAAGACCGGGACGCCCTGCGGATCCTCCGCGCTGCCCTTGGGCCCGATGACGACTGCGGCTGCGGCCTCGTCCTGGGTGGAGAAGATATTGCACGAGGCCCACCGCACCTGCGCGCCGAGCGCGACCAACGTCTCGATGAGCACGGCCGTCTGCACTGTCATGTGCAAGGACCCCGCGATCCTGGCCCCGGCCAGCGGCTGGGCGTCGGCATAGCGCTCACGAATGGCCATCAGACCCGGCATTTCGTGCTCGGCCAGCCGGATCTGGTGGCGTCCGGACTCGGCCAGGCCCAGGTCTGCCACCTTGAAGTCAAATACTGCGACGTCGCTCGACATGTTTGGCTGTCCTCAATGAATGGAGTGCGGATTCGGGATGCACAAGCTTCGCCCTATGCTACGGGCCAAGCATCAGAGAAGACTGAGAGGTTGCTCCAGGTCCAGACCCAACAGGGCGTTCTCCACGACCTCAGCCAGTGCGGGGTGAATCCAGTACTGGCCACGGGCCATCTCGTGCGCTGTGAGACCGAACGTCATCCCCTGGATCAGCGGCTGAATCAGCGACGAGGACTGCGGACCCATGAAGTGTGCCCCGAGCACCTGACCGCTCGCTCGGTCGGCGACCAATTTGAGCAGACTGTGGGTGTCCTCCATGGCCCATCCGTATGCCGTGTCGCCGTAGGCCTGCACCTTGACCGTGACGTCATAGCCTGCTGCTCGCGCTTCGCGTTCCGTCATCCCCACGGTGGCGATCTGAGGATGAGTGAACACAGCGGCGGGCACGTTGTCGTGCCGGAAGGGCCGCAGATCCTCGCCGTGGCTCAGGTTGTGCCCCACCGCTCGGGCTTCGTGATTGGCGACGTGCTTGAGTTGGTGCTCTGAGCTCACGTCACCGAGGGCCCATACGTCCGGTGCGGTGGTGCGGCCGTAGGCGTCCACGCGCACTCGGCCATCGTCCTCAACCTCGACACCCGCTTGCGCCAGACCCATGTCATCGGAGTTGGGAACGCGCCCGGTTGCGACGAGCACGACCTCAGGGTCCAGAGTGCTGCCGTCGGAGAGCGTGACGTGGGCACCCCCGCCCTCTCGCGGCGTCAACGCCTGCACAGTCAGACCCAGCCGGACATCCCATTGCTCCTGGGCCGCAACCGTGAAGGCGGCGGCGATCTCCTCATCCAGGTGCCGAAGCAGCCCATTCCCGCGGTTGACCACGGTGACGCTCACGCCGAGCGCGTTGAAGACGTGTGCGAATTCGGAGGCGACGTAGCCTCCCCCGACGATGAGCATGCTGGCGGGTAGTGTGGCCAGGCGCATCACCGTGTCAGAGGTGTGCACGTCCACGTCGCTGTCGGCGATCACCGGAGGCAGCGTCGGTCGGGCCCCGGTGGCGATCACGATGCGTGCGCCGGTGATCTCCTGCTCGGAGCCATCGGCCGCGGTGACCGAGAGGGTCTTGGACCTCACGAAGCGAGCCCGACCAGTGAAGAGAGTGGTGTTGGAACCATCCGCCCGGTAGTCCTTCCCGCCTGCTGAGATCGGGTCGATCCGACCGAAGATGCGGTCACGGATATCTGGCCACCGCACGTTGTCGATGTGAGCATCGACCCCGTAGCGAGCTGATCCGCGGACGGTCCCGGCCACTTCGGCGGCGTAGACGAACATCTTGGTCGGGATGCAGCCGACGTTGAGGCAGGTGCCCCCGAAGGTCCCCGACTCGATCATGGCCACGTGGGAGTCTGCATACTCCTGGCCGATCAGCGAGTTGCCGGAACCGCTGCCGATGATGATCAGGTCGAAGTCAGATTTCGTCACCAGCCGAACCTTACCTAGATGGGATCGAGGTGTGTATCGGGCTCAGGTGGTGCGGTCTCGCAGGTCGGCGACGTGCGGTGAGATCGAGGGGTCCAGGCCTAGTCCCAGAGCGAGATAGGTAGCGGCGAAGTCCACCGTCGCGATGTGATCGGCCAATTGCACGACCGGGTCGCCAGGCCTGGCCTGCGACTCCATCACGCGTACCCCAGCACTCTGTGCCGTGGCGATCACCGCGTCAGTGACACTCTCGCGCTCGGGTCCGCTCAGCACCCAGAGCCCCAACGGCGGAAAGTCGGCCGCATCGAGGTAGGGATCGGCGAAGATCCCCGCGTTTCCGGCACCGGGGGCCCCGCGACGCTCGATGAGCTCGCCTTCCGGCTCATCGAAGTGGTGCGGTTCCCAGGAGCTGGTGTCGACGTCGCCGAGGCGTATCCGACTCCGGTCGTAGGTGCCGGGTCGTGTCCCACCGGATCCCGATCCCCCCACCGAGCTGCTCGTGTAGGGCCCGTCCAGACAGGCCACGATCTGGCTTGCCGCGTCCGGCAGCTCACCGAAGGCAGCGGGTATGCGGGCGGTCCGGGCCAGCATGGAGCTCGCCCGAGCCGCGGCTACGCCCCCTAGTGGCCCTTCGCCTAGCACCATCGGCACGGTCTCGGCCAATTGCACCGCGAGCAATTTGGCGGGATTGACGAAACTCTCCGAAGACGGGCGAAAGGATTCGGCCTGTTCATCCAGGCGATCCGCCACAGTCTCCAGCACCGCCTCCGAGCAGGTGATCAGCCCCAAGTGGTCGCTGTCGAAGGCCAGCAAGACCGGGGTCAGCAGTGACCACAGCGATGTCCGGCTATTGATGCGGTCCCGGCCAACCCCGATGTGCACACCGCGGGCGGAGAGGCAGACCTGTGCCAACGGTGAGTCACTCGCCCCGACGGTGATCAGGCTGGCTCCCCGGCGTGCCGCCTCTGCGGCAACGGCGAGAGGGCCAGGCGCGCGTCCCGACAAAGACACGGCCACCACCGCATCCAGCGGACCAACCCATCCCGGCAGCGGTAGGTTGCGCCGGGCCTGGACTGGCACCGGAGAACCCGGCTCGGCGAGCAACTCCAGGACATCGGCCACGACTGCGGACCCACCCAG
>JBGTGC010000312.1:0-2057 GCA_041746935.1 Dermatophilaceae bacterium
GCCCGGCGGTCCAGCGGATGGAACACGACGACGCGGCCCATCTGTGGCCGGTGCCCACGGCCCGGGATCACAAGTATTCGCGGGGGGTGGTGGGCATCATCGGCGGCAGCGAATCCTTCCCCGGCGCTGCGATCCTGGCCACCACTGCTGCCGTCGAGTCTGGTGCGGGCTTGGTGCGCTATGTCGGCCCCCCGACGGCGACCCGGTTCGTCGTCCAAGCCGTCCCGGAGGCGGTGCCGGCCGAGGGCCGAGTCAAAGCCTGGGTGCTAGGCCCCGGGGTGGACCCCGACGATGGCGGGGTCACCGCACGGGGTCAGATCGACCGCATCTGCCGGGCTATCGAGTCCGATGATCCGTGCGTGATCGATGCGGGTGCGTTGGCCCTGTTTGACTATCCGCGTCCGGCACCGACCCTGCTGACCCCCCACGCCGGAGAATTGGCGCGGTTGCTGAGCAACTGGCCGGGACACCAAGAGGTCACTCGCGAACACGTCGAGGCCGACCCGGTGGCCTGGGCCCATGCCGCTGCCCATGAGACCGGTGCGACGGTGTTGCTCAAAGGGGCGACGACGGTGATCGCTGAGCCGCGCGAAGGTGCGCCGATTCGGGTGGCCGCCAGTGCCCCGCCGTGGTTAGCCACAGCCGGAGCAGGCGACGTGCTGGCCGGCCTGTGCGGGACCCTGCTCGCTGCTGGGCTATCGCCACGAGACGCAGGCTCGCTGGCTGCTTTGGTCCACGGAGTGGCCGCTCACGACAGCAACCCAGGCGGCCCGGTCCGGGCGCTCAACGTGGCCCGCGGCATACCGGGCACGGTGGCTCGCCTGCTGCAGCGCCACTGACTCACGACTTCGGCGTGGCGGTCTTCGTGTCCTTGTGCGCGGCATCGTCGCAGGGATCGCCATGATGGCGGCGGCCAATGGTGAGACTGGTGATCACCACCGTGGTCAAGACGACCACGATGACGATCAGTGAGGTCAGGGTGGGCACGGTCGGCACCTGCGGCCAGACCTCCTGGGCCCAGTGCAGGCCTAGCTTGACCCCGATGAAGGCCAAGATGGCGGCCAACCCGTAGCCGAGGTGGGCCAACTGACCCAGCGCGCCCTCGAGCACGAAATACAAGGCCCGCAACCCCAAGAGGGCGAACGCGTTGGTGACGAAGACCAAGTACGGGTCGCCTGTGATGCCGTAGACCGCGGGCACCGAGTCGACCGCGAAGACGATGTCGGTGGCGAAGATAGCCACCACGACGAGCAGCAACGGCGTGACCATCCGACGACCATTTTCGACCACGACCATGGCGGTCTCGCGGTATCCCTCGGTCACCGGGAAGAAACGGCGGATCAGCCGGACGGCCTTGAGATCGTTGACGTCCATGTCGTGCCCACCGTTGAGGGTGTCACGCAGGACCCCCACCGCAGTGACCACCAAGATCGCGCCGAAGACGAGGAACATCCAGGTGAAGTTGGACAACAGCGCGGCCCCGAGGGCGATGAAGATGCCGCGTAGCACCAGAGCAGCCGCGATGCCGAAGAGCAGCACCCGCTGTTGCAGGCGTCGCGGGACGGCAAAGGAACTCAGAATGAGGATGAAGATAAACAGGTTGTCGATGGACAAAGACTTCTCGACGAGGTAACCGGTGTAGTACTCCAGCCCGCGGTCGCCGCCGTAGGCCTGCCATACCCACACCCCGAACGCCAATGGCAGTGCCACGTAGAAGAACGACCAGCCGATCGCTTCACGCATCCCGACTTCGTGGGGCTTTCGGGTGATGACGAAGTCGAGGGCCAGGAGCGCCACCACGGCGGCGAGAGTGATCGCCCACAGCGTCGGGGTGCCGATCGTGCTGGTGGTGTCGAGGCTTCCGGCGCTCGAGGGATCCAGCCCCACGCTCGACGGGGATGACGCGACAGCAGTGGCAAAGGTAGACAAGGGGACGGACTCCTTATGCGTGGATGAGGTCTCCTTCACCGACGAGGTCACTCGCAGGCGCGCACCGGGAGATCACTGGGGATCTCGTATTGACCGATGCGACGTTAGGGAAGTACTCCCCTCAGGCC
>JBGTGC010000313.1:0-2486 GCA_041746935.1 Dermatophilaceae bacterium
TCAGCGGCGGCGGTTTCAGCGGCGGGTGGCGTGACGCGCGAGGTCGAAGGCGGGGCGACCTTGAGGATCGACGATTCCTCGTCGTGTGGTGGCTCCTCGATGGGTGGCTCGTGGGCAGATGGCTGCTGGGGCACTAGCTGAGCGGCCCGGTTGGGTGAGGTGCCACCTCCGAGTTCGGGTGTAGCGGCAACGTCCGGAGCGGCCGGGGGTTCGGCTGCGGGCGCTTGCTGAGCCGCTGGGCGACGCCTCTGGTCTGGCTCGGGCGGCTGGTTCGCCACGGTGAGTCGGCGCTCGATGCGATCCAACCGGGCACCGTATCCCTGCTCGCCAGCGGCCCCGGGCAGCATTAACCGGGCGCAGATCAATTCCAGCAGCAGGCGATAGGACACCGCGCCGGTCATCTCGGCCAACCCGTGGCTGACAACGTCGGCGCATCGCGTCAGCGCAGCCGGGCCGTAGGACTGGGCTTGGTGCTGCATACGCTCGATCTGGTCCTGGGGTGCTCCGGGCAACAGTCCGCCACCGCGATCACCGACGGCGAGCAGCACGATGAGGTCTCGATAGCGCTCCAGCAGGTCTTCGACGAATCGCCTCGGGTCGTGCCCGGACTCCATCACCTTGTCGACGTGGGTGAAGACACTCGCGGCGTCGCCGGCAGCCACGGCCACCACGACGGCATCCAACAGTTCAGTGTCGGTGAAGCCCAACAACGAGGCCGTGCGCTCGTAGGTCAGCCCATCATCACCAGCGCCCGAGATCAACTGATCCAGCACCGAGAGCGAATCACGCACAGAGCCGCCACCAGCACGCGTCACGAAGGAAAGCACCCCGGGCTCGATATCGACTCCCTCGCTGCCGCAGACCTGCTCGAGGTATGCCGTCAGGCGCTGCGGCGGCACGAGATGGAACGGGTAGTGGTGGGTGCGCGACCGAATCGTCGACAGCACCTTCTCCGGCTCGGTGGTCGCGAAGATGAACTTCACGTGCTCGGGTGGCTCCTCAACCACCTTGAGCAGAGCATTGAAGCCGTGCGCGGTCACCATGTGGGCCTCATCGATGATGTAGACCTTGTAGCGCGCTTGGGCCGGGCCGAACGCGGCTCGCTCGCGCAGATCGCGCGCATCCTCTACACCACCGTGGCTGGCCGCGTCGATTTCGATGACGTCGATGGTGCCGCTGCCCCCGCGAGCCAAGGCGACACAGGACTCACAGGTGCCACACGGCTCGGCGGTCGGCCCCTGCTCGCAGTTCAGACAGCGGGCCAGGATGCGCGCACTGGTGGTCTTGCCGCAGCCCCGCGGACCGCTGAAGAGGTAGGCGTGGTTGACCCGCTCGCTGCGTAGCGCCTGCATCAGCGGCTCGGTCACGTGCTCTTGGCCGATCACGTCGGCGAAAGTCTCCGGGCGGTAGCGACGATACAGGGCGGTGCTCACAGAGCGACCCTAGCCCGATGCGCCGATGGTCGTGCCCGTCATCCCCAGGCTCGCGTCTGCCACCGGGCGGAGCACCGCCATCCGGTGCGCCGCTCGGGTCAGGACTACGTAGAGCGCTCGGACACCGCCGGGCGACTCTCGCACGATTTCGCCCGGATCGAGCACGACCGTCGCGTCATACTCCAGGCCCTTGGAGCCCAGCGGATCAACGACTACGACCCGCTCGGGCAGGACCTCGACCACACCCTCGGCGAGGGTCCGCCACCGTTGCGGAGTAATCACCGCGATGGCACCCTCCACCTGCCCCAAGGACAGCACCAACGCAGTGTGCAAGGCGGACTTCACGTCGTCCTTGGGCACTGCGTGGTCGGTGGGGTGATGACCTGTTTCACGAACCGCGTTCGGGATGTCGGCATCGGGGACGTGCTCGCGGATCATTGTCTCGGCTACGTCGAAGATCTCGCGGGCGTTGCGGTAGTTCGTATCCATATGGAAGGCGCGACGGGGCGAGCGCCCGAAGGCGTCTTCGCGGGCCCGAGCTGACTCCTCCAGATCACCCCATGACGCCTGGGCGTTGTCGCCGACCACGGTCCACGAAGCCCAGCGCCCACGCCGCGCGAGCATCCGCCACTGCATCGGCGAGACGTCTTGAGCTTCGTCGACCAGCACGTGCGCGAACTCGTCCGCGGGGGTCAACGTGCCAGACATCAACTGGCGCAGCGGATCACGGGACACCCGGGGGTATGCCGTGCCGGCGCTGCCTGGCATACCAATCCCGTCACTTCCGTTCCCGTTGCTTCCGCGGGGTCGGTCGATCCGCTCGGCCGAGACGCTGTGCTGCGACACGTCGTCCAGCTCTTCGATCTCGTAGAACTCGCGCTCCACCGGGGCCGAGTCCACGATCGGCCCGAGCTTTTCGGCCAGATCGTCGATCAGCGCCACATCGGCGACACTCCATGCCCCCGACGACTCCGCCAAGCGCATTGAGGCCGCCAACGCGTCGACCTCGTCCCGCGTGAGCTCGCCGCCACCCACCCGCGCGGCAACCTCGTC
>JBGTGC010000314.1:0-3597 GCA_041746935.1 Dermatophilaceae bacterium
CAGGATCGACCCGGCGTTCAACCCGAAACCGTTGACCCACACGAAGGCTATGCCGCCGGCGGCCAGACAGTAATAGAGAGTGGGGAAAATGGTCATCCGGATCAGGTCGCCTTCCCGGCCGAGCAGTCCGACGGTCGCCGATGCAGCCACAATGTTGTGGATCGTGATCATGTTGCCGGCTGCACCGCCGACCGCCTGGGTGGCCACGACCACCTCTGGACTGACGCCGATCTGAGTGGCGGTGGAGAACTGGAATAGCGAGAAGGTCAGATTGCTGATGGTGTTGCTCCCGGCCACGAAGGCTCCCAGCGCTCCGATGAAGGGGGCCGCGATCGGCCATCCCGCGCCCATCAGACTGGAGGCACCCTCAGCCAGGGTGAGCGGCATACTGGAGAAGCCGGATGCGTTGAAGTCCACGCCGGAGTTGATAAAGACACGCACCAGCGGCAAGGCAAACAACAGGGCCACCCCGGCTCCCGCCAGTTGGCCGCCAGCCACCTTCCACGTCGCGGCGATCTTGGGGCCCTTCATCCCGTGAATGAGGTACGTCGCCACGCAAACCACAATGAAGACGAAACCGGGCAGATAGAGCGGCTGAACCGTCTGGCTTATCTCGGTGCCAAGAATGTTGTTGATCGGGATTGCTGTGGTCTCGGTCAAAAACGTGGTGACCGGCGGCACCGTCCGGGTGAACACCAGCAGTATCGCGACCAGCGCGTACGGGGTCCAGGCCCGAACGATCGACATCTTCTTGCCGGTCATGTCCTCGTCGTCGGCGGTGATGTTGCCCATCCATCGTTTGTCCCACGTCCTGCGCGGACCGAAATCCCAGGGTTCCTTCGGCATCAAGAAGCCCTTGCTCGAGGTGAACATCACCAGGGCTAGGCCGATGGCGCCACCGAGTAGGGAGGGGAATTCGGGACCGAGCACGATGGCCACGATCACGTAGGGCACCGTCATGGCCAACGAGGCGTAGATCGCGAAGGGCCAGATCTTGAGGCCGTCTCCGAACCGCTTGTTCTCTCCGAAGAAGCCGGTCAGCATACAGGCCAGGATGAGGGGAATCAGGATGCCGACGATGGCGTGGATGATGGCGACGTTGACGGCGATGCCGTTGATATAAGCGGGGTACTCCACCCCGAGGAACTGGATCCGCTCGTTGACTCCAGTACCGTCCGCCAGGCCCTGGCTGATGCCCACCAACATCGGGGTCCCGACGGCGCCGAAACTCACCGGCGTGCTCTGAATGACCAAGCCGGTCATGACAGCAGCCATGGCCGGGAAGCCGAGGGCAAGAAGCAACGGAGCGACCACCGCCGCGGGGGTGCCGAAGCCGGAAGCGCCCTCGATGAAGCTCCCGAACAACCAGCCGATGATGATCGCCTGCACCCGCCGGTCGGGGCTGATCCCGGTGAACCCGGCACGGATGGTAGCCATAGCCCCGCTCTTGAACAGGGTTTCCAGCAGGAGCAGCGCACCGAAAACGATATAGAGCAAGGTGACGGCGATGATCAACCCCTGAATGCTGGCGGCCGCTATCGAGACGACATCCATATCCCAGACGAGCAGAGCAACGGCAACCACTACGACATACCCCACCGGCATCGCGGTCTTCGCCGGCCATCGCAGCCCGACGAGCAAGATGCCGACCACGAGGATGGGCGAAAGAGCGAAAAAACTCAGAGCGGCGAGACTGTCCATGGTATGCAGATCCTTTGCTTGCGAAGCGTCTGGCTAGGACAGGGGATTGACGGCGCGGATTGAGGCGTCGACTAGTTGCACAGGGTGCATCAGCGGCACCCCGTCCTGGAGGTAGCGCCTGATCTGTAGCAGGCACCCGGCGTTGGCGGTCGTGACAATGTCGGGGTGCGTGGAAGCGATGTGCTCGACCTTGCGCTCCCCAAGTTCTTGAGCGTTTTCGGGCTGAACCAGGTTGTAGATACCCGCTGAGCCACAACAGATATCGGCTTCTGGGATGTCCATGACCTCCATCTGCGGAATCTCCCGCAGCACCTGACGGGGCTCGTTGACGATGCCCTGGGCGTGCCGCAGGTGGCAGGCGTCGTGATAGGCCACTCGGGCCTGGATCGGATGTCGAGTCGCCCGTGGACCGAGTTGGGCTAGCAGTTGGGTGATGTCCCGGGTCTTCTCGGCGAAAGCGGCCGCGCGTTCGGCATATTCTGGGTCGTCCCGGAGCAGGATGGCGTACTCTTTCATCGCCGATCCGCAACCGGCGACGTTGGACACGATGTAGTCGACCTCAGCGCGCTCGAAGACGTCGATCAACGTCCGAGCCCGCACGACGGCTTCGTCCTCGCGTCCGGCGTGACTGGACAGTGCGCCACAACACTGTTGGTCCTTCGGGGCCACTACGTCACACCCCTCTGCGGCCAAGACCCGGGTGGCGGCAGCGTTCACGTCCCCGAAGAACACGCGCTGCACACAACCAGAGAGCATTCCAACCCGAGCGCGACGCTCGCCGACCGCCGGGGTAAAAGCGGGCTGGTGCGCGACGACGCTCTTCATCGTGAGTGTGGGAAGCAACGCCTCCATCGACTGCAGCCGCGCCGGGAGCTTCGTCAACAGCCCGGTCTTCGCGACGACCCGGTTGAGCCTGGTCTGCTGATAGACGGCACCGAAGAACGCGGCGGGGCGGAGACGGGAAGGGTAGGGGAACAGGGTGAAGATCAACGCCCGGAAGGCCCGGTCCGCGGGCGTCCGGACCCAGTTACGTTCGATTTGGGGGCGCACCGCTTCGATCAACTGGTCGTACTTCACACCGGAGGGACACGACGTGACGCAGGCCATGCACCCCAGGCACTGGTCGAAGTTGCCGACGAACTCCTCGTCCATTGGGACCTCGCCCGCCTTACCCATCTTCATCAGGTAGATACGACCGCGAGGTGAGTTCGTTTCGTTACCGTGCAGCACGTAGGTCGGGCACGTCGGCAAGCAAAAGCCGCAATGCACACAGTCGTCGATCAAGTCGTTGCTGGGCGGATGGTGATCGTCGAACGTCAGATGAGGTCCGTATCCGTCAACGCCTTCCTTCATCCCTTGAGTGACGGCACCACTGTCCGCGCCCCCGCTGGTCTGCGCGCTGGGGGCGGAGTCTGTCTCGATCGTCTTGTCGCTCATCGATTTCTCCTGGTGCTTGAGGGTGAAGCTGCGTCGGTTCGGGTATGCGGATCAATACCAGCCAGCGAAGCGGCCAGGGGCGAGTCGAGAGTCGGGATCGAACTCG
The DNA here is from genome assembly GCA_041746935.1 of Dermatophilaceae bacterium. Lineage (GTDB taxonomy): Bacteria > Actinomycetota > Actinomycetes > Actinomycetales > Dermatophilaceae > Ornithinicoccus. The sequence continues at coordinate 3,245 of JBGTGC010000314.1, forward strand.
TGCTTGATCCGGCGCAGCAGGTCGACAGTGGACGGTGGGGTGCCCATGACGTCGACGTGGGCGTCCAACGCCTCTGGTCGACGGCGCAACACAACGCTCGAGCCAGCGCGATAGGCGTACTCGCGGATGCCCGCCAGCAGCCGTGCTTGCCGCTCGGGTTCGGCGGGAGCCAAAATCAGGGTGTGCATGCCGAGCCCCGCTGCTGAGACCATCCGTGAGCCGATCCCCAACTGTTCGGCTTGTTGGCGCACCACGGCGGCGAGAGCGGCGAGCTCGCTGGGCAGCCCGTTCACCTGCACCACGGCCTCGCCCTCAGCGCCGCTGACTAAGACTTCGTGCTCGGACCACCGTAG
>JBGTGC010000315.1:0-4759 GCA_041746935.1 Dermatophilaceae bacterium
GTCGAGAAACTCCACCCCGATGAGCTCGACGGGGAACTGCCCCACGAGGAAGACGTCACCGCTGCCGTCGATGGCGTAACTGATGCCCGGCAGCCGCAGATTGCGCCGCAGCAGGAAGCCGTAGACCCCTTGGTGGTTCTCGTCGGGATTGCGGACGACGAAGGCACGAAGGCGCACGGTTCGACGGCGGATGACCAACGAGACGACGGTCTTGAGTTTGCGCTCCCCCGGCAGTGTCAGCACCGTCTCGCCCGCCCGAGTGCCGTCCTCCCACTGGATCGCCAACGCGTCCAGAGCCTCGCGCACCGCCGTCGTCGCTGCAGACGTTGCGGTGGCCAAGCTCATGGCACCAGAGCCGATGGCAGATCAGTGAGCACCCGCGCCTCATCGATGCCCTTTGGCTCGACCCCTGGCACGGGGCCGTCGGCGGACTGGACCGCCGCGGCATACACCTTTTCGAGTTCATCGACCGTGTGCTCCCAGCTGAACCGCTGCGCGTGACGGGGCCCGAGCAGGGCTGCCCGCGTCAGTCGATCCGGGTCAGCCAGCATGGCACTCATCGCTCGAGCCCAGTCGTGCGTGTCGTGGCCCTCGATCAGGGCACCGGCATCCCCGATAGCCACGGGCAGACCGCCAACCTGCGCGGCCAACACCGGGGCACCGCTGGCCAAGGCCTCGACGGCAACAAGGCCAAAGGACTCGCTGTATGAGGGAATGGTGACGATATCGGCCGCTCGATACCACTGGGCCAGCATCGACCGAGAGACCGGCGGCACCACCTGCACGACGTCTTGGATGTCCAACTCGGCGGCCAGATCTTCGAGCCAGGTGGGCGCCTGAACCCCCGAGCCGGATAGTCCACCCAGGACGGCCACCACCAACCGTTCACGCAGGCCGGGGTCATCCGCCAGCAGTGCGGCGGCGGCCCGCAACAAGACATCGGGCGCTTTGAGCCGTTGGACCCGGCCCACGAACAACAACACCACCGCGTCAGCCTCGAGACCGACCTGAGACCGAGCGACTGCTCGATCCCCGGGGCTGAACACGTCCAGGTCGACCCCGGGGTTGACCACGCGCACGCGGGCGGGATCAGCCCCATACAGGTCTATGAGTTGTTGGGCCTCTTGGTCGGTGTTGGCGATCAGGGTCGCGGCCGCCTCGACGACCTGCTCCTCGCCGATCTCGCGCCCTCTCGGCTCGCTGCGGTCGCCGAGCGCCAGCTCTTGGTTCTTCACTCGGGCCATGGTGTGCATGGTGTGCACCAGCGGCACGTTCCACCGATCGGAGGCCAACCAACCGACCTGACCAGACAGCCAATAGTGGCTATGGATCAGGTCATACCACTGCTCGGAATGGGCAGCCGCGATGCGCATCATCCCGGCCGCGAAGGCACACAGTTGGCCGGGCAGGTCCTCTTTGTTTAATCCCTCGAACGGCCCTGCCGGCACGTGGTGGACGAGGACCGAATCACCGAGTCCCTCGGCATCCAACGGCACGACATCGGGCTGGCTTCCGTCGGTCGCTCGGGTGAAGATCTCCACCAGCGTGCCGCGGGCGGCCAGCAGTCGGGCCGTCTCCACGACATACACATTGAGGCCACCGGCATCCCCCGTCCCGGGTTGCTCGAGCGGGGAGGTGTGCACGCTGACCATCGCCACTCGGCGCGGCCGCGGATGCTGCGGGTCGCTCATCCGCTCAGTTTGGCATGCGCTCGCCCGAACCTTCCCGCCTGCACTCCGCTCGTGTGCTGCATTGTGGGGCTGGTGCTGCGCTAGAAGGCAGCACTAGCCGCACAAACGAGCGCACGCCGCAAGAATGGACTAGGTGGCGGGGGCTGCCCTGCGAGCGGCGCGGGCGGCGGCGACCGCCATTCCCAGGGCAGCGCCGAGGGCGTTGGCCAAAAGGTCGTCGACGTCAAACACCCGGTAGGCGCAGTCGTAGATGAACCACAAACCGGTGGCTTGAGTGACTTCGATGCTGAGCGAGCAACCCACCCCCACCCCCAAGGCCAGCCAGGGTCTGCCTGGAATCAACCGGCATAAGAGGAACCCCAGTGGGACGAAAAGGGCCACGTTGAGCGCCACCTGCCATAGCGCTGGGTCCCCCAACACGGCGAAGCCACCGACGGCCCGGTCCTGACCGACCTGCGTCAGGAAGTGAAACGGCATCAGTTGTATGCCGGCACCTCCGTCACTGCTCGCGCATCGCCGCTGCATCGACTCGGCCGAGGGAAGGGGCAGCACCGTGTAGGCCACCACGGCCGCAGCATACGAAGCGACCGCGGCGACCTTCGCGGCGCGGACGAAGCCGACCCTGGCCGACTGCGCGCCAGTGGCAATAAAGGGCACCGCCATCAGCAGCACGAAGAGCGCCACCACGCCGACGATGGCGAATCCAGGGGCCAGGCGATCCAGCATCAGTCGCGCTGGTAGTCGTCCTCGAGTCGCTCGATGTCGCCCTCGGCGAAGTCACCGAACGCGATCTCCAAGACTCGGCCGGGCGCATCGCCGTGATTGGCGACGCGGTGCTCACATCTCACCGGTATCCACACCAATTCACCCGATTCGGCCACCCACGACGAGTCGCCCACCACGACCTCTAGCGGATGATCGAGGATCTGCCACAACTCGGCGCGGCGGTCGTGGCGCTGCAGAGACAGTCGGTGCCCCGGCTGCACGGTGATGGTCTTCACGGTGACGGGCTCGTTGGCGACAAACTGCTGGAAGTGACCCCAGGGCCGGTTGGTGGTCCGGACGTCATCAGTCAGGTCACGCTGAGTGCTCTGACTCGCCTGCGCACCTTCGCTCACGTCGCTCACGATCGTCCATGTCGGGGGTTCACCGTGCGTGTTCGGCAAGGAACTCACCCACCCGTTGGCGGACGCGATCACGATGAGCCCACATGATGCCACCTTCGGGCAGGACTTCCACCTGGGCGTGGGGCAACAGTTCGCCGAGGCGTAATGCCGCAGAGACAGGGTGGATGGGGTCACCCTGAGCCGCCACGATCAGGACCGGCGTCGTGACCTGCCAAAGCGCGGCCGGATCGAGGACGGCGACCTGCTTCGGCATCACCGTCAGGGCCGTCCGCACCGAGCCCGCCATCAGCCGCTGCGCTTGGCCTCGGCACCACCGCAACACCCGAGGGTCTTGCGCGGCACCGGCTGGCTCAGCCGCCACAAGATGGGCAGTCACGGCCTCGACGTCGCCAGCATCCAACAGTGCAGCCAGGGCATCGAAGGAGGCGGCTGCCGTGTCGTCGCGGGGACGATCCACCGGGGCCGGCAGCACGAGGACCAGCGCGGTGAAGCGTCCAGGATCATGCGCGAGCCCCGCACAGAGGGCCCCGGCTCCCATGCTGATGCCCAGGGCCGCGCTCGCTCCCACGTGATCGGCAGCGGACCACACCTCCTGAGCCAACGCCGGGTAGGTGAATCCGGCGGGTGGGCTGGAGGACCCGTGGCCGGCAATGTGCAGGAAGGTCTGCTGCCCTGGCACTTCACCGGCGTAGGGCCTGGTGGTGTCGATGGAGCCGCCCAGACCGTGGACGAAAACCGTGGAGGGCACCCCCGTGCCGCGAGTCAGACACTCCTGAGGACCAAACGGGCCAGGAATCAGTTCGGTATGCCCGGTGGTGGGCCCTACCACGGGCCGTAAGGGCCCATCTGGGTGCCGCGATTATTGCGGCCACGCAGCGAGCGCACCGCCGGCCGCACGTCGGTCAGATAGATGGCAGCCGCCACGAAGGCGATCAGCCCGAAGAGGTTCAGCGGATCGTTGAACGACACGAAACCGAGCAGGGCAGCTACCCCGGTCACCGCCGCCCAAAAGCCCTTGGTGCGCTTGCCAGCCGCCACGAAGGCGTCCGGGCGTGTGGTCACAGCATCGATAGCAGCCCACAACTCCAGAGCCAGCGCCGCGAGGCCGAGGACGAGGGCGACCGAGGCTTGGGCTGAGAACAGGGAGAAGTCAGGCACGAGAGAAGACTACGACGCAAAGATGAAAGCAACCTAGGACGGCCGCTCAGGTGTCGACGATGAGGGTGAACGGGCCGTCGTTGATCAACGCCACGTTCATCTGGGCCCCAAAGATTCCGGTGGCGACTGCGATGCCGCGATTTCGCAACGCCTGGGCCACCGCGTCGACCATCGGCTCTGCGATCGGTCCAGGGGAGGCGGCACTCCACGATGGCCGTCGGCCCTTCTTCGTGGTGCCGTACAACGTGAACTGGCTGACGATGAGCACCGCTGGCGGGGCATCTTCGCCCACGTGTTCCTGGATCGATGTGTCGTCCGCCAAGATCCGCAGCTCGGCGATCTTGCGCGCCATCGTGGCCACGTCGATATCACCGTCGTGGTGCGTGGCAGCAACCAAGGCCAGCACGCCGGGCCCGATCTCCCCCACGACGAGACCGTCCACAATGACACTGGCCCGCTGGACGCGCTGCAGCACGGCGCGCACGTCAGGCGTGAGCTTTCCCGTACAGGTCAACGGCTTCAATCGACCCGACGCGCTTCCCGTGCCCCAGGACTGGGGCATCGGCGATCTGCGCGAAGGCCTCGTCGTAGTCGCTCAGCCCCATGGCCTGCAGAGCCTTGATCACGACCGCGGCACGGGCACGCTGACCCCCGTCCGCGATCTTCACGGCCAAGCCGCGCCCGTCGGGCAAGCCCACGGCATACACCGATTCGGCTCCATCCTTGGCGATCAACCCAGGCACGGTCTCGATCAACGCGCTGACGTCACGGCCGGTGCCACCG
>JBGTGC010000316.1:0-5026 GCA_041746935.1 Dermatophilaceae bacterium
GAGCGCAGGCGAGTGAGTACGAGGGGTGGGTGGCGTCGTTGACCGATATCGCCGTCGACCCGGCGTTCCCCGATAAGCACCTGCGGGTCGTGACCGAGCACATGATGTCCACGCTCGTGCCGGACAAAGACCACGACGCCCGCGAGAAAGCGGCTCACGAGGTGCGCGGAGTCAACGAATCCTCGTTGGCCGACGGGTCACTGATTCGGTTCATCGTGACCACCGGCACCGAGGGTGCCGCACTGTTCCACGCCCTGTTCAACTCCCCGTTGGCCGCGCCCTGCCCCGACGAAACCGGCCCAGACCCCCGCACCGCGAACCAACGCCGACACGACGCCCTCTTCACCGTCCTGCGACGGGGTCTTGCTGGTGGCGACAGCGCCCCCACCAGCCCCAAAGCCACCATCAACGTCACCATCAACTGGGACCTGCTACGCCACACGTTCACCGGCACCGGCAGGACCGACACCGGCGACGTCCTCTCACCCGAAACCGTCCGCAAAATGGCCTGCGACGCCGACATCATCCCCACCATCCTGGGCACCGACCGCGAGATCCTGGACCTCGGCCGCGCCAAACGCCTCGTCACCCCCGGACAACGCCGCGTGCTGCACCACCGCGACAAGCACTGCACCTTCCCCGAGTGTTCGATGCCCGCACCGTGGTGCGACGCCCACCACATCCGACATTGGTCGCGCGGCGGGCGATCAGACATCTCCAACTACGCCCTGCTCTGCGGGCGGCACCACAGCATCGTCCACGACAAAGACCTCACCGCCACCACCCACACATCAGGCGTCACCTGGCACGTCTAACGAGCCCGCCCCACACCCGGCCACCCACGGCCGGGTTAGCGGCACGTGTTCAGGACGTGGGTGATCGACGGCCGGGGGTTCAGGACGTGGGTGTTGGACGGCCGGGGGTTCAGGACACAGGTGATCGGCGGCGAGGAGCGCGGCGTGTTGCGACATCGTTGACGGCATCGATGATGCGCTGGGCGTGCGCTTGCGGTGAGCCGTGCTCGCGATAGTCCTCCCGGCAGGCGCTGGCCGCTGCGAGGCGCTCGTCGGGCCCGCCGAGAAGACGCTCGCGAACCCGCACGATGGTGTCGACCAGCGAGTCCAGGTCTTCTTCGGCAAAGAAGGCGCCGCTGACTCCCGCCCGGATAGCCGTCCACTCGTCGGCGTGATTGCCGGGGTTGTCGTGAGTGACCACGGGACGGCCGTGCATGAGGGATTGGATCACCGTCAGGCCGGCGTGACCGGGGATCACCGTGAGGTGGATTCGCCGATAGTAGGCAGAGATCTGCTCAGGGGCGTAGAGCGCCCCGATGAAATCGACATCGGCTCCTAGCTCCTCGGCAAGGGTCTGCAACGATGCACGCTCCGGGCCCTCGCCGACGATCACGGCGCGGGCCGGGACGCCTTGAGCGTTCAACGCGGCCACCGCACGGATCAGCAGATCCACTCGCTTGCGCCGGGTCAGGCGTAAGGCGACACCCAGCATCAACGGCGACTCGGGTGGCATAGCTGACGCGGCCACCTCACGCGCGGATTCCTGGTCCGGCAGGCTGTTGCCCACCACATACAAACGATCGGCCGGATAGCCCGCCTCAGCCCCCAAACGGGCAGATCGAGCTCCGTAGGTCATGAACGCGTGCGCCAAACGAAAGACCGCCACCTTGCGCTGCTCCTTGGCTCGGCTGTGCTGCTTGGTCCAGCCCAAACCCCAAAACAGCAGTGTTTGTCCCCGAGCTCGAATCACCGCAGACGACAGCCACGTGGTCAGGCAATGCATCGAGGGGTCCCAGATCACGACGTCGTAGCGGCTGGACAGACTGCGCCGCAGCAGTCCCGGCTGGAACCGCAGCCAGCCGACTGAGAGCGTGCGGTGCCACTGCAACTCGGGGAGATCCTCGGGCTGGATGGGTGCCACCCCACTGGTGGCCACCGAGGGGCTTTCGCGCCGTGGAGTTATCCCGGCCGCCACCGTCACATCGACATCAGGATGGACCAGGAGCGAGCGGAAAACCCCAAGCCGATAGTGCATCGAGTAGGAGTAGGCGACCAACACCCGAAGGCGCTGCCGATCCTCAGGCTGAGCGGGGGGCACCGTCGTCGGGCTCTTCGCTGTTCGTGTCATCTGCGCTGCTGCTCGGAGTTTCACCGCTGGTCGCGTCGCCGGCACCAACCCAATCGTCAGGCCGGAACTTGGGCTGACCCTCAGCCGGTCGCAGGTGCGGTGGGATTGCCCCAGGGGGCATTTGTTCACGGGGGTGCGGCGCGTGATCCGTGGGCAGCCGGTCCCCGTCCATCCGGCCCTTCTCGCTGTAGTTCGCCTGGTTCTGCATGGCTTCCAACCGCCACCGGTTTCGGGCACCAGCATCGGAAAGCAACCGCACACCGCGGACCAGGGTGGCCCCATAGTCGTCCAACTGCCAGCGATACAGCGGCTTCTTCTTCGATTGCGGCGTCACGGCTCGGCCGAGGAGAAGCAGCAGGACAAACGCTGCCACCACGAAGTAAAGAAGAGTCATGTCAGCTACCTTCGCATGCTTTGCTGCGCAGGCTGCTCGTTGACGGAGCGGTTCAACTGTTCTTAGTCAGTGCCTTGGGCAGGTGGCCGGATGACTTCTTGTAGATTTTAGCCGCCTGACGGTTGGCTACCAGTCGGGCTAACCCGACGATCACTCCGGAGAGCACGGCGAAGGCGATCGCTTCGCCCCAGCCGCTGTCGGGATCTTCCGGATTCTCCGGGGCATCATCACCGCGCAGGAACTTCCAACTGCCGTTCGTCGCTTCGCGGGCCACGATGCCAGCTCCGAGTGCCGCCGCAGAGGCCATGACCTTCCAAACCACATTTCCCATGGCCCCAGACTGTCATACGCAGCAATATCAACGCAGGGGTACGCTGATGTCTACGACAGGGGAGCGCACCAGCGCTGAGAGTGCGGCACCAGCCGCAGACCCTCGAACCTGATCCGGTTAGTACCGGTGGAGGAAGTCGAGTCTCGTTGGCCCACAGCCGACACCCCTCCTGACCCAAGGAGGTCCGTTATGACCGCACGTCACATCACCAGATCCCTCACCGTTTCGTTGGCGACGCTCGCGCTGGCCGGGTGCTCGCTGACGGGTGGCGACGAAGACCCCGTGTCTCAAGAGGATGCTGCAGCCTCCAGCGAGGCGGCCGGAAGCACCGAGGACCCAGAGCAGGCAACCGGAGCCAGCGGGGAGGTCGTCCTGATCACGCACGACTCGTTTTCGCTGCCGCCTGAGGTCATCGATGAGTTCACCACGCAGACCGGATACGACCTCACCGTGCAGCCCTCCGGCGATGCCGGGTCGATGACCAACCAGTTGGCCCTCACGAAGGGCAGCCCCCTGGGTGATGTGGCCTTTGGCATCGACAACACCTTCGCCTCGCGGGCCGTCTCGGAGGGAGTGCTTGCCCCCTACACGCCGGCCGACCCGCCAGCCGGGATGAGCAACTACACACTGGACGGCGACGCCTCGGCATACCTCACGCCGATCGACACAGGCGACGTCTGCGTCAACGTCGACGACGTCTGGTTCAACGAGCGTGACATCGAGCCCCCGAGGACGCTCCAGGATTTGATCAACCCCGAGTATGCCGGGCTGCTGGTGACCCCGGGGGCGAGCACCTCGAGCCCCGGGCTGGCCTTTATGCTCGCCACCATCGCCGAGTTCGGGGAGGGGGGCGACGGTCAAGAGGGCTGGCAGGAGTATTGGCAGGCCCTAGAAGACAACGACGTCAAGATCACCGCCGGTTGGGAAGACGCCTATCTGGTCGACTTCACTGCCGGTGGTGGTGACGGTGAACGGCCTGTGGTCGTGTCCTACGCCTCCTCGCCGCCATTCACCATCCCCGAGGGCGGGTCAGAACCGACCACGTCGGCGCTGATGGACACGTGCTTCCACCAGGTCGAATACGCCGGGGTCATCGAGGGTGCGCAGAACGAGGCCGGAGCACAGGCCCTGATCGACTTCATGCTGGGTGATTCCGTGCAGCAGGCGCTGCCCGAGTCGATGTTTGTCTTCCCCGTTTCCGAGGAGGTCGAGTTGCCCGAAGACTGGGCACGCTATGCCGAGGTGGCCGAGAACCCCTACGAGATCCCTGCTGAGGACATCGAAGCCAACCGCCTCGACTGGGTGACGCAGTGGGCCGATATCGCCACAGGCTAAGGGCGTGAACCTGTCCAAGGTGTGGCCCAGGGCAGCGGTCGTGGCGCTGGCCTGCATACCTTTGGCCTTCGTCGGCGTGTTCTTTCTGCTGCCGTTGGGCGGGATGCTGGCCCGAGGTTTCGTGCCCGAGGGTGGCGGGCTGGACCTGTCCGGAATCCCTGAGGTCTTGACCAGAGCTCGCACGGTCCGCGTCTTGACATTCACTGTGGCCATCGCCGCCGCGGGCACGGTGCTCACCGTGGTGATCGCCCTTCCAGTGGCCTTCGTGCTGTATCGGTTGAGCTTCCGCGGCCGGGCCGCGGCGCGAGCAATCGTGACCATGCCCTTTGTGTTGCCAACGGTGGTCGTGGGCGTGATGTTTCGTGCGCTCCTGGCCCCGAACGGGCCGCTCGGCTTCTTGGGCTGGGACGGACACTGGATCTCCATCCTGCTGGCCTTCGCCTTCTTCAACATCGCCGTCGTGGTCCGCACCGTCGGCACCACGTGGGCGAGCATGGATCGCCGCCCCGAAGAAGCAGCGGCCGCGCTAGGAGCCACCCCCTGGCACGTATGGCGCACCGTCACCGGCCCAGCGCTGAAGCCGGCCATCATTTCTGCGGCCACGTTGGTTTTCTTGTTTTGTTCGACGGCCTTCGGGGTCGTGCTGACCCTGGGCGGCTTGCAGTACGGCACGATCGAAACAGAGATCTACTTCTTGACTACGCAATTCTTCGATTTGCGGGCAGCGGCCGTGCTCTCGGTGCTCCAGGTGGTCGTCGTCCTGCTGCTGCTCAGCGGTGCGGCTCGGGCGCGCGCCGCCGGCCAACAGGCGATTCGGCATACCA
>JBGTGC010000317.1:0-12406 GCA_041746935.1 Dermatophilaceae bacterium
AGCGGCTCCGTGTCGGCGCGCATGGCTCGGGACAACTCGCGGACCGAGCCGGCGCGGTGCTCGACAACCCATCCTGCGCTGGCTTGCGAGGCGATCGAACGGCCCCCGAGGTATGCCGACCCGAGCACCTGGACGCCCAACTCGAGGTCGGCGGGATCGTCCGTGGCCTCGCAGCGTCCGATCCCGTCGGCGTCGACGCCCAGCCGCCAACGCCCTGCGTTCCACGAGCACACCTCGTCCTTCACCTCGATGACGACATCGCAGGGCGCGGCATACCCACGCTCGGCCAAGGCGCGCGGGACATCGACGATCCGGACCCACAGCGCGTCGGTGACTTTCATCGAGCTCGACCGCGGCCCACCAGCCCACCAGACCAGCGCGTCGTCGGTGCTGCGCGCATAGAACTTGACCTTGCTGATGAGGTCGAAGCTCAGCAGCCGTGTCGCCAACGCCAGCAGGCTTGGCGCATCGACCGCGCCCATCTCTGCGACCCGCATCTCGCCACCGGGGTTGTTGTGGTCGTCCCACTCCGAAGTGCGCCGCAGCAACGCGTAGCCGACGGGGGTGCCGCCGCGGGTGGCGAAGACAACCTGACGTTGCTCCTTGTTGCCGCGGGCCTTCGGGAAGTCCTCGAACCACCACCGGGCGATCCGCTCGGGACGAGTGGCCGTGCCCAGCGTGTGCTCAGCGGCCTGGACCTGCAGGGCGTGAATGGCTGCGGTTGCCTCGTCGGTGTGGGCCGGCGCCATATGGGTCTCGATGCCCTCGGCCGCCGCGGCGATGTGCTCGGGCGCTTTCAAGTCCGTACCGCTGCTGAGCTCCAGCATGACCTCAAGCGAAGCCGGTCCGTATCCGTAGCGTCCGTAGATCCCGACCTCGGCCGCCCACAGGCCGGCGATCGCCGACTCGCCGGAGGCATAGATCCCGTGCAGGTGCTCCGTCATCATCGAGCTCAAGATCCCGCGACGACGATGGTCCGGATGGACGCCGACCCAGGTCAGCCCGTTCATCGGCAACCGCGTGACCCCGCCATCGGCAGCGGGCACGCTGAGGTGCATGTCGAACGCACCATAGATCCCGACCAACGGCGGGTCCGATGTGGGCGTCATCCCCACCCGGTCACCGGCGTTGATCTCGACAGCCCCACCTCGGTCGTAGTCGAACTCGCGCACGACCTCTTCGGCGGTTGCCCCCGGCACGACCTCGAACCAGACAGTGTGCTCAAGCTTGGCCATTCGCTCGGCGTCGGCAGGGGTCAAGGACGTCGAGCGATAGGGCCAATCGGCTGGAGCCTGTGCTTGTGTCGAGTGCGTCGCGTCATCCATACCTCAAGCCTGCCCGACCCGCTGCCCTAGCGCGAACAAATTTCGGCGGCAGTCGGCATACCTGAGAGAGTTTGGTCAGTGACTTCCTCATCTTCGGTCCGCCCCGCCAAGAGCGACGCCGGATCACCCGCGGCAATCATGGTGGTTTTTGCCATGGCCGGGTTGGTGATGGCCCAGACCTTCGCTCGTATGCCGGCCATCCGGGACGCGGTCGAGGCCAGTAAGGGTGAGTTGGGGCTGGCGCTGATCGGTGGTGGTTTGGGATCGCTGCTGGCGATGCCCTTCACGGGTCGACTCGTCGACCGGCTCGGCACGAGGCGGGTCGTGACGCTCACCATCGTGCTTGCGTGCGCAGGCTGGAGCTCGCTCGCGTTCGTGCCCAACCCGTGGGTGCTCGGCTTCGCACTGCTCCTCACCGGCGCACCGGTCGGCATCTGGGACGTGGCGATGAACGTGCAGGCCAGCCAGGTGGAGCGACTTCGTGGTCGCTCACTCATGCCGTTCTTCCACGCAGCGTTCTCGGCGGGAACGGTTATCGGTGCCGGAGCGGGTGCCCTGGCCGCGTGGCTCGGATACGGATTGCTCCAACTCCCGGTTATCGGGGCTATCGCGATGGTCATCGGACTCCTCGGCGTGCGGCACTTCATGGCGGATGAGTCCACCGACGACGACGCAGACGTCGAGCACAGTGGTGAGGTCACGACTTCGGGTGAGCAACGACCCGCTCGGCGGGGCGTGACCCCACTCGAAATCATGATCGGCGTGGTCTGCCTGGGCGGGGCTTTGGCCGAGGGCTCGGCGAACGACTGGTTGGCCATCCTGTTGGTTGACGTGCACGGAGCGCCTGCTGCGTGGGGTGCCCTCGCCTTGACTGCGTTCAACGTGGCCATGATGACGGGCCGGTTGCTGGGCAGCCCAGCCATCGACCGGTTCGGGCGCGAGCGCGTGGTCCAGGCCGGCGGCCTCATGGCCACGGTGGGCATCCTGTTGGCCAGTCAGGTGCCGTCGTTGCCGGTGGCGCTCCTGGGTGGTCTGATCTGGGGTCTGGGCGTGTCCACGATCTTCCCGGCTGCGATCTCGGCCGCCGCTGAGATTCCGGGGCGGGGAAACCGGGCCATCACCGTGGTCAGCACCATCGCCTACGGGGCGTTCCTGTTCGGAGCGCCCACGATTGGGTTGCTGGCCGAGGCCTTCGGGCTCAGCCGAGCGTTGTTCGTGGTGATCGCGTTCCTGCTGGTGATGATCGTTCTGGCTCGCAATATGCGGCCAGGGCCCCTGGTGCCCACCGCTCAGCTGCGCGAATCGATCCAGTAGCGCCGTTTCGCCGGGACGCCATCTGCGACGTGACGCACGTCGTCCAGGATGCCGCCGCACCGCTCGATGACCCGGATCGAGCCGATGTTGTCCTCATCGCAGGTCACCAGCACCTCATCGACTCCCAGATCGGCCAACCGCTCGACGGCGAGCCTGAGCATGGCGGTGGCGTAGCCGCGACCCCGAAACTCCGGGCGGACGGCATACCCGACGTGTCCGCCGAGCTCGAGCAGCATCGGCGTGAGCGTATGCCGGATCGAGACTCGTCCGACGATCTCAGGGTCCACGTGCGTTGAGGTGGTGCCCGCCTCGCCCACCAAGAAGTCAGCCGGGACGTGACCCCTGGCCAGGTCAAGACCGTGGGCTTGGCGCTCAAAGTTGTCGAGTTGTTCGCCCCAGCTCAGCTCCGTGTCGAAGAGAAAGGGAAAGCCGACCTCAGTCAACTCGGCATGGCCGGCCCGCATCGCTGCCTCATCTGCCATCCGGGGCGGCCGCAGTCTCAGCAGATCAGTGGGGCCGTTCATCGATCCCGCTGCCGCGCAGATTCAGCCTTCGAGGGCATAACGCATCGCGGCGAGTTTGATCTCGGTCTCGGCCAACTCCGCCTCGGGGTCACTGGCTTCGACGATGCCGCCACCAGCGAACAATCGCATTCGTCGGGGGTCGTCGCACAGTTCGCCGCAGCGCAGCGCAATGCCCCAATCACCCTCGCCTGCAGCATCCATCCAGCCCACGGGTCCGGCATACCGTCCCCGGTCCATCCGCTCGAGATCGGCGATCAGTGCCGCTGCCGCGTCATCAGGGGTGCCACATACGGCGGCCGAGGGGTGCAGGGCGGCCGCGAGTCGCAACGACGTGGCCTCGTCCGTGTGGACCCCGCTGATGTCGCTCGCCAAGTGATAGACGTCGGGCAGCTTCAACACGAAGGGCTGCTCTGGGACCTCCAGGTTGCGGCAGTGGGGGGCAAGTGCATCGGCCACCGAACGGACGGCATACGCGTGCTCTTTGAGGTCTTTTTCGCTGGAGATCAACCTCAGCTGAGGGTCGACGTGGTGCTCGGGCTTGAAGTCGGGATGGTCCTCGGACACGACGCGCTTGACGGCGTGGCTGCGGCGCACCGTCCCGGCCAGGACCCGCGAGTGGACCGTGCCGTCCATCAATCGGACCAACATCTCCGGTGTGGCCCCCACCAAACCGTCCACAGCAAAAGTCCACGTTGCGGCGTATCGCTGCGACAGGCGGCTCAACACGCGATGCAGGTCGATCGGGCCGCTGGCCTTGGCCAACTCGTCGCGAGCGAGCACGACTTTGTGCACTTCACCAGCGCCAATCCGGTCGATGGCGCGCGCGATCACCCCGGGCCACTCCTGTGCGGACACCGATCCGGCCACGATCTCGATCGGCGTCGCGACGTCAGGGCTGGGGTGGCCCGAGGAGTCGAGGTATGCCGACGCGTGGGTCTCCTCGGGGTGTTGGGGATCTGCAGTGACTGTGGTGCGCCACATCCGGCCCGCGCGTCGTCCGATCACGACCTCGGGCACCACGAGCCGGCTCTGATCGTGGGAATCGGGGGAAAAGCTGAACGAACCGAAGGTGATCAGTCCGGTGCCGGGAAGTTGCACGTCGTTGTGGACGTCGGCTTCGGCGCACACCTGCTTCCACCAGGCCTCGGCATCGGCGAAGCGGTTGGTGCCACTGGTCAGACATCGGGCCACCCGGCCCCACCCGACCACTCCGTCGCCCTCGCGAAGCCAGGAGCAGATGGTGCTGGGCAGCGCCGAGTCCGGGACCTCGGTGAGCAGTTCGACATCTGTGTCCAGCTCGTCGGTGATGTCGACAGTGATCGCGCGCAGGCGGGGGAGGGCGAGCACTGTCACAGCGGTCCACTGTATTGCGCGAGTGCGAGGATGAACGCATGACCCGTGCAAGCCTGGATAAACGCCCGCAGGACGTCGCTGAGATGTTCGATGATGTGGCGCCACGATACGACGTCACCAATGACGTGTTGTCGGCTGGTCAGACCTACGTATGGCGCCGTGCCGTCGTGCGGTCGGCGGCGGCTGAGCAAGGGGAGCGAGTGCTCGACATCGCCGCCGGCACGGGTACGAGCAGTGAGCCGTTCGCCAACGCCGAGATCGATGTCGTGCCCGCTGACTTCTCACTCGGGATGCTGCGCGAGGGGTATCGGCGTCGCCCCGATATGCCGTTCACCGCGGCCGACGCGCTGCATTTGCCGTTTGCCGACGACTCGTTCGACGTCGTGACGATGTCGTTTGGGCTGCGCAACGTCAGTGACGTGCCGGCTGCCCTGCGAGAGTTCGCCCGGGTGAGCAAGCCAGGTGGGCGGTTGGTGATTTGTGAGTTCAGCCAGCCGGTGTGGAAGCCGATGCGGAAGGCATACATGGGCTATCTGATGCGGGCCCTCCCGGCGGTGGCCAGCAAGATCAGCTCCAACCCCACGTCATACGTGTATCTGGCCGAGTCCATCCGGGCCTGGCCATCGCAGCAGGAGTTGGCCCAGACGGTTTGGGAGTCAGGATGGAGTTCGGTGACGTGGCGCAATCTGACCGGGGGCATCGTCGCCGTGCACCACGCCGTCCTACGCTGAGCCGCAGCGCCTCCGAGCCTTGTGAATCGCTTCACAAGCAGATTGGTGGGCTCGGCCCGTCTCGTATGCTGCACCGCGCGGGCCAAATCCCACGCGACCCCAACGGCGCAGAACGGGGGATGACCCCTAGGATTGACCTGGCCTCACCATGACTATGCGCTGGCACCGAAAGGAGTGTGGGACGGGATGACCGATCCTTACCTTCCGATCCTGTTTCTCTTTGCCCTGGGCTTGCTGTTTGCTGGCGGCTCCATGGCAGGCGGGGCCGTGTTGGGTCGTAAGACCTATAACCGCGCCAAGTCCGAGGCCTACGAGTGCGGCATCCAGCCCACTCCGCAGGCGCTCGACGGTGGTCGAGTTCCCGTCAAGTACTACCTCACGGCGATGCTGTTCATCGTCTTCGACGTCGAGGTCCTTTTTCTTTACCCCTTCGCCGTGGCCTTCGATCAGGTCGGATTGTTCAGCGTGCTCGCCATGCTGCTCTTCCTCTTCGTGGTCTCCGTCCCCTTCATTTACGAGTGGAGCCGGGGCGGTCTGGAATGGGACTAACAACACAGGGAGTGTGTGACTCATGGGTCTAGAGGAAAAACTTCCCTCGGGCATCGTGCTGACCTCGGTCGAGGGTCTTGTCGGCCAGATGCAGGCACGCTCGGTGTGGCCGGCCACGTTCGGATTGGCCTGCTGTGCCATCGAGATGATGGCCGTGGGCACGCCCGACTACGACATCGCCCGCTTCGGTATGGAGCGCTTCGCCGCTACTCCGCGCCAGGCTGACCTCATGATCGTGGCCGGCCGCGTAAGCCAGAAGATGGCCCCCGTCGTGCGCCAGGTTTACGACCAGATGCCCAACCCGAAGTGGGTGCTGTCCATGGGTGTCTGCGCCAGCTCGGGAGGGATGTTCAACAACTACGCCATCGTGCAGGGGGTGGACCACATCGTGCCCGTCGATATTTACTTACCCGGTTGTCCGCCCAGACCGCAGATGCTGATCAACGCCCTGTTGGAGCTGCACGAGCAGATCCGCTCCTCGAAGTTCGGCGTGGACCGCGTCAAGGCTGCCCGTGCCGCTGAGGCCGCAGCGATGAACGCGACGCCGACTCACGAGATGAAGGGCCTGCTCGCGTGAGCGAGGACAAGGCGAAGAAGGATGCCGTCGCTGAGATCGAGACCGCTGAGGTCGCAGGCGACGAAAACGCCGTCGGGGACGGCAAGAACACCATCGACCGGGTCAACGCGCCCGAGGCCAACGAAGATCAAATGGTCAGCACCACGCAGGCCCAGGAGACCGGTTCGGGCTCAGTCAGCGCAGTAGACCCTGACGCCGGCCTCCCCACACAGGTGGGCGAGCGTCGCGGCATGTTCGGCGGATCGCTGGGCTTGGACACCTCGGGGTATGGCGGGCTGGTGCAGCCGATCCTGCTCCCAGGCTCATCGGAGCGCCCGTACGGTGGATACTTCGACGAGATCGCCGACCACCTCCTCGAAGTCCTTGGCGACAAGCACGACAGCGTCATCGCACGCACGGTCATCGACCGCAAAGAAATGACGCTGCACGTCCACGCCGAGCACCTGCACCTGATGGCCCAGAGTCTGCGTGACCACGCGGGGCTGCGGTTCGAGATCTGCAGCGGTGTGTCCGGGGTGCACTATCCCGAGGAGATCGGGAGCGAGTTGCACGCGGTGTATCACTTCCTGTCGATCACCAACGGCTCACGCCGGGTGCGCGTGGAAGTCGCCGTGCCGGATGACGACTCGCAGATTCCGTCAATCGTGGAGATCTACCCGGCGGCCGACTGGCACGAGCGCGAGACCTACGACATGTTCGGAATCGTCTTCACCGGTCACCCGGCCCTGACCCGCATCCTGATGCCGGACGACTGGCCCGGCCACCCACAGCGCAAGGACTACCCGCTCGGCGGGATCCCTGTGGAATACAAGGGGGCCACCATCCCGGCTCCCAGCGAGCGTAGGAGTTACAGCTGATGGCTACTACCCACTCTGAGCCCACCGAGACCCAAGACCTCTACGGTGACGACGAGGCCGGCGCAGTCTTCACAGCGGGCGGTGGTGACTGGGACCAGGTTGTCGAGGACATCGCAGCCGTCGGTGAAGAGCGCATCGTCGTCAACATGGGTCCACAGCACCCATCGACTCACGGCGTGCTGCGGCTCATCCTCGAACTCGATGGCGAGACCGTGCGTGAGGCGCGTGCTGGCATCGGCTATCTGCATACCGGTATCGAAAAGAACATGGAATACCGCACCTGGGTGCAGGGGACCACGTTCTGCACCCGGATGGACTACCTGACCCCGATCTTCAACGAGACGGCATACTGCCTGGCCATCGAGAAGTTGCTCGGCATCACCGACCAGATCCCGCAACGCGCCAACGACATCCGGGTGCTGACCATGGAGTTGAACCGGATCGGTTCGCACATGATCGCGCTCGGTACCGGTGGTATGGAGCTCGGTGCCACAACCGTCATGACGCTGTGCTTCCGCGAGCGTGAACGACTGCTGCGGTTCTTCGAGGCGGTCACCGGGCTGCGGATGAACCACGCCTACGTCCGCCCCGGCGGTGTGGCCCAAGATGTGCCTGCGGGCGCGTTGGATTTGCTCGAAGATGAGCTGGTCGACCTGAAGCGCGGGATGCGAGAGTTGGAGTCGCTGCTGCTGCAGAACCCCGTGCTGCGTGGGCGCACCGTCGACGTCGGGCACTTGAGCTTGACCGGCTGCATGGCGCTGGGTATTACGGGACCGATCCTGCGCTCGACTGGCCTACCCCATGACCTGCGCAAGTCCGATCCCTACTGCGGCTATGAGACCTACGACTTCGACGTCATCACCCGCGACAGCATGGACGCCTACGGCCGACTGTGCATCCGCATCGATGAGATGTGGGAGTCGATCAAGATCTCCGAGCAGGCCATCGCCCGGCTGCGCGCTTCCGAGGGCGAACCCGTCATGGTCGCCGACAAGAAGATTGCCTGGCCGGCCCAACTCAGCGTGGGTGCCGATGGTCAAGGCAGCTCCCTTGACCACATCCGCAAGATCATGGGCGAGTCGATGGAGTCGTTGATCCACCACTTCAAGCTCGTGACCGAGGGCTTCAGAGTGCCGCCAGGACAGGCCTACGCCGCCATCGAGTCGCCCAAGGGCGAGCTCGCGGTGCACGCCGTCTCTGACGGCGGGACGCGGCCCTTTCGAGCCCACTTCCGGGATCCCTCGTTCAACAATCTGCAGGCGGCTTCCGTGCTCAGTGAAGGTGGCTTAGTGGCCGACGTGATCGTGGCCGTCGCATCCATCGACCCGGTGATGGGCGGTGTCGACCGATGAGCGGCGTCAATGGGACCAACGCTGAGGTGCCCGGGGACACCCGGGAGCAACTCCATCAGGCCGTGACGCATGGCCCGATTCACCACCACACGCCGCTGAAGCCCTCCCAAGAGGAGTATCCGAGCGACGTGCTCGAGGCGATGCGGGCCGATGCTGGCCTCATCATTGCCAAGTATCCGCAGCCGCGCTCGGCTCTGTTGCCGCTGCTGCACCTAGTGCAGAGCGTCGATGGCTACATCACCGGTCGCGGTGTGCACTTCTGCGCCGAGCAGTTGAACCTCAGCACGGCCGAGGTGAGTGGTGTCGCGACGTTCTACACGCAATACAAGCGTCACCCCAACGGCGAATACACGGTGGGTGTGTGCACCAACACGCTGTGTGCGGTGATGGGTGGTGACCAGATCTTCGACGAGCTCAGCGAGCATCTGGGGATCGGCCACGACGAGACGACGGCGGACGGCAAGGTCACCCTGGAGCGGGTCGAATGCAACGCCGCGTGTGATTACGCACCCGTGGTGATGGCCAACTGGGAGTTCTTCGACAATCAGACGCCGCAGTCCGCGAAGGACCTGAGCGATGAGTTGCGGGCGGGTCACGACGTGGTGCCGACGCGCGGCGCGGCCAAGGTGTGCACGTTCAAGCAGGTCTCGCGCGTCCTGGCCGGCTTCAGCGACGGCCGCGCCGATGAGGGCATCGGTGCCGGTGGCCCCTCGCTCGAAGGACTGCGCCTATCTCGCGAGTACGACTGGGTCGCACCGGTCGGCGCTAGCAAGCCGTATGCGCAGGGTGGCGATCACGAGCCGCAGGAGAGCACGAGTTTCGACACCGCAGCGGCGGATGAGGGCACGCAACCGAAGGCCGGTCAACGCAGTTCCACTAATGCGCCGACCAACGAGGCGGACGAGAAGCCGAGTGACGGCAAGATCAACAGCGACGATGCATCAAGTCAAGCCACTAGCACCGGAGGAGACGACTCGTGAGCGCGCAACTGACGCCCATCTTGTCCCAGTTCTGGGACCACCCGCAGTCCTGGACCTTGAAGACCTACGAAGAACACGACGGCTACAACGCCCTTCGGGCCGCGTTGGACACACCCCAGAAGGACTTGGTCGAAATGGCCAAGTCCTCGGGTTTGCGTGGGCGTGGCGGCGCGGGATTCCCGACCGGCTTGAAGTGGAGCTTTCTACCTCCTGATGATGGCGGCCCGCGCTACCTGGTGATCAACGCCGACGAGTCCGAGCCTGGGACCTGCAAGGACACCCCGCTGTTGATGGCGGCTCCGCACTTCCTGATCGAAGGTATGGCGATTACGTCCTTCGCCATCGGCTGCAAGCACGCCTTCATCTACATCCGCGGCGAGATCGTGCACGTCTTCCGTCGTGTGCAGCGTGCGGTCGAAGAGGCCTACGCGGCCGGCTACCTCGGCGAGGACATCCTGGGGACCGGGTTCGACCTGGACATCACGGTGCATTCCGGCGCTGGTGCATACATCTGCGGTGAAGAGACCGCGCTGTTGGACTCACTGGAGGGCCGTCGCGGTCAGCCGCGTTTGAAGCCCCCGTTCCCCGCGGTCGCCGGGCTGTACGCCCGACCCACCGTGGTGAACAACGTCGAGAGCATCGCCAGCGTGCCCTCGATCGTGCTGCACGGCAGCGACTGGTTCTCCGACCTCGGCACCGAGAAATCCAAGGGCTATGGGCTGTTCAGCCTGTCTGGTCACGTCACCCGGCCAGGTCAGTACGAAGCCCCGCTCGGCATCACCTTGCGTGAGCTGCTCGAGATGGCTGGCGGCATACGGGAGGGCCACGAGCTGAAGTTCTGGACCCCCGGTGGCTCCTCCACACCGATCTTCACCGACGCGCACCTCGACGTGCCGTTGGACTTCGAGTCCGTCGCCGAGGCTGGATCGATGCTGGGGACGCGGGCGCTGCAGATCTTCGACGAGACCACGTCGGTGGTCCGCGCAGTGTCTCGTTGGACCGATTTCTACGCCCACGAGTCGTGCGGCAAATGCACACCCTGCCGGGAGGGCACGTTCTGGTTGAAGCAGATCATGGAGCGCCTCGAGGCCGGGCACGGCACCGAAGACGACATCGACAAGTTGGTCGACATCTGTGACAACATCCTGGGGCGGTCGTTCTGTGCTCTCGGTGACGGCGCCACCAGCCCCATCACCTCTGCTGTGCAGTACTTCCGGGGAGAATTCGAGGCGGGAATGCACACCAGTTGCGCCGAGCTGTTCCCACCGCAGCATTCGACGCTGTTCGCGAAGGAGACGCTCCCCGCATGACGGTCAACACCTCACCCGCAGCCGGCGGCAACGCCGTTGACGAGGGCGACAACGCGGCCATCCCCGACGACGTCAAGAAAGTCTCGCTGACCGTTGACGGTGTCGAGGTCTCCGTGCCCGAAGGCACTCTCGTGATCCGCGCAGCGGAGCAGATCGGCGTTCAGATCCCGCGTTTTTGCGACCACCCATTGCTCGATCCCGTCGGTGCCTGCAGGCAGTGCCTGGTCGACGTAGCAATGCCTGACCGCGAAGGAAACGTGCGGCCGATGCCGAAGCCACAGGCTTCGTGCACGATGGTGGTGGGTGAGGGTATGCAGGTCAAGACGCAGCACTCCTCCCCGGCGGCCGAGAAGGCTCAGCACGGCGTGATGGAGTTGCTGCTGATCAACCACCCGTTGGACTGCCCGGTCTGCGATAAGGGCGGTGAGTGCCCCCTGCAGAACCAGGCGATGTCCAGTGGGCGTCCGACCAGCCGCTTTGAAGACATCAAGCGCACCTTCCCCAAGCCGATCAACATCTCCTCCCAGGTGCTGCTGGATCGCGAGCGCTGCGTGCTGTGCGCCCGGTGCACCCGATTCTCCGACCAGATCGCCGGGGATCCCTTCATCGCGCTGATCGAGCGCGGCGCGCTGCAGCAAGTCGGCATCTATGAAGAGCAGCCGTTCGAGTCTTACTTTTCCGGCAACACCGTGCAGATCTGCCCGGTCGGAGCTCTGACCGGGTCGGCATACCGGTTCCGGTCCCGACCCTTCGACCTCGTCTCGACATCTAGTGTCTGCGAGCACTGCGCCTCGGGCTGCTCGATTCGCACCGACCACCGTCGCGGGACCGTGTTGAGACGGATGGCGCTCGATGACCCAGAAGTCAACGAAGAGTGGAACTGTGACAAGGGCCGCTGGGCCTTCACCTACGCCACGATGCCGGACCGCCTGCGCGACCCCGTCGTGCGCAATACCGACGGCAACTATGCCGTGGCCACCTGGAACGAGGCTCTGGGTGCGGCGGCAACCGCCCTGAAGAGTGCTACTTCCGCATCCGACGACGGTGTCGGCGTGCTCGTCGGTGGCCGGGCCACGGTGGAAGACGCCTACGCTTACAGCAAATTCGCCCGGGTCGCTCTGCATACCAACGACATCGACTTCCGGGCCAGGCCGCACTCGGCCGAGGAGGCCGACTTCCTGGCCTCGAGCATCGTTAACCACTACGGTCTGACCTATGCCGATCTCGAGAGCGCCAGTGCGGTGCTCTTGGTCGGACTGGAGCCCGAGGACGAAAGCCCAATCGTCTTCCTCCGTCTGCGCAAGGCCACTCGCAAGAACAAGACTGCGGTGTATGCGGTGGCACCCTTCGCAACTCGCGGGCTGGCCAAGATGAACGGCACCCTGCTCCCGACGGCTCCCGGCGCTGAGTCGGAAGTCCTGCACGCCCTCGGTGCTCGACGCCAGCACGAAGGAGAAGCCCAGGACGGGCTCACCGAGCCGCTCACCGGCGCTGACCCGTTGCCGTTGGCATCAGACGCGCTCAACCGCGACGC
>JBGTGC010000318.1:0-12102 GCA_041746935.1 Dermatophilaceae bacterium
GTCGGCGTTGGGCTATCGCGATCCGGCCGGCGCGATGCGCCACCTCGAGGCGCTGACCGATGGCGTGAGTCGGCGCGCCACCATCCAGCGCACGCTGCTGCCGGTCATGTTGAGTTGGTTCGCCGAGGGCGCTGACCCAGATGCGGGCCTGCTGGCGTTTCGCCAAATCAGTGAGACGTTGGGCACCAAGCACTGGTATCTCGCGATGCTGCGCGACGAAGGCAGCGCCGCCCAGCGGCTGGCCATGATCTTGTCCAGTAGCCGGTATGCCGTGGATCTGCTGATCCGCTCGCCCGAATCAGTGGCGCTGCTCGGTGACCCTGCCGGACTGGTCCCGTTCACCCGGGAGAGCCTGCAGGCGCGTTTCACCTCCGCGCAGACCCGGCATGAAGACTCAGCCGACGCCTTCGGAGCCATCCGAGCGGTGCGGGCCAAGGAGTTGGTCCGGATCGTGATCGGGGACTTGGTGGGTGATCTCAGCGACGTCGAGGTGCGCAGCGCGTTGACCGACCTGACCGACGCCTACCTTGATGCTGCCCTGGCGATCGCTATGCGCGGTGCCGAGGATGTGATCGACACCATCATCATCGGGATGGGCCGCTTGGGCGGGCGCGAGTTGGGATACGTCAGCGACGCGGACGTGATGTTCTGCTATCGAGCTAGGCCAAAGTCGTCGCAATCCCCGGACTCGCAGGCTTCGTCGCCGGACTCAGCCGATTCGCAGGCTCCAACGCCAGGGCAGGTGGCTACGGAAGCCATTGCAGCGCTGCGCAAGGGCCTATCCGGGCACGGTCCAGACCCCACACTTGAACTCGATGCGGATCTGCGGCCCGAAGGCCGATCCGGTCCGTTGGTGCGCAGCTTCGACTCCTATACGTCGTACTACGCGCGCTGGTCGGCCGGCTGGGAAGCCCAGGCCCTGCTCCGGGCTCGGGTGGTGGCTGGCGAGCCTGGATTGGCGAAAGACTTCACCGATCTGATCAACCCGTTGCGCTGGCCCGAGGATGGTCTGAACGAGCACGGGATGCGGGAGATCCGTAAGCTCAAGGCGCGGATGGAGGCCGAGCGGCTGCCGCGGGGGGCTGATCCCCGCACCCACTTCAAGTTGGGTCTGGGCGGTCTGAGCGACGTGGAGTGGGTCGCCCAGACGTTGCAACTCAAGCACGCTCATCGGGTGCCGGGCTTGCAGACCACGAGGACCTTGGCCGCCCTGGACAGTGCAGTCGAGGCTGAGTTGTTGACGCGGGGGGACGCACGCGCACTCAGCTCAGCGTGGACCTTGGCCTCCCGGTTGCGTGATGCTGGCGTGCTGTGGCGGGGTCGGCCGGTCGACTCGGTGCCCAGTGATCAACGAGACGCCGAGGGCATTTCGCTGATTCTGCAGCGGCCACGGGGTAGCGGTGGGGGGTTGGCCCAGGAATGGCGTCAGTGTGCTCGGCGCTGCCGGTTCGTGGTGGACCGCGTGTTCTACGGGGAGAGTGGGTCTAGCACCCCCAGCGGTTTCGGTGCTCGCACCGTGGGTTCGG
Organism: Dermatophilaceae bacterium; assembly: GCA_041746935.1. Taxonomy (GTDB): domain Bacteria; phylum Actinomycetota; class Actinomycetes; order Actinomycetales; family Dermatophilaceae; genus Ornithinicoccus. The sequence goes on from JBGTGC010000318.1 coordinate 1,527, forward strand.
GATCAGCGCAAGGACGGCAAGGATCGCCACGCCGCCGTTCCTAGGCGCAGGCGTCGTTCTGCGGATCCGTCGTTCGTAAGATGGGCCGGTGACTTCTGCTTCGTCCCTGGGGGCTCCCCGTGTGCCACCGATCGGGATGTGGCTCAGCCGGGCCATGACCAGCGACGTCGACTACTGGGCGGCCAAGAGCGTCGTGCCGGTCCTGGTTCACCGGCTGGGTCTGCATACCGTGTTGGTGCCCCGCGGCCGCTCCGCGGTAGGCGCTCCGTATGACGACGCGTCGATGATGTGCGCCGCGCGGACTGCCCCCATCAAACTCGCCCCGGCTATCGGATTCTGGGTGATCGACGGTCGTGCGGTGATCACCGTGCAGTCCAAGCATTGGCGGCGGCAGATCCGCTGGGTGATCTGGGACCCGCAGGTCGGGATGTTGCGGCCGCCGGGTGTCGACATCGCCTCGCCGCTGCAGGTGCTCGCTGCGGCTCGCGGCGGCAACAAGAATGAACTCATCGACATGCTGGCCGAACGGCACCACCCGCCGCAACGCCTGCTCAGCGCGATCATGAATCTGCTGGGTCTGCCGGGGGCCGACGTGCTGCTTGACCCTGCCTCGGTCGAGTCGTGGGAGGGGGCGCACGCTCACGAACCCGATGATCGCGAAGTGAGTTTCTTCGAGGATGCGGTCAAGGACGCCGTGGCATTGCGCCGTGAGTTGGGTTGGGGCGCATGATTCATCTCCTGCCGGCCGTGGACGTGTCTGGGGGTCGGGCCTGCCAAGTTCCCTTGGGCGGATGTGATGCGCCGTTGGACGTGGCGATGCGTTGGCTCGATGAGGGTGCGCAATGGCTCCATCTGGTCGACCTGGACCGCGCCTTTCGGCGGGGCGAGAACCTCGATGTGCTCACGCAGATCGTCGCGGCGGTGCCCGTCCCTGTGCAGTTGTCCGGTGGGCTCGATGATCGCGACGGCATCAGGCAGGCCTTCGCGACCGGCGCCCATCGGGTGAACCTGGCTAGCACGGCACTCCTGGACATGGAGCTGATCAGGTGGGCCGCTGCTGAATACGGGCCGGCAGTGGTGGTCGGCCTGGATGTTCGCGGATCGATGGTGGTGGCCCGGGGCAGCGGCGTCGAGATCGGCGAGCTGGACTCGGTGATACCAGGTCTTGCGGCCACGGGGGCGACCCAGTTTCTGGTCGCGGATGCCTCTCGAGATGGCAGTCAGCGGGGTGCCGACGTAGCGATGTTCGGCTCGGTGATCGCCCAGATTGCGGCAGCGGTGCCTGGTGCCACAGTCGTAGCCTCTGGTGGTGTGGCTGCCGTCGAGGACGTGTCGGCGTTGGCGGCCTTGGAACCTGATGGTTTGTGGGGGGTCGTGTTGGGCGCGGCTCTGCACCAGGGAGCCTTCAGCCTCCCGGACGCTGTCGCTGCGGCCGCCGCTGCGGGTTTGGCCGACGGGGCGGGGGTGTCGCCGAGATGACCGCACGATTCGGCGGGCACGACCCCAAGCAAGGCCAGGACACGGCCGGTGTGCCGTGGCAGGGCAGGACACTCACCGGAACGGGCTTCGATGCGGACGACGGTCTTGCCGATCCAGAGCTACTCGCCGCTCTGGGCGCTACTCCTGAGGCGACGGTATGTAGTGCAGTCGAGGCGGCTTCACCTCATCCACATGATCCACCCCAGGCGACCACCTCGGGTGTGCCCGCCTCGCCTAAAGACGAAGTCGCGCTCCTGCGCGCGGTTTCGCAGGCACGCTTGATCATCCCGATCGTGGCGATGCCCGGTGAAGACGCATCCAGCGACATGGCTGCCGTTACGCTGAGTGCCCCCGATGGTCGCAAGGCGTTGCCTGCCTTCACGAGCACCGAACAACTCGCTCGGTGGGACGTTCGAGCGCGGCCGGTGCCGGTCAGCGCCCAGCGAGCGGCGCTTGCTGGCGTCCAGGAGGGTTGTGACGTCATCGTCCTGGACGTCGGAACGCCGCATACCCGTGAATTGCGCACGTCGATGGTCTGGGCTTTAGCGATGGATCGCGAGTGGTTGCCTGCGCACGACGATCCGCACGTCAGGCAGGCTGTGGCGTCGGCGGCCCAAGGTGAGCAAGCCATCCTGCGGTGGTCGCTGGACGGGGGGCCGGATGGCGCGCTGGTGATCAAAGTGGCGATGGTCCCTGGGCTCACGCCGCTGCAGATCAATGAGGTACTCCAACGAGTTGGTGCTCAGATCGCCACCGACGGTGAGGCGCGAGCGCGGATCGATGCGGTTAAGTTCCGGCTCCTTGACGACCCGGCCTCTGCCTGAATGGAAGCCGGAACAGTGGTTCTACGGACGTCTAACCTCTTGCATCAGTCGAACATGTGTACTAATATTGGGGGATGACGACGATCACCGTAACGCCATCCCTGACGGGTGGTGGTGTGCCTGTGTGTGAGTCTTCGGGGGGCCGTTCGGCGGGGGTTGATTCTGATGGTGGTGGGGATCGGTATGCCGAGGTGGTGGCTGAGCATGAGGCGCGGTGTGTTTGCGGTGATGGTGGTGATTTCTGTGGTGATTTTGATGATTTTGGTTTGAGTGCGGTGGTGTGGCGGGATGTGGAGGCCACGGTGGGGGTGGTCTCGGCGTTGTGGGATGTGGAGGCGGGGTTGGGCCGGTTGCCGTTGCCACCGGGAGTAGCGGACGCGCTGGCCGCGGTGATCCGGTGCGGGGTGGCTCATGCTGATACGGCGGTCGCGGAACCGCAGGGGGTGGATGACGGGGTGTTGTTGGGTGCTGCGGCGGGGGTGCGGGTGGTGCAGGGGTTCGCGGATGGCGTGTTGGTCCACGCGGCGGGGAGTCTGGCGCATCGTGCTGGTGAAGAACTGTTGGGACGGAAGAAGGTGAGCGATCCGGGAGAGTTGTCGGTATCGGCGCGGGAGCGGTGGCGGGCGAAGACGAAGTCGGTGGTCGCCCAAGAGTTGACGGTGCTCACGGGTGTGGGGGTGTTCGGGGCGCATGTGCGGGTGGGTTTCGCGTTGGCCCCACCAGTCGTGGTGGGTGCCGCGAAGGAGGCACTGTCGCGGGGGTTGGTGGATTGGCGTGGCGTTCAGGAGTTTTGGCAGCGGTGTGCCCGGATGGATGTCGTGGATGCCCAAACGGTCGCCGAGAACGTGTTTGGCCCGTTGCTTGCTGCCGCCGATGAGGCGGCAACGACTGGTGACGCGCAGGATGGCGACGGCCAGCCTGCTGGGGTGGTGCGTGCGGAGTCGTGGTCGGAGTTTCACCGCCGCCTCTCCCGTGAGGTGACCCGGGTTGAGGGCGCCGATGGGGCTGCGGCGCGGGAACGTCGACGTGCAGCAGCCAGGAGACGTGATGTCAGCGCCGATATTGGTGAGGACGGGTTGTCCACGTTCACGCTCACTGCGGGCACGGCGAGTGTGGTCGCGGCGATGGAACGTATCGAGACCATCGCCCGCAGGGCCCGCAAGGCCGGTGATCCCCGCAATCTGGGGTGCCTACGCTCTGACACGGCGATGGCCCTACTCGTGCACGGAACCCTGCCCCTCAATTCCAACGCCGAAGGCGACGCTGATGGCAGTGGCACCTGCGGCCCCAAAGGCGACAGCGACGGTGCCGCTCCCAACGGTGATCACGCCAATCACGGCGATCCGCGCGGCAATGGCGGCGACAGTCCCTCGGCCAGCTCGCAGCAGCCTCTGGTGCCGGTTACGGATGAGGTCCGGCGTATCATCTACGGACTGCCATCGGCGCACGTGGATCTGATCGTGCCCCTTGATGCCCTGACTGGTGACGCCGCAGCCCGAGGCACCGGGGCCGCATGGGCCCGCGCGGCTGGCGATGCCACGACCGGGAATTTGGGAGCCGGGGCCAGGCCTGTGGATCCAGGTCCACCGCCAGGGTCGGGGTTGATCGGTGAGATACCCGGCCATGGCTTCCTGACCGGTGAGCACGCCCGCGAGGTCGCGACCTTGCCGGGTTCGACGTGGCACCGGTTACTCACCGACCCAGTGACTGGGCACGCCATCGAACGCTCCAGTCAGGCTTACCGGCCCGATAAGGCAATGGTGGAGCATGTCCGCGCGGTCGACCGATTCTGCCGGGCGCCCGGATGCCTCATCCCAACGCACCGGTGCGAACTGGACCACGAACAGCCCTACGGCACCCCCGGCGGTGTCACGTCAGTGGCCAACCTAAACGCGAAACACCCCCGGCACCACCAACTGAAAACCGAACAGTTCTGGGCCAGTGTCATGGACGAGACCCGACAGGTCACCTGGACCACGTTGTTCAACCGGGTCTACACCACCCAAGCTCACGACCACCGCCAATACGGGCCGGCCGCTAGCCAGGGAGATGAGATGGCGGGCCACGGCGCGGGGTTGCCGCAGGACGCCCCGCCAGCGGATGCACAAGGCCCGCAGATGGCGGACCCACTATCGGTCGAAGACCCCGACATGCGAGACCAGCTCATCTACGCAGCGCTGTGCTCACGGACAGGCCACGACCGGTGGCTCGAAGCCCTGGACGACAACCCAGAACACCCAGACTCCAGTTACATCGGGCTCCCACTCGGCGTATTCCACCGCCGCAACGGACGCCGCCGCAACGGCCCACCCCCAGGCCAGCGGACTCCCGAACAACTCCTCACACCGAAGCCTGATTACCGTGATGAACCCGTCGTGGTCACCAACTCCGAGCCGCCCCCATTCTAGTCGCTCAGGCCTCGCCGATGACGATGGCCAGCACGAGGAACGCCGACGACAGAATGAGTGGGAACACCGCTGCGAGCGCCCAACGCTCGTGGGCTGGCGCATCGTCTGCAAGTTTCCCACCGTCCAACAGCCACCGCTGATATTCGCGTTGGACATCGCCAGCCACGACCTGGGCCGTGGTGCCCGGCCGCGACTTGCGGCGTGCCGTGGTCTCGCCGAAGTTGTCGAAGGCACGACGCGCAGAGAACTCACGCTGCTTCGGCACAGCCCAGGAGCTGTGTTTGCGCCCCGCAGTGTCGGTGAGCTCGAGCGACCACTGATAGCTGATATCGCTGAGGCGAGTGAAGGGCACTGTGATGTCCTTCAGTATGTTGCGCTGCGTGACAGATTCGGAACGCAACTCGACTGCTGGGCGCAGCAGGAAGACCCAGATCACGGCAACCACAAAGCAGACCGCCGCCAAAGGGAACAGCACACCCCGGCCCAAAGACGATTCGCTCCTGAGGACCGTGTAGCCAACCACCAAGACAGCGCCGGTCATAGACCACCCCAGCAGCCTCGACGGCAAGGTTCGGTAAACATCGATGAGCGTGCCGCCGTCGGGCGTGCTTTCGGGGTCTGGATCGGACGACCGGCTCGCGGTGCTCACAGTCCCTCATTCTAGGTCGGCAAGCTGCCGCCACCACGAGCCGAATGGCCGAACTAGGATTTAGACCTATGCCAACCCTGGAGCCGAACCGCGCGCCCGCTCGGATCATCTTGATCAGCGGCCCCAGCGGGTCGGGGAAATCTCGTCTGGCTTCAGCTCTCCACACGGCGCATGGCTGGCCCGTGGTCGAGCTGGACGACTTTTATCGTGACGGCCTCGACCCCATGCTCCCGATGTCCTCCCTCGGCCTCCCGGACTGGGACAATGCCGCTTCCTGGGACCAGGATGCGGCCGTGCGCGCTCTGCATACCCTCCGCAGTGACAACTGGGTCCTCGTGCCCTGCTACGACATATCGACATCACGGGCAGTCGGATCGCGCTTCGTGCGCCTGGCGGGGGCAGAACTGATCCTCGCGGAGGGCATTTTTGCCAGCCGCCTGATCGAACCGCTTCGCGCGCAGGGCATCCTGGCGCAGGCGTGGTGCATTCGCGATCGGCCCTGGTTCACCTTCGTCAAGAGATTCACCCGAGACGTCCAGCAACGACGCAAACCGGTGCGCACTCTCTGGCGACGCGGACATCAGCTCCGTCATGCCGAGCCGGGTATCGTCCATGATCAGCAACAGCTGGGGGCCACGGCGATGAGCAGCGCACAGGCCCGCCAGCGCGCTACCGACATGGCAACAGCACTGACACGTGGAACGAGAGCGACACATGACTGATGGTCCTGACGCGGGTCCGCCCCCGGACGCAGAGCAACCTCCACGCGATTGGTATGCCGACCGCAACCGGCAGGAGGGGCCAAGTCAAGGGGCACCAGGGCAAGGACAAGGCGCTCCGAGCTATGGGCAGAACCCGCAGGCCTACGGCCCGAACGGTGGGGCCTACGGCCAAAACGTTCCGGGCTACGGGCAAGCCCAGCCTAGCTATGGCCAGTCAGGCCCGGGCTACGGGCAGTCAGGCCCGGGCTATGGGCAGCCGCAGCAACCGCAGGGCCAGCCTTCGTGGCAGCAGGTGGCCCCAGAGCACGTCGCACGGATGTACCAGCCCGGGGTCATTCCACTGCGGCCGCTGAAGCTGGGCGACATCTTCGGCGGCGCCATCAACACCATCCGACGCAACCCCGAGGCGACCATCGGCCTCTCGGTCATCGTCCTGGGGGCCTTCCTTCTGCCGTCGCTGTTGATCTCGCTCGGGCTGCAGAATCTGGTCTTGGACAACGAAGACGTCTCGTTTGCCATCGGCATCATCCTGCCGACCCTCACCTCATCGTTCGCCACGCTCATCCTCAGCGGTTTGATCCTGTATGTCGTGAGCGAGGCCGCGCTTGGTGACAAGGTCGGGCTGGGCCAAACCTGGAAAGCTGTCCGAGGACGAATCCTTGCGTTGATCGGCGTATCGATCCTGACCGGCATCATCATCATCACTGTGTTCGGCATCGGCATCGGCCTGCTGTTCGCGAGCATCGCGACCGGCGAGACGGCGGTCATCGTGATCGGCGTCATCGCGTTCATCGCCTCGATCTTTGCCGCGATCTGGATGGCGATCAGGTTGCTGCTGACCTCGGCCCCCGTGGTCCTGGAAGGCGCTGGACCTATCACAGCCATTCGCCGCTCGTGGACGCTCAGTGCGGGATCTCAGTTCTGGCGGCTCCTAGGCATTTGGATCCTCGCCCAGATCATCGCCGCGATCATGAGTGGGGTAATTTCCACACCGCTGCAGACCATCTTTCTCATCGCCGTCGGCGCCTTCACCCAGGACGAATCACTGCTCCTGACCTTCACCGTGTTCAGCCAACACCTCACGCAATTCTTGGTGGGTCTCCTCGTAACCCCCTTCACCGCCGGGGTGACGGCGCTTCTCTATCTGGACCAGCGCATCCGTCGCGAAGGGCTCGACATCACGATGCAGCAAGCTGCTTCGGTCCGTACTGCTGCGCGAGGGCGTCAGTGAGATTTGCCCTGGTTGACCGCATCGACCGCGACGAAGCGCGCGACCTGCTCAACCAGGAACTGGCGAAACCGGAATACAACCAGCGCGAAAACCCGTTGGTCCGCTTCGCTGCGTGGCTCATGGAGCAACTGAACAATCTGCTCAACGTGTTGCCCGGCTCCGGCTCGCTGTCCTCGGTGCTCATCATCGTGGTCGTACTCATCGTCGTCAGCGCGGTCATCTTCGCCTCTCGGCAGCGGCTGCGCGATCGTGCGCTCAGCGTCAAAGCTGCTCGCTCGGTCCTCGGCGAAGAGAACCTCAGCGCCGGGCAGTTTCGATCTAGAGCCGACAGTTCCGCCGCGAGGGGTGACTGGGATGCAGCCCTGTTGGACTACTACCGTGCGCTCACCGCAGGTGCCGGCGAGCGCACGCTGCTCGACGATGCCCCCACCCGGACGGCTCACGAGGTGGCTGGCACGCTGGCGACGACCTTCCCGGATCATGGCCAGGCGTTGCGTTGGTCAGCCGATGCCTTCGACCGGGTCCGCTACGGGCAGCAGTCCTGCACTCAGGCCGAAGCCGAACGCGTCCGGGACCTCGACGGCACCGTGCAGAAGGCCCGACCCGTTGCTGCCTGGAGCCGGGCATGAGCACAGCAACCCACACCTCAGCAGCCCACCCTTCAGAGGCCAGCACAGCCGACGACCCCTCTGGCGCGAGGCTCGACAATGAGCAGGGCACACTCCAAAACGTCCGCCGATGGGTCAGCTGGACTTCGGTCATCCTCGTCCTGATGATCGTGGCGACGGTCGTGGCCGGGCTTTCTGGGTCCTCCGAGCGCCCGCTGGACCCCAACAACCCCCGCGGCAACGGTATGCAGGCGCTCGCCGAAGTCCTGCGCGATGAGGGCGTCGAGATCACCGTGGTACGCGGCCTAGACAACCTGCCCCAGGAATCTGCCTTAGGCTCCACCGTGCTGATCTCAGGCACGGCGTTCCTGTCCCCGGACTCAGGTGAGGATCTGCTGCGCTACACCCGCGATGCCGATTCCGTGGTCATTCTGGCCCCCCAGGACAACCTCGCCGAGGTGCTCGGTGTCGAGGCCACCAGCCAGCCGATCTCGACCCCGACCGCGATGGTGCCGGAGTGCGACAGCCCCCTGTGGGAGCCGGAGGACAGGGTGACTCGAGGCGACGCGCTGCTCGACGTCGACTCCAGCATCGCGCGCGAAGACGCCACCACGTGTTTGCCGCCCTCACCTGGCTACAACGCCGGTGGGTCTCGCTCTGGCTACCTGGTCGAGGTAGCACCAGCGTCCTCCCAGCCGAGCACCGTGATTGTCGGATTTGCGAGCGCGCTCACGAACCGATACATCACCGAAGAGGCCAACGCCGCCACGGGACTGCGTCTCCTCGGCAGCACTGACGAACTCATCTGGGTCATCCCGGGCATCAGCGACGCCGGCGATCAGCCGCCCCAATCCCTGCTCGACGTGCTCCCCGAGGCGGTTGTGCCGGCCACGGCGCTGGGCCTCGTGGCGCTCTTCCTGCTGACCCTGGTGCGCGGACGGCGCTTGGGCAAGGTGACGACCGAGCCGCTTCCCGTCGTGATCCACGCCATCGAGACGACGACCAGCCGAGGACGGCTTTACCAAGAGGCCAAGGACCGCCAGCGCGCGCTTGCCTCGCTCCAGCTGGCCGCCCGACGGCGACTCGCATCCCGGCTCGGCTTGTCCAAGGGCTCGACACCGGAGGAACTAGTGCAGGCTGTGGCCCACGCCACCGGCCGGCATACCCAAGAAATACACAGACTGCTCGTGGACCCCACGGTCAACAACGACGCAACATTAGTGCAGATCGCGCGCGACATGCGATCTCTGGAGGACGGGATTGTGACCCTATGACCGAGTACGAGCACGACACGAGTGAGCACGAAGGCCAGCACCCTGAGGCCGCCCGCGAAGCGCTGAACCGGGTGCGGGCCGAGGTCGGCAAGGCCGTCGTAGGTCAAGATGCCGCGGTGACCGGGCTCATCGTCGCCCTGCTGGCTCGCGGTCACATCCTGCTCGAGGGTGTGCCCGGTGTGGCCAAGACCCTGATGGTCCGCACCCTGGCGGCCGCGCTGAGCATCGAGACCTCGCGCGTGCAGTTCACCCCAGACCTGATGCCCGGCGACGTCACGGGTTCGCTGGTCTACGACACCAGGACGAGCGACTTCGAGTTCCGCCCCGGCCCGGTGTTCACGAACCTGCTGTTGGCCGATGAGATCAACCGCACGCCACCGAAGACGCAGTCCTCGCTCTTGGAGGCCATGGAGGAGCGCCAGGTCACCGTCGACGGCACAGCGCGACCGCTCGCTGACCCGTTTCTCGTGGCCGCCACCCAAAACCCGGTGGAATATGAGGGCACGTACCCGCTCCCCGAAGCCCAGCTCGACCGTTTCTTGCTCAAGGTGATCCTGCCCATCCCGCCTCGGGCCGACGAGGTCGAGGTGCTGTCCCGACACGCTGGCGGGTTCGACCCACGAGACCTCGCCGCAGCCGGAGTGCGCGCAGTGGCCGGTCCAGCAGACCTGCGCGCAGGGTCACGAGCCGTCCGGCAGGTGGAGGTCTCACCGGCGGTCATGGGTTACATCGTCGACATCGCCCGAGCCACCCGCTCCTCCCCCTCACTGCAACTCGGCGTCAGCCCGCGTGGGGCGACCGCTCTGTTGGCCACCTCCCGCGCCTGGGCGTGGCTGAACGGCCGCACATTCGTCACGCCCGACGATGTCAAGGCGCTGGCACCGGGGACGCTGACCCACCGTCTCTCGATGCGCCCCGAAGCCGAACTGGAAGGAGTTTCGGTGCGCTCGGTTCTCGACAGTGCGCTGAACTCCGTGCCGGTCCCCCGCTAGGACCCTCGATGGTTCTCCGTTGGCCCAGCGTGGTGTTCGTCCTGCTCGGCATCATCCCGGTGCTCATTTCGTCCGACGCGAGCGTGCTGGGCTGGTGGCTGCTGCTGGTCCTGACGCTGGTCGTCGTCGACCTGTTGCTGGCCCCGGCCACCGCCAAGGTCGGCATCGAGCGGTCAGCCAGCGGAGCCACGACCGTCGTGGACCCACCGGGCACGGTGTCGTTGTCGGTGCGGTTGGGCGAAAGCGCGACGACCTCGCTGTTGGTGTCGAACTCTGGGCGGCGGACCATTCGCGGACGGGTGCGGGACGCGTGGGTGCCCTCGGCTGGTGCCGCCGGCAATAGGCATACGCTCAACCTTCCGGGCGGGGAGCGGCGAAGGCTATCCACG
>JBGTGC010000319.1:0-2741 GCA_041746935.1 Dermatophilaceae bacterium
CCGCCGCGACCGCGAGCGCCGGTGCCACTGCGATGGAGGTGCCTGACGATCCGTGCCGCGTTCTGCTCTCAAGCACGGGTTTACTGGCTCGCACCAGCACCGACGAGCCGTTGGGCAGCGGCGGGGCACGCGGGAAGCACGACGTGTTGATCTCTGCCGTCAACGCCACCGGCCGTGGCTCGGTGGGGCTGGTGACCTCGGCCGGCCGCATCCACACGCTGTCCGTGTTGGAGTTGCCGAGCCTGCCGCCCACCAACGGCTCCCCCAGCCTCTCGGGTGGGACTCCGTTGGCGGCCTTCCTCGACCTTGCCGTGGGTGAGCAGCCGTTGGCGCTGTGCTCGATGAGCGGCTCGGGTATGCAGCACGGCCTCGCCTTGGGGACCCGCCACGGCGTCGTGAAGCGGGTGAACCCGGACTACCCGACCAACAAAGACGTCTTCGAGGTCATCAGCCTGAAAGACAAGGACGCTGTCGTCGGGGCGGTGGAGTTGCGCACTGGCACCGAGCAGCTCACCTTCTTCTCCAGCGACGGCAACCTGCTGACGTATGCCGCCTCGCTCGTGCGACCTCAGGGACGCGCTGGTGGTGGGATGGCCGGGATGAATCTCAGCCCGCGCGCAGAGGCCATCGGCTTCGTGGCTGTCGATGTGAGCGACAAGGAGGGTGCCAGCGTCACGGTCACCGTCGCCGGGGCCTCCGGCGCGCTGCCGGGCACCGAAATCGGCTCCGTCAAGGTCACCGACTTCGCCGAATATCCGACCAAGGGCCGGGGCACGTCGGGCGTCCGATGCCACCGCTTCGTGCGCGGCGAAGATGCACTGGTCCTGGGGTGGGCAGGCAACAGTCCGGCTCGCGCTGCCTCCGCCAACGGCGTGCCGGTGAACCTGCCAGAGGCACTCGGCAAGCGGGACGGCTCGGGAATTCCAGCCGCTGCCCCGATCGCCGCAGTGGCTAGCGGTTAGCGTTTAGCGTTTTTTCGACGGTTTGGTGTAGTCCCAGCCGGTCTTGACCAGCCACAAACTCATCAGCAGGACGGCGACGCCCACCCAGAACAGGGCACCGTTGGGGCCGGTGATGACCGCCACGGTGCGAATCAGCATCACGCAGATGGCCGCTCCGAGTGCCGTGACCACCAACACGCGATTCATCACTGGCGGGCGTCCCCACAAGCGGATGGTGAAGAGCATGATCAGAGCGACCACGATGCACAAGAGCAGGATGAGGATCATTGGCGCTGAATCTACCCGCTTGCCCAGGCTGCGCCCGAAAGCGAGGCCGGCCTTCCGCTTCCGTAACTTGCACGTTAATTAACTGATCTGTTACACATGCTTCATGGAAGCACTCGCGGTCGTGGCTGACCCCACTCGGCGCCAGATTCTGGAGTTCCTGCGTGGGGGTGAGCGCGCCGCAGGTGACCTCGGTGACCACTTCCCGATTAGTCGGCCCGCCGTCAGCCGTCACCTTCGCGTGCTGCGTGAGGCAGGCCTGGTCACTTCACGGATAGCGGGGCAGCACCGCATGTACGCCCTCGACGCCCGCCCGCTAGCCGAGCTCGACGCCTGGCTGGAGCCGTATCGACACTTCTGGGCACAACGCCTGGATGCCTTGGACACCGAAATTCGGCGTGGACGCCGAGATGGGAGCACCACATGAGCGTGACCACACCCCGAGGACAGGTCCTTGCCGACGACCAGGGGATGCGCCTGGAGTTCGTACGGACCTACGACTCCCCGATCGTGGAAGTCTGGTCGGCCATCAGCGAGCCGGAGCGCATTGCCCGGTGGATCGGTGAGGTCACCGGAGACCCAACCACTGGAACGGTCCACTTCTTGATGTCCGAGGACGTCGACGGCGACCCTTCGGAAGTCACGATCGTGGCCTGCGAGCCACCGCACCTGCTGGACATCGACATCCCCACCCCTGATGGCAGTTGGCCCCTGGCGATCCGGCTGACTTCGAGCGAGTCTGGCACGACGCTGGTTTTCACCCACCGATTGGCCGAGCCTTTCGATGCCACCAGCATCGGCCCCGGATGGCACTTCTACCTCGACCGCCTCGGGTCCGCCATTGCTGGCGACTCCCCCGATCAGGACTGGGACGCCTACTACCCCTCACTCGAGAACGCCTACCCCCTTCCGGACTCGAAGGGCTGAAAGTCCAGGCGTCATGACCAGGAGTTCACCACCAAGGTCGCGGCACTCAACAGAGCAAGAGCGATGGCCGCCCGAAAGGGCATCTTGCCGGTGCCGCGTGCCGCGACGACGGCCAAAACGAGGGTCCCTACGAGGACCAGGCCGCCCCAGATGCCAATCGAGTCACCTGAGGTCAGCACCACGACGACCGTTCCGGTGGCCAGCAGAGCCGGAGCCAGCAGTTGGGTGCCGCGGCGACCAAGGCGGTGCGGCAGTCCGCGTATGCCGTGACGCTCGTCATCCGCAAGGTCCGGCAGGACATTCAGCAAGTGAGCACCCACGCCGAGCAGCGCACCGACGAGCAGCATCCAGCCCGGCGGCACCCCACTGGCGACCGCGAACCACACCACGGCCGGCAACGAGCCGAACGCCACGGCATACGGCACGAACGACCACACGGTCGCCTTCAGGCCGAGGTTGTAGGCCAAGCCCGAGCCGACCAGCAGCACCAGGTGGGTCGCGCCGGCTAGCCACCCGAGGGCCAGCGAGGTGATGACGCAGGCCGCCCCGGCAACGATCAGCGCGACGATGACGGCCCGATCGCTGAAG
>JBGTGC010000320.1:0-5353 GCA_041746935.1 Dermatophilaceae bacterium
GATCGACGCGGCCGGCTCGTCGAACAGGTAGCCCGCGAGTGCCCCCGCCAGCGCCGCTGCCATGCCTGCTGTCTGCCACATCTGTTGGGGCCAGCGGTCAAGCAGCCAGAACAGGGCGAGGAGCACCGGGCCGCCGGCGTACAACTCGGGTAGCGGCAGGATACGTCTCGAGTAGCTCAGCACCTACGGCACCTGCTCGGTGTGCAGCACCGGCGGTGATATGCGCGTCTCCTGTGGTCCGGTCGTCATCGCGGCGATGCTGGCGGCGAGGGCGAGGGTGCCCAGCGCGGTCCCCACTATGATCAGCGGGCGGCGCGGAAGGTCACGGTCGTGCAAGAGCGCGGCGATCACGCCGAGCAGGCACAGGCAGATCGTGTACGCCAGCCACCAGCGGGGGTTGCCTTCATAGTAAAAGTCCGCGCCGGCACCGTTGTCGCCGCCGTACCACGTGGTCCACGGCATGATCTGGCGGTAGGGGCGGAACGCCTCGACGATGCCGCTGCCCGGGATGGTGACGACGACGATCAGGACGGCGGCGACGAGGGGCGCGCCGGGCCACCGCCACCAGCGGCCCAGGACTACGCCCAGGATCGACCCGCCGTACGCCGCGACGACTGCCCCTGCAAGGTAGAAGCTGATGATGTCAGCGGCCGGCAGGGTGTCGAACCACCAGGCCGCTGCGACAGGTGGGTGGGCCCGGAAGTAGATCAGCATGAAAACGGTCCAAACAAGTGCCACGACCGCTGGAACGAGGCAGGCCAGGGCCAGCGCTGCGGTCCGGGTTCTTTCCGGCATGGGGTGCGCACCGAGAGAATCGAGCGAACGTTGGCTCGACTGGGTGAGTCGCGCCGCAACGATCAGTCCGAACACGCCGAGGGTCATCGCAGGCACGATCGGCTGACCCATGAGTCCAACGTTCACCGGGTCGGCGAAAAGCTCGGGTGCCGTGCTCATAACGAGGAGACCCACTCCAAGGAGGAACATCGGGTGCTTCGTGAATCGTTGTGCCTCGAGGACTGCAAGCGGCTGGACCGTTGCACGCGTAGACGTAGTGGTACGGGCTCGGGGTGCAGTGGAGGTGCTCACGCCACGACCTCCTGCTCATCCGCGAGGCTCGATGCACCCAGCATGAGCAGGTACGCGTCTTCCAGAGTGGGTTCGGCGCGTTCACCCTGCGGCGGCGGACTGCCGCCAACTCGGCGGTAGCGTCCGGTGCCGGTGCGCCAGGAGACCTGGGCGCCCGGGTGTTCGGCATCGCACAGCCAGACCTTGCCGACCGCAGTGGCCACGAGCTCTCGAACCTGCCCATCGAAGCGCACGCCGCCGTCTGTGATGATGACGACGCGGTCGCACAGGGCGGAAACGTCCTCTGTTTGGTGGGTAGCCAGCAGAACTGTCGCGCGGTGGCCGATTCCGGAGAGCACGGAGCGTAAAGAAGCGCGTTGTTCGGGGTCCAGTCCGGTGGTCGGCTCGTCGAGGATCAAGAGTGCGGGGTCACCGAGGAGGGCCTGAGCGAGAGCCACTCGTCGACGCTGGCCGCCGGAGAGTGTACGCAGTTTGGTGCTGCCGAGCTCGGCGAGGCCGACGAGGCCCAGCACCCGGCGTACCTCGTCGTGTCGGCTCTTGGTGTTACTCCATTCCTTGAGTACCGCGATGTAGTCGATGAAGCCGAAGGCGGTCATGCCACGTGGGAACGAGACCTCCTGCGGAAGATAACCGAGACGACGCCGGACAGCGGTGCGTTCTGGCAGCGGTCCGTGGGCGTCGTGACCGAAGGCATGCACGGTGCCCGACGTGGGACTTAGGGCGGTGGAGAGCACCCTCAGCAGGGTCGTCTTGCCGGCGCCGTTGGGGCCGAGCAGGCCGGTGACGCCCTGGCCGAGGGTCAGGCTCACATCGGAGAGCGCGGCGACGTTGCGGTACTTCTTGGTGACCGAGTTCAACACGACGCTCATGGGATGCCTCCAGGTGTTACGCAGACATCTACTCTGTCGCTTCGCACGACTGATCCGGATCACGACCGAGCTCGCGAATTTCTTGGGCCACTCTTGGCTCTCGATGACGAGGTAAGACCGCCAGCCGCCGCTGGTCGCTGCTGTCGAACGACGCTCAGACGAGTCCGCCGGGAGCGTTGGACTGGCGAATACGAAGTGCCAGGACAAGCACGGCCGCCAGCGCCAAGGCGAGATACCAGAGTTGTGCGGTGCCGGCGACGGGAGCCAGTGGGTCATCGAACCTGGCCGCGCTGGCGACCGCTGCGGCCCACGCAATGGCCACGCCGCCGCCGGCGACCATCGGGTCAATCCACGTCGAGGCAGTGAGCACGATCAGGATGAAGGCGAGTGCGGGCGCGAGCCAAGCGAACGCGAGCCACATGGTGCCGGGAACCCCCACGCCCAAGCCCACGGCGAGCGGAATGCTGGTTGCAGCCACCGAACCTGCTCGGAGCAGAATCAGTCGCGCCCCGGGGAACGGTGTTGCCCTCGTGACCTCGGCGAGCGGGTCGCTGGTGGGGCCGAAGGCGGCGACGACGCCGGCGACCGGAACGAGCGGGGCAATGATGAGGTACGCTGCGCGGCCGGCGTCGGTGTCAGTGAACGCGGCCAATGCGGCGAAGGTGAGGACGACGACGGTGGCCAACGTCCAGGCGGTGCTCATGGAGCGGGCAGCGGCGACGATCACCGCGGTGGACTCGCTCATCTCTACCCTGCGGAGAACGCCTACGGTCCACGGGAAGCCTGGGACCTGCACGCCTTCGCGTACGCCGAGGTACACCTGGCCGAGGCGATAAGTGACCTGTGGCTGCACCCGCATGCCAAGCGTTTCGCGGCAGGCATGACACGTAAGCAGGTGCTCCTCGAGCGACGCGGACAGGCCGATGTCCAAGCTGCCGCGGAGATAGCGGTCGACCAGGCCCTCATCGGCGTGCCAACCGGTCGTGCCCTTGGCAGTCACGAGAACCTCCCCGTTTGCTGAACGGTTGCTGACATCTCCATGCGCAGCAGCTCTTTCGCCCTACGGATGCGGCCCTTCACAGTGCCTTGCGGCAGTCGGAGCAGCTTGGCGGCCTCGCGGGTCGTGAGCCCGTCGAGCAGGGTGGCTTGTACGACGTTCCGGAGCTCAGGAGAAAGGCGGCTAAGCGCACCCGCGAGATCACCGTGCTCAACGCCGAGCAGGACCGCGTCCTCGGCGGAGACGACGTGCTCTGTCGATAGGTCCACCTCATCTGCAGGGATCGGAGTCGGCGCTTTGCTGTGGCGGAGCCTCGAGATCAGCCGGCGCAGGCCGATCCCCCAGATCCAGGCGGCAACCTCGCCCTCGCCGCGCCAGTTCTTCGCCCCGCGCCACACGGCGAGAAACGTGTCCTGCATGACATCGGCGACGAGGTCTGCGTCGTTGCACCGACGCAGCAATCGAACATAGAGCCAGGTGGCGTGTCGCTCGTACAAAGCGCTCAATGCCGCCTCGTCACCCGCGGACACCGCGCGCAACAACGACGCATCAACATCGGTGACCATCACAGCGACCACATCTACCCTGTCGCGCCGTGAGGACGATACGGATCACGTCCAGCCACCGAAATCTCGGCCTTGCCAACACCGAGACCTCTTCCACCACGGGAGAAGCTGTCGTGTCCCCCGAGCAAGCACGAGTCCTGTCCTGTTCGATCAGGAACCACTCGCCCCCAGCGGGGTACTCCAAAGCGCCGCGCCACCGTTCTGAAAAGCGCAAAGCGGTGCTGTGACGCATGTGCAGCGAATTCGCCAGCGATCGGATTGCGGCATGAGCGGTCGAAGTTTGGTCTAAGGGAGCCAGCTCGTGGCTGAGGAGTCGCGGCAGTTTCATGCATGGTTGAGTGCCGCCGGAGTCACTCGGCCAAGATTTCGAGGGTGCGGCGGAACGATTTGAGCCGAGATGCGCCCAGCTGCTTCTCGAGTCCTCGTTCTATCTCCTCGAACGCCGCCAGTGCTGCACTCATCGCCGCCCATCCCCGGTCACTCAGCTCAATGACCTTGATTCGCTTGTCTTGTGCATCGTAGCGACGTGTGAGGTAGCCCTTCGCCTCCAGATCGACGACGAGCTCAGACATGGCTTGTTTCGTCATACCGGCTCGACGGGCTAGTTCGGCCAGGATGATGCCCTCGGGCGGGATATGAGCGAAGACCGCGTTGTGAGCCATGCGCTGGTCGGTGAACCCGTCAGCCTTGATGCGCTCCTGTAACTGGCGGGACAACTTGTCCAAGGCCAGCCCCAGGAGCCGAGCAAGCGGTGGCGGCGGGAGCTCGCCGTGCGTTGTCACGTCAGCCTCACAAACGTCAGGGTACTTGACGGGCTGTTGCGATGGTGGGACACTTCAGTCAGGATACCTGACAACCTAGCCTGTGGAGGATCCATGCCATTCACTACCGGTATCAACCACGTCGCACTCCTTACGCGCGACATCGACGCCTTCGTTGGTTTCTACATAGAGGTGTTCGATGCTGAGGTGCTCTTCGACATAGATGAGGACGGGCTTCGGCATGCAGCCGTGGATGTCGGAGGCTGTGCCGCCCTGCACGCGTTCGCCCTCCCAGACAGTCCGCACGCTGCGGCCAGCGCCGAGATGTTCAACCGGGGCCATCTGGACCACATAGCCATCAACGTCGCGAACGAGGACGCGCTGGAGGAGGCCCGCCGCAGGCTCGTCAAGCGCAAGGCCTCAGACGGCGCGGTCACAGATTTCGGAGTGCTCAAGAGCATCAGCTTCCGTGACCCCGACGGGCTCGAGGTTGAAGTCGCCTTGTGGGGCACCGAGCCCGTGCGAAGGTTCGATGAGCGCATCACAACGACTACACCCTAAGATCGCGCAGAGAACACCTGCGAGAATCCTGAAGGCAGTCCCATCCGCCCGACACCGAGCCGCGTCATTGTGGGCACCGTGACGGTGGAGTACTCCGACGGTCTTGGCGTCACCGTGACTTCGTTGGCCGACTGCCACAGCGTGGACCGTATTGGCGAGCATCGGTATGAACCAATCGAAGGAACTTCGAGACTCTTCCTATGGGTGCGGGAGTATCACCGGTGTCGCGGAATCGAGACCGACCGACTCCTAAGGCAGGTTCACGCCGGTGGACAGCCTTTCCCACCTGACGTCCTGGAGCGTCCACCAACCATATTCATTTGCGGGGGTTCAATCCCGGATCTCCAAGCGGTGCCATCCAGGCCAGGATTGGTGCCATGTCGCCGCAAACGAGGCATCGCCTACCAACCGGCCGAGGACGCACCACCGATCGAGGTCCACGTCCCGGTCGCCGGCCCTCCACCTTGTGACGAGCAGCCCCGGGGGAAGACCGTCATGCCGGCGCGCGGCCGG
>JBGTGC010000321.1:0-9720 GCA_041746935.1 Dermatophilaceae bacterium
GCGGCGCGCAACAGGGCGGCTTCGCGCTCATCGCGCACCACTGCGATCCGGTTGCGGGCTCCGGCCCGACCAGCCGCCGCCAGCGACAGCACCCCAGACTTCCCGGCACCACCGAGGACGCAGACGGTGGGAGCCCTGCTGTCATCGCCATCGTCATGGCGTGCGGTGAACTGGGCCACCACGCGCTGCACCAGGGCCGGGGCACCGCAGACGTCCATCACCATCAGGGCCAACTCGGGGTCGAGGTCGCGTGGCAAGGCAGCGGCGATGGATCGGCCGAACAGGATGGCGTGCCCCTCGGTGGGGACGTGGTCACTCAGGCCATCCCAGCGCTGGAGCCCATCGGTGACCTGCAACGGGGTCAGCGAGAGCGAGACGAGAGTGGCCACGGGCTCGCCCACGTGGAGACCTAGCGTGGATGCCTCCCCCACGTCGGCGACCCGGCCGATCAGCATCCCTCCAGAACCCGTGACCGGGTTCTGCATCTTGCCGCGCTCTTCGATGATGGCCAGGACCTCGGCACGCACTGCATCGCCATCAACGCTGTGGGCCACGCTCATGCCCCCGCCCACGATGGTGTGCTTCTCAGCGAGTTGGCGATAGGAGGCAGCATCGAGGTGCAACGCCTCGACCTCGATGACGACCTCATCGTCGGACAGAAGGCCCCGCGTGGGGTCCAGCCGCCATGCTTGCTGGGGCAAAACCGAGGCATCCGTGCCCCTCACGCGGTGCAGTCCAAACGGCGAGCCGGTCGGCATACGTCCTCCTGTTTGACGTTTTGGCAACAAATCATCCGGCGTGTCTTCCCTTTCGCCGGATGATCTCCGTAGCATGGCAGGTATGGCCGCAGAGATCGAGCAACCGTACCGCTACCAACAGCGCGAATTGGTCGAGCCGGATTGGACCCGCTATCCGGGGTGGCGTGACGTCACCGCCGCTCAGTGGGCCGATGTGCAGTGGCAGCGCTCCCATTGCATCAAGAATGTCGGCCAGTTGCGGGACCTGATGGGTCCGCTGCTGGACGACACCTTCTATGCCGACCTGGAACGCGATCAACGCGAGCGGGCGACCATGTCGATGCTGTTGCCGCCGCAGATGCTCAACACGATGGTCAGCGAGATGAGCTGGGCCGGACACGGCCACGCCGGGCGTATGCCGACCGCCGGCGCCGACTTCACCGCCGCCTTCTACGCAGATGCGGTCCGTCGTTACATGCTGCCGGTATTTTCCGACCGTCGCGCCGACTGGCCCTCGCACCCCTTCGCCGCCCGAGACTCCCTGCACGAGCACGACATGTGGGCCACCGAGGGGTTGACCCACCGATACCCCACCAAGGTGTTGGCTGAGTTGTTGCCGACCTGCCCGCAATATTGCGGCCACTGCACCCGGATGGACCTGGTCGGCAACTCCACGCCGACGGTCATCAAACTCAAGATGGCCGGCAAGCCGGTCGATCGGCAGCAGGCCATGCTCGACTACATCGCGCGCACCCCGACCGTGCGTGACGTCGTGGTCTCCGGTGGCGACGTCGCCAACATGCCGTGGAAGAACCTCGAGGCGTTCCTGGACAAGGTGCTCGATCTCGACCAGATCCGCGACATCCGGCTGGCCACCAAGGCGTTGATGGGGTTGCCGCAGCATTGGCTGGCCCCCGACACGGTCGAGGGGGTTGCTCGTGTGTCGGCCAAGGCGCGTTCCCGCGGAGCCGGTCTGGCGATCCATACTCACGTGAACGCTGCGCAGTCGGTGACTCCCCTGGTCGCCGACGCCTCGCGCGCGATGCTGGAGGCCGGTGTGAGGGACGTCCGCAACCAGGGGGTGCTGATGCGCGGGGTGAACGCGACCACCGAGGACCTGCTCGATCTCTGCTTTGCGCTCACCGATGGTGCGTCGATCACGCCGTACTACTTCTACATGTGCGACATGATCCCGTTCAGCGAGCACTGGCGGGTGTCGCTGGCCCAGGCTCAGCACCTGCAGCACGACACGATGGGTTATCTGCCTGGCTTCGCCACTCCACGGATTGTGTGCGACGTGCCGTTCGTCGGCAAGCGGTGGGTGCATCAGGTCGACAAGTACGACACCGAGCGCGGCATCTCTTACTGGCGCAAGAACTACCGTACGTCCATCGAGTCCGAAGACGTCGACGTGAGCAGCGCCGAATACGCCTACTACGATCCGATCTTCACTCTCCCGCAGAGCGGCCAAGACTGGTGGCGCGTCCACAACGACGTCGCGGCCGCCGACGAACGGGCCTCAGCGGCGGCCGAGAGCTCCCGCGAAGCCTCGGTCGCCCAACTCGTCTGACGGGCTAATGACCGTTGTGCGCGCCCTCGGCGCGTTGGCATAGTGCAACGGAGCGCATATCGGTCATCAGGTCCGCGTTTCGTCGACCATTCCACCTAGGAGTAGTCATGACTGAGCAGCGACCACCGTTTCCGCCTTTCGACGATGCGTCGGCGTGGAAGAAGGTGCTCGCAGCCGAGGCCGCGTGGAACTCGCGTGATCCCGACCGCGTCGCGGGGGCGTATTCGGTCGACAGCCAGTGGCGCAACCGCGACACCTTCCTGACCGGCCGCGAGGAGATCCGCGACTTCTTGGCCGCGAAGTGGGCTCGTGAGCTCGACTATGCGCTCCGCAAAGACCTGTGGACTTTCGGTGGCAATCGCATCGCCGTCCGGTTCCACTACGAGTCGCTCGACACTGACGGGCAGTGGTGGCGCTCCTACGGCAACGAAAACTGGGAGTTCGACGACGACGGGCTGATGCGAAGGCGCGAGGCGTCGATCAACGACATCCCGATCGCTGAGTCCGACCGCCGCATCCACGGACCACGCGCCGAAGGCGACACGGACGGCATACCCCTGCGGTGATTCGCCCTGGCAGCGACCTCAGGGCACGGGGTCAATCGGCGACAGCTTGATCCAGAACGACTTGGCATCCACCCACTGCTTGATGCGCGGGTGCCCATCGGAGACGCCGTCGATCACCCCGGTGGGCGGCGAAATGCCGAGCTTGGCCTTTCGCCGGTTGACCCGGAGGTCCTCGACTGTCCACTCCTGCTGCGGCAGGGGCGGCCTGAGATCGTCCCACTCCTGACTCCACGGGATCTCGAATTCACCCTCGGCTTCCACCCAATGCCCCGGTGCTGCCCCGAGGAAGTCGTCGGAGTAGGGCTGCCACGACTCGTCATCGGAGGTCCCGACGTTGCGGAAGGTCGCGGCCCGAGCCATGACATCGAGCCCAGCAACACTGATCCTCAGCGCCATCGGTCCGTGGACTTGGGTGACTACGCCGCGGATCCGGTATGCCGGCACGCGCGTCGAGTGGTGAACCTGCTCGAATCCCGCACTGGCTTCGTCGCCGCTGATGGGCTTCAGCCACGCAGTGCTTAACCGCAGCCCTCCATCCGAGACCCGATCCCCCACGCCGCACTCGGCAAACTCGCCGTCATCGACCCGCGTCGAGTCGAGCCACGCCCATACCCCTTCGCAGGCTTCCACCTCGGACCGCGCCGGAACAGGGGGCTTGTAGGGCACCACCGGACCGTTGTAGGAAAACGTGTCGTCGGGCAACACCTCATTGATCGTCAGTGCCGTGACCTCCGTGAAGTACGGCGTGCCCTGAGCGGCATACCGCAGCAGCAACCCGGACTGGGCATCGGTGGCGATCTTCAGCGGGTAGGGCTTCTGGCCCCGTGCGCTGAGGGTGGCCTGCCAGGCGTCACGACCGGCCACCTATGGTCACGGCTGGACCGGCCGCCGGCTCGGTGAAACCAGGTGGGCTGCGGAACAATGCTGCGGTGTGCCCACCCGAGGCCACCGATCTCATCGACCGACTCCCTCTGGCGATTCCGTGATCTTCGCGGGGTCATGCCACGGTCGGAGCGCTCAAGGTGCCTCGTTTCGTCCAGCAGGACGAGCAGATCACCGTCCCGCTCGATCCCCCACAGATCGGGCGCAACAAACCACACCTGCACCGCTGACTTCACTGGGACGCCGCCGATGTCCTCCTGCGGTGGCCCAAAGGTCTTGATCGAGGCTATGAGCGTGCGGCACTGCGCCCATGCCGTGCGGGAGCGCCGTGCTAGGTCGGATTACTCCGGTCGATGAGGTGCCATAGATGCGAGTATGCCGATCGGTCGGGCGCCGACACGGCATACCCACCCAGGCAGATGACCGTTGTGCTCGCTTTCAGGGCGTCCGCATAGTGCAACGGAGCGCTTATCGGTCATCGGCTGGCCGGATAGCATGACGAAATGGTGGGGAAGCGGAAAGCGACGATCGCAGTGAGTGTTTTGCTTGTGGCACATCACTCCTGGCAACTCAAGCAGCGACATTTGCCGGCATTCCAGAGCCTGCCGGCCCACCCAGCGTGGCCGCCGAAATGCCTGGATACTCGTATCTGACGGGAAGCGTCTCCCAGGCCCCACCCGGGCGAGCATTAGCGATCTATCAGCATGGGCTCAGTGTCGAGTTCATGGACTACGAGCAAGCCGTCGTGCTGGGTGCTGACGGGTCCAGCACCCGCCGCATCGACTTTGCCGAAGGCCGTGGAGGTCCGCAAATGCCTTCAGGTCAGGGGCTCAACGGACCGCAGGCGTGGTCTCCCGATGACAGCATGCTGGCCCTCATTGACACTGACTTAGACCGTTGCGTGTCAGCGATAGGCGTTGACGAAGAGTGTGACGAGCAGACGTGGCAGGCGTGCATGGACGAAGTCCCTGCGCTCTCCTTCGTGTCCTCGGGTGCCCAGCCGGAGGTGAGCCTACCCGGGGGCATTGGGGCCTCCACGGCTGGCGACGGAAAGGTCCTCGGGTGGCGCGGCGAGCAAAAGGTACTCGTCATGGACGCCTCGATTGCCCCCGATGCCACCAATTCGGAGCTGCACTATGTGACAGCGATTTCGCTGACCGACGGCACAGCCCCGCGGGTCAGTGCGATCAACGGTGCTGGGAACTTCGGCGTCGGCAAGTTCCAGATAGCCTCTGGGCTGGTGCCCGACATGCGCGTGGAGGAGGCGGGATCGGTCGACCGGGGCCCCTGGGCGTGGGGGCCGGCGGTGGCAGCGTCGCTGATGGCCGCTCTCGTGGCTGCGAAGTCACCCGCCTCGGCGGGCGTTACCGGCCCGTGTAGTTCGCACGGATGACGTCCGAGCCGCAGCGCACTCCCGGCCTCCCTCGGCGAGGCCGTCTCTGCGAACATGACCAGCGGGGCGTCGATCGGCGTCCAATCCGCTGACTACAGGGACGGTGCCCGAGTGTCTGCACACCCAACAGTGACCCCCAGCGTCCTCGTTGTGGGCGGAGGGCCCGCAGGCGTGACGGCTGCCCTTCAGGCGAGCCAATTGGGTGCTTCAGTCTGTTTGCTTGAGGCTGGGGAAATTGGTGGCAGCAGCCTCAACCGTGGCCCTGCACCAGTGCGAACCCTTGCGCGAGCTGCTCGACTGGCCCGGGACTGGACGTCGTGGTCGCGTTTTGGCTTGACTGGACCCGCCCCGGAGGTCGACCTGTCGGCTGTGTTGGCCCATAGCGAGAGTGTGGCGACGTATGCCCGCGACCGGCGTGACGTTGGGGGTGACCTTCACCAACGAGGGGTCGAGGTCTTTGAGAACGTCGGGGCCGTCCACTTTGTCGATGCCCATACCTTGGGCGCTCATAGTGGGCAGCAGTGGTCAGCAGATCGGATCATCCTCGCGGTGGGCGGGCACGCCGGCCGTCTATCCATCCCCGGAGCCGAGCTGGCCTTGACGTATGAAGACTTGCCGCGCCTGGGTACGTTGCCCGCGCACGTCGCCATGATCGGCGGCGCCGACACTGGTTGTCAGTTGGCTTCGATCTTTGCCGATTTCGGCGCGGACGTCGTCCTCTTCGAAGCCGGGCCAGTGTTGATCCCCTCGGCTGACCCCAGCGTGTCGGCCGAGTTTGGCCTGGCCCTTGCCAGGCGCGGAATTTCCGTGCAGGCCGAAACCTTCGTCGAAGCCATTTCTCGGGTCGAGGCAGGGCTGCGTGTCGACTATCGCCACGGCAACGGGACCGGACACACCGTGGTGGACGCCGCATTCTTCGCCGTGGGATGGCCGGCCAACATCGGTACCCTCAACCTCGACGCGGCCGCCATCACCGCGGCACCAGGGCGCATCCCGGTAAATGAGTTCCTGCAGACCAACGTCGAGCACGTTTTCGCCATTGGCGACGTAAACGGCCAATCCATGCTCGTGCAGACCGCGCGCATCGAGGGGCGTATCGCCGCCCGCAATGCCGTGCTCGGGCCATCCCGGCACACCTCATACGACGTTGTCCCGAGTGGCAGTTTTACCGACCCCGAGTACGGCAGAGTCGGCCTCACCGAGCCCCAAGCCATGCTCAGCCACGACGCCGTCGTCGGGATGGCGCACTATCGTGACCTGCTTCGGCCCATCGCCGATGGGCGCCCTGACGGCTTCTGCAAACTCATCGCCGAACGCTCCACCGGTGCCATCCTGGGCGCGCACGTCGTGGGTGAGTACTCAGCCGAGACAGTGCAGACCGTGGCCGCCTGCATGGCCGCTGGGCTCAACGTCGAGGAGGTCGCCGATCTGCAGTTCGCCTTCCCCACCTTCACCGAGGCGGTCAGCATGGCTGCGCAGAAAATCTGCCGGACCATCGGCCTGGGAGATTTCCCCTTCGTGTGGAGTTATCTAGGCTCACAAGAATGAAGTCGCGTCGATGTCGTCGAAGTCCGCGAGCCTTCTGATGGCCAAACGAAAAGGCGCTGGCGGTACGCCAGCAACGGTGACCTTGGAAGCGGCAGGCATTCCCTTCACGGTCCGTGCCTACGATCACGACCCCGCTGCCAAGTCGTTCGGGCTGGAAGCGGCGCAGAGCCTTGGCGTCGACCCGGCCAGGGTGTTCAAGACGCTCCTTGCCCAGAGTGGCAGCGGTCTCGTCGTGGCGATCGTGCCGGTCACCGGATTGCTGGACCTCAAAGCGTTGGCATTGGCGGTGGGCATGAAGAAGGCGTCGATGGCTGATCCGGTCGATGCTCGGCGCAGCAGCGGATACGTCCTGGGCGGGATCAGCCCTATCGGACAGCGCAAGCCACTACCCACAGTGCTCGACGAGTCGGCCAAGGAGCACAAGACGATCCTGGTCTCCGGCGGGCGGCGTGGGCTGGACCTTGAGCTCGCACCGGCTGACCTCATCGCCGTCACCAAGGGTCGGTACGCGGCGATCGGACGCGGATAGCCAAGACGGCCGAGCGCTATACCCGATCGCGCCAGTCGTGGTTCTGGCTGAAGCCCAGCACCTCGCGGGCCTTGCGGTTGGACATCAAACCTTCGAACTCACCCAGCTCCCCGTTCACCGGCACCCCGGGGAAGAACTGCTTGGCGAGCTCCGCCGCGCGCAGGTGGGACACGTTGGTGTCGTTGGTGGCGTTGAAGACCTGGTAGCCCAGACCGTCAGTGTGTAGCGCCCGGTCGACGATCTGACCGAGGTCACGCGCGTCGACGTAGTTGAAGGCGTTGCGACGTCGCATGCCCGGGTCAGCCAGGTAGTCCGGCAGCTTCGTGTAGTCGCTGTCGTCCCATACGTTCCCGATCCGCAGCGCGTAGATGTCGGCGCCCGTGCGCTCGTGGAAGGTCCGTCCCGTCGCCTCGTTGCAGACCTTGGACAGGGCGTAGGCATCCATCGGTGGACGCTGCGGGTCCTCCTCGCGCAGCGGCAGCGACGGCGGGTCGACGATGCCGTCGGCGAAGCAGACACCGTAGGTCGTCTCCGACGACGCGAAGACGATCTTCTCGACCCCGAGACGGGTCGCCGCCTCGAGGACGTTGTAGGTGCTGACCGTGTTGGTGCGGTAACACTCGCAGTCGGCGCTCAGCATGATGGCCGGGATGGCCGCGAAGTGCACCACCGCGTCGATCTTCGGCGGGCCGCCACCGGCGTCCAGCTCCGCGTTGTCGGTGTAGCTGAAGAACGAGCTCCACACCTGCCCCGGGTCGGTGAGGTCGGCCCGGATGTCGTGAACGTCGTCGTGACCCAGCGGCACCAGGTCGACGTTGAGCACGGTGTGGCCCTTGGCGGCCAGGTAGGGCGCGACGATGCGGCCGGCCTTGCCAGACCCACCGGTGAACAAAATGCGCACGGAACTCTCCTTCTATCAGCGGACGGACGGCATACTCAGGCGTCGTGCGGGACTTCGGGCAGCATGGCCGCCCGAGCCTCCCATGGCGTCGACAAGACCACGGTGGTGTTGGTGCTGCACTGTCCTTGAGCGCGGATGGTGGCCAAGAGCTCTTCGAGATCCTGAGGACGTCCCACCCGGATCAGCAGCACGTAGTTCTCATCGCCGGCGACGGACCAGCACGACGCGATCTGCTCGATGTCGGACAACCGCTCGGGTATGTCGTCCGGCGCCGCCGGGTCGAACGGTGCCACCGAGATCAGGGCGGTCAACGGCAACCCCACCGCTGCGTGGTCGATCGTGGCGCGGTAGCCGGAGATGATCCCCGCCTTCTCCAGACGCTTGACCCGTTGGTGCACCGCCGACGTGGAGAGCCCGACCGCTTTGCCGAGGTCGGTGAAACTCATCCGAGCGTCTTTGGACAACAAGGTGACTATGTGGCGGTCCAACGGCTCCATAAAGCCCTAGCCTAGTGATCTATGAGCCCGTCTCAGCGTCTTGTCCTGCTCGACACCGCGTCGTTGTATTTTCGCGCCTACTACGGCGTGAAGGAACCGCAGCCCGGGCCGGACGGCACACCCACCAACGCAGTACGCGGCCTGCTGGACATGATCGCCACGCTGGTGACGCGGTTCGAGCCGACTCACGTCGTCTGCTGCTGGGACAACGACTGGCGGCCGGCCTTCCGGGTCGAAGCCATCCCCACCTACAAGGCCCACCGGCTGGTCGAGGGCAGCGATGTTGAGGAGGAAGGCCCGGAGGACCTCGGGGTGCAGGTCCCGATCCTGCGCCGGGTGCTCGAGTCCATCGGACTACCCGTGCTCGGAGCGGACGGCTACGAAGCCGACGACGTCATCGGCACGCTCACCCACCTGCACCGCGGCCGGATGCCTGTCGACATCGTGACGGGCGATCGCGACCTCTTCCAGCTGGTCGACGACGACGCGCAGATCCGGGTGGTCTACACCGCCCGAGGGGGGGTACGCAACGCCGATCTGATCACCCAGGCCGACCTGCACGAGCGGTATGCCGTGCCGACCGGTCAGGCGTATGCCGACATGGCCTGTATGCGTGGAGACACCAGTGACGGGTTGCCGGGGGTCAAGGGCATCGGCGACAAGACCGCGGCCCAGCTGATCGAGACCTACGGCTCGCTCGCCGGGGTGCGAGATGCGGTCGACAGTGGTGATCCGGCCATCAAGGGGGCCAAGCGGGCCAACCTCGAGGCCGCTTCGGACTACCTCGACGTAGCGCCTCTGGTGGTCCAGGTGGCTCTGGACGTACCACTGCCCGATCGGCCGCTGACGCTCCCCCGGGAGATCGCCGACCCCGGCACGCTCAGCCAAGACATCGAGGCCTACGGCATCGGAAACTCCGTCCGGCGGCTGCTCACTGCGCTCACGATCAATCCCTGATCTTCGCTGCGATCAGGCTTTTCTAGCGTCGAACCCGCCGCGAGCGCTTGGCCTCTGCGTTTGTGTCGCCATAGCGACACGGATGCACAGGCCAAGCGGGCGGAACGGTCGCTGCGATCAGCGCGGTCAGTCGAGGCGGT
>JBGTGC010000322.1:0-2130 GCA_041746935.1 Dermatophilaceae bacterium
TGTCATCTGGGTTCAGGTCGCGGTCGGCATGTCCGTCGGTTTGTGCTTGTGTGATGCGGGAGCTAAGCGTGGTCAGGATGTGCGCGACCGAGGAGCCGAGGTGTTCGGCGAGGGAGGGGTTGCGTTGAACTTCAGCCCAGACTTGTACCGCGAGGCGGATCCGGGTTTCGGCTTGGTCGATACCTGCCAAGAGACCTGGTAGTGAGGCTGCGATCGCTGGGAGGGGTTGGTGTTCGGCGAGGCCTTGTTCGACGGCGTCAGCGACGACGCCCATGGCGTCGGTAGCGATCGCCTCGATGATCTCGTCCTTGCTGCGGAAGTACCGGTAGACGGCCCCGGGTGAGAGGCCGGCTTCACCGATGACGTCTTGCATGGACGTGCGGTGGAAGCCGTCGCGGGCGAAGCGAGTGGCGGCAGCGGCCAGTATTTGCGCACGCCGCTCGGCGAGGTACTGATCCTTGGGTCGGGCCATACCAGCAGAGTAGACGATTCTGAGAGCGAACGTTCGTTCTTGACAAGTGGTGAGAGATGCGTACGGTAGATAGAACGAAGGAGCGTTCGTTCTATCTAGGAGTAGATCATGCGACAGATCCCCATTCTTATCGTTGGAGCCGGCCCTGTGGGTTTGGCGTTGGCCGTGACCCTGGCCCGGGACGGCGTCGAGGTCGAGATCATCGACAAGCATGCCGGACCGTTGGAACAGACGAAGTCCGCGGCCTTGCACGCCCGCACGTTGGAGCACCTACGCGGCCTGGGCGTGATCGACCGGGTGGTCGAGGAGGGCACCAGTGTGGAGGTCCTCACGTTGCGTACCGAGTACAAGGACCGGCTCAGTGTGGATTTCCGGACGTTGACCGACACCCGGTACGCGCAGATGATCGACATCCCACAAAACCGTACCGAGCACATTCTGATCGACCGCCTGGCGGAGCTGGGCACTCTGGTGCGTCGGGAAGTGTCGATGACCAGTTTCGAGGAGATCGCCCCACCTGATGGCAGGCCCGGGATCGTAGCCACCCTGGAAACCAAGGACGGGTCCACCGAGATGGTCATGGCCGATTGGGTGATCGGTGCCGACGGTGTGCACAGCACGGTGCGTGAAGGTCTGGGGTTGGAGTTCGTGGGGGCACCGTATGCCGACCCGTGGGCGTTAGCTGACGCCGAAGTCGACTGGCCCCTGCCGCGTAATGAGATGACGTTCTCCGGCGATGGTGACGGCATCTTCGGGGTCTTCCCGCTCCCGGGTGAACGCCGCTACCGCCTGGCATACACCCAACACCTCGACCAGGACGGTAACCCGGTCGAACCCGACATCGACGATGCGCAACGCGCCATGGCCCGCACCGGGTTGGCGGGCAGGATCACGTCCGTGGACCAGTTCTGGACGTTCGCGTTGGCCCACAAGCAAGCCACCCACTACCGGGTCGGCCGGGCTTTTTTGGTCGGTGACGCCGGACACGTGCACACGCCCTTCGGCGGCCAAGGCCTCAACCTCGGTATCGGTGATGTCGCCGCGTTGGGGTGGAGACTGTCCGCTGTCCTTCGCGGCCACGCACCCGAGGCATTGCTGGACTCCTACGAAGCCGAACGATTCGCCGTCGGTAAGCAAGTCATTGGATTCACCCACTTCGGTGCCTCCGCCATGCTGTTGCGCGAGGACCCCAAACACCTGCTGCGCGACGTCGTGATGGACATCGCCGACTCCATCCCTGGTGTCACGCGCCTCGCCGGCCGGCGCCTGTCCCAACTCACGCACACCTATGCGGGCACTACCGCCGTGTCCGGCAAGGGAGCAGGCCTGGCCGGGGGTGACCGCCTTCCCGACATCGAAATGTTCGACACCATCGGCAACGAAACCCTCCGGCTGCACGACGTGCTGCGCCTAGACGGTCACACGTTGCTGATCACCGGCACCAAACCAGCACGGCTCGCCACCGTAACCCAGCGCCTCGTTGAGGGCCTGGACAAGAAACAACCAGGATGGCGGGCCACCACTACAGTGGTCGCGCTCACCCCTACCGTGCACGCAGCGCCAGGGGCAGGTCAGTGGGCCGATCGGGTCGTGGTGGACCGCGGCCGCCAAGCCAAAACGTTATACGGCAACCGGCCCACGGTGCTACTGATCCGCCC
>JBGTGC010000323.1:0-2037 GCA_041746935.1 Dermatophilaceae bacterium
ACCTGGTTGACCCCGATCTGGTTGAACTGAAACTGTAGCGCTGCCCCGGCCATGTAGAGCCACCACACCCGCGCCCGGCCGATGCCTGCGAGCGTGACCCCGCGGTCCCAATCGTGCTCCAGGTTGGCCACCCATGCTCTAAGCGTCAGTGCGTAGTGCTCGCGCAGCGACTCAACGTCGCGCACCTCGAAGCCGACGCTCTCCAGGGCGTGGACCATCGTGTCCAGCGGCTCCAGTTCGCCGTCGGGGAAGACGTAGCGGTAGAGAAAGGAGCGCCGGTCGTCCTTGGGGGCGTTGGGCGGGCCGGGCCGGCGCGCGATGGCGTGGTTGAGCAACCGGCCGCCGGGAACCAGCAGGGTATGCAGATGCCGCGCGTACTCCGGCAGCAGTGACAAGCCCACGTGCTCGGCCATCCCGATGCTGGCGATCGCGTCGTAGGGACCGTCGCGCACCTCGCGATAGTCCTGCACCCTGATCTCCACCAGGTGCTCCAGGCCCTGGGCACGGACCTGTTCGCGGGCCCAGGACGCCTGCTGTCGGGAGAGGGTGATGCCGACTGCGTGCACGCGGTACTCGCTAGCGGCGTGGATCACGAAGCTGCCCCACCCGCACCCGACGTCGAGGACCCGCTGGCCGGGAGCCAGCGCGAGCTTGCGCGCGACGAGGTCGAGCTTGGCGCGCTGCGCGTCCTGGAGGGTGTACGCATCCGAGGGCGGCTGCTCGAAGTAGGCGCAGGAGTAGACCATCGAGGGTCCGAGTACCAGGGCGTAGAAGTGATTGCCGACGTCGTAGTGGTGCGAGATCGCCCGAGCGTCGCGAAGGGGGGTATGCCTTCGCCACCGGGACAGCCGAGTCTCCTCCGCCGGTGGCCTAGGTGGCGGGCCGACGGCACCGAGGCGCAACACCGCCTTCGCGATCACTGCCTTGGTTGCCGTGTCAACCTGCACCCCCGGCCCCTTCTCGGCGTCGGAGAACGCGTCGAGGCCGCTGATCGCCGCGACGATGTCGCCGTCGATCTGGATGTCACCGGCAACGTAGGCCCGGGCGAACCCGAGCTCGTTGGGTGACCACAGCAACCACCGCAGGGCGCGGCGGTGAGCGAACCGGATGCGCAGAACGCCGTCAACCGGTCCCAGGGTGCTGCCGTCCCAACACTCAATCCGCACTCGGGGAGACGCCTTCAAGGCAGTCCGCACCAAGGGTTCCAACACGTCGGCGACGCTCATCAAGCAAACCTCCTCACGTGGACGAGGTGCCGTTGAATTCACGGGCCCCGCTCGCCAGGATAGAACCCAGCTCAACTGAAAGAGTCAGCCCATCGTGGTGCCGCCCGCGGCCCCCTGCGCCTCACGAGGCCACCGAACCGCGGGTCATCCCACCTGGGCCGGGGGTCGAGGCCTTTCGTCGCCCTCGGCGGACCGCGTGGCTGAAGCTGACGGGGGGAGAGGGCGTTGTAGCAGCCATGATCTGCCGGTGGGCGACTGGATGTCAAGTGCCCGGTTCGTCGCCAGACATGTCGTGGTGTGAGTGCTGTCACGGGCATGGCTTCGGGCAGGGGTTTCGGCGTTCGCGTTCCTGTCGCCCACTTATCGGGCGTTGGGACGGAGCAAGTGAGACAGGTCCGGTGATGTCCTGCCCCCTGCACGGGTCGTTGAAGGGTGGTGCCCGATGACGATGACAGATCTCACCGACGATGATGATGTCATGGGACCGCGCGGTGACCGGCCGAAGCGGCGGGTTTCCACGGCCTCGTACGAGGCGATCCTGCTGCCGCTCGGCGACTTGACCTGCGTCTTTTCGCCGCATGTGACTAAGCCTGACATCCGCGTCCGGCTGGGCCTTGGATGATGAGGTACGTTCGGGCGAACTTCCGGCGGCGTGCATGCACGGCGTCACAGGAGCGGGGCACCCTCGACCGTCCGGCATCCGGGGGGTTATTTCTTGCCGTTCCCGCCGAGGTCGACGCAGATCTCGCCGGACACCGTCTCGGTGAAACTTCCTGCTGGGTCGAGCAGATCCTGCACTCCCGCAAGGGTG
>JBGTGC010000324.1:0-5017 GCA_041746935.1 Dermatophilaceae bacterium
ATCGTTGTAGAGGCCGCCGCCTTCACCGCCGGTGTTGTTTTCGCTCAACGTCGTCGCGGTCACGGTCATAGTGCCGCCTGCGGAGTTCCACAGACCGCCACCCTGGTTCTCGGCGGAGTTGCCAGCCACGGTGGAGCCGTCGACCAGCACGGTGCCCGCACCGGTCAGGTGCAGTGCGCCACCGTTGCCGGGGTTGGCACCGGTGGAGTTGCCGGCGAGCAAGCTATCGCTCACGGTCGTCTCACTGCCGTCGACGACAGCTTCGATGCCACCGCCTGCTCGCACCGAGGTGTTGTCGAGCACGTCGCTGCCGGTGATCGCCAGCGAACCACCGTTATTCAGCAGACCACCACCGGAGCCGGCCTCACCGTCGGCCACGTTCTCGCTCACGGTGCTGCTGTCCACGGACACAGTGCCGCCGTCGTTGTACACACCGCCACCGCCCTGATCGGCGTCGACACCGGAAGCAACATTGGAGCTGATCGTCGCGTCGGTCACCGTCATCGTGCCGCCCGCAGAGTTCCACAGGCCGCCGCCTTCGGCCGCAGCCGAGTTGTCGGCCACGACGGTCCCGTCGACGTCCACGGTGCCTGCGCCGGTCAGGTGCAGGCCGCCACCATTGCCCGGGGAGCCGCCCGTGCTGTTCTGCCAGAGCGTGCCGTCGGTCAATGACGTGCTGCTGCCGTCGGTCGCTTCGATGCCTCCCCCAGCGCGGATGCTGTCGTTGCTGTCGATGTTGGATTCGCTCACTTCGAGGGTGCCGCCGAAGTTCAGGATGCCTCCACCGGAGCCGGCCTCGCCGTCTGCGGTGTTGCCCGAGACCTCGGTGCCCTCGACCTTCAGCGTGCCGCCGTTGTTGAATAGGCCGCCACCGCCGTCGTCAGCCTCCGCACCCGAAGCAGTGTTGCCCGTAATGGTGCTGTCGGTCACGGTCATGGTGCCGGAGCCGTTCCACAGCCCGCCGCCCTCGAGGGCCGCCGTGTTGCCGCTGACTATGGTTTTGGTGATCGTCGCGTCGCCTGCGCCGGTGATGTGTAGTCCGCCGCCGTTGCCTGGGGCATCACCCGCGGAGTTGCCGGACAGGGTGGAGTCGTCCAGCGTGGTGGTGGAGCCTTCAGAGCCTTCGATGGCTCCTCCGGCACGCATGGCGCTGTTGCCGTCCAGCGTGACGCCGGTGGTGCTCAGGCTGCCGGCGTTCAACACCGCACCGCCACTGCCGCCGCCCTCGCCGGAGGGCTCGTCGTCGGCGGTGCCACCAGTCACGGTGACATCGACCAAGGTCAGGTTGCCCTCGGTCAGTACGTGGAAGGCACGGTCTCCCAGGGCTGAAGCGTCGATCGTCGCGCCGTTGCCCTCGATGGTGGTTTCCCCGGTGACGTCGAGGTCACCAGTCGCCCCCTCGTCTTCACCGGCTCCGTCGAGGTCCAACACGTAGGTCGTGCTGCCGTCGAGTGTCAGGGTGTCGGCACCATCGCTGGCGTTGGCTTCGATGATGGCCGCCCGCAGGCTCCCGGCGTCGATGCCATCAGCACCGCTGGACACGTCCAGCATGGCCGCGCTGCTCGTGATCGGCGCAGTGACGATCACCCCGCAGGCGAGGGCAGTGGCCCCAAGGGTCGGTATCCATCTACGCACAATCTCTCCTCATGTTGGTGGTGCAGCGCGAACTTTCGCCAACTCACGCCCTCGCCCAGGCGTTTGAGGTCATTCGGGGCCAACGGTCCGTTGGATTGCAAAACTGTCACGTGGCCCACTTTTGGTGCCTTTTCGTGGCACTTCAGAACGGATGACTATGGTCACCCCATGACTTCTGCGTCCCCACTCCCTCGACGCACGGTGCTCAGCGCAGGATTCGCCTTGGCCGCAGCCGGGGGGCTGACCGCGTGCTCGGGTAGCGACTCCGAGCCGTCGACCTCGAGCGCCGACTCAGGCCACGACGGCGACGCGGGCCCGACGCAATCCGCAATGGAGCCTGAGGACGAGGCGTCGCAGACCGATGGCGGAGCCTCAACGAACCCCGATGCGACGATCGTGGCCGCGGCAGTGGTCAATCGTCTCCGGGTTTTCGGTGAGGCAGCCGATGTCGATGATCTCGGAGATCCCGGTGAGCCGGATCAGGTCCTGGATCGCTCAGAACGGATCACCGGCCAACTGGTCCTGTTGGCACTCGAGGTCGGCACGGCCTGGACTCAGGTTCAGTTGCCGGTCCGGCCCAACGGCAGCACGGGCTGGGTGCGCTCCTCGGAGATCACGCTGAGCAGCCACAACTACAGCATCGACATCAACCTCAGTGGGCACGAAATCGTGGTCAACAACGGCGATAACGAAGTCCTGCGGAGCGCAATTGGCGTCGGCCGCGCCGATCGCCCCACCCCAGGAGGGGACTACTTCATCACTGAGTTGCTGCAACCGCCTGAGCCGGACGGTCTCTACGGGCCGTATGCCTACGGCTTGTCCGGCTACTCCGACGTGCTCATGGACTTCCGGGGCGGCGAGGGCGTGATCGGCATACACGGCACGAACGAGCCGGACCTGGTCGGGACGGACGTCAGCTCGGGCTGCATCCGGCTTCCCAATTCGGAGATCATGGCGTTGGTCGACCGGATTGGGCTGCCGTTGGGAACCCCGGTCACGATCCGCTCTTAGGCGCTGAGCCGTTCTCGGAGGATCTCCGGGTCAGGATTGGTGACAGGGTCACCGGCCTGAAGCACTGTTGGCACGGTCTCGCTGCCGTTGTTGAGGCTGCGTACGAACTCGGCTGCCTCGCGGTCCTGCCAGATATTCACCCACACGGCTTTGTGCCCAAAACACCCAGCGAGGATTTCAGGCGGGCACAGAATCGACAGCCTGGTCTCCAATAGATCACCACGTCGCGGTCGCTGCGCGACATGGCCTGCACGTCCCGGTGCCGCACGGTCCGACCGCCTTGCCAGGGACTGATCCACCAGGAGGACCCGAGGCCGATGGCCAGCACCGCAAGCCCGGCATACAGCGAGCCGTCGAGCAGGTACGTCAGGCCGGCCCATCCCGTCATGACCAGCACGAAGAGCCACAGCCGCCGTTGCATCAGGTGTTCAGCTTCTCCTTGACCAACGTGGGGCTCGGGTTCGTCACCGGTATGCCGTCCATCACCACGGTGGGCACCGTCTCGTTGCCATCGTTGGCCGATCTCACGAACGCGGCTGCGTCCTTGTCTTCCCAGATGTTGATCCAGGTCGCTTTCTCGCCGTCCTGGCCGAGCGTGGAGCGCAATCGTGCGCAGAAGCCGCAGCCGGGACGCCAATAGATGACGACGCCGCCGGTCGATGTCGTCGCTGTGGAGGTGTTCGAGTGTGAAGTCACGGAAGAAGAACACAGATCCGAGGCGGTGTGATTCCCCCAGCCGCTGGGGAGTCGGCAAAGCCGATGCGTGAGACTGGCTCGGTGGCGCAACCGTCCCAGACCCGAACTCGGCGAATGTCCATACTCCTGGGGCTGTGCCTGGTCGCCGTCGTGGCGCTAGGCGGGTGGTGGATCTGGCAACGGCCGACCGCCGAGGCAGAGCCCACCCCCGCGGCCCTGCCGTTGGTGGTGCTGGTGTCGGGTTACGGAGGAGATGGTCGCGACTTGGCCCCCATTGTCGCCACCCTCGAAACACAGGAGCGGGACGTTGCGGTCTTCCCTGCGGTCGGTGACAACACCGGCGATATGGAGGAGCAGGCGGCGCTACTCGCGAAGTTCATCGACGAGCAACGTGAGGAGGGCGAACTTGTCGATGTCATCGGCTACTCAGCGGGCGGGGTCGTCGTGCGGCTCTGGGGCAGCGACTACGGCGGCAACGCTGTGGCCCGGAGGGTGCTGACGATTGCTGCCCCGCATCACGGAACTGCCTTGGCCGGGCTGGCCGATTTGGCCGGATTCTGCGACGGCGCGTGCGCGCAACTGATCCCCGACAGCCACCTGCTCGCCCGACTCAACGCGGGCGAGGAGACCCCTGCCGGTCCGGAGTGGATCTCCATCTGGAGCGAGAGCGATCGCACCGTCACCCCAACGAGCACAGCCAGCCTGGACGGAGCACTGAACGTGACTGTGCAATCGATCTGCCCTGACGCCACGACGGGCCACGCAGGACTGCCCGCCTCACCGGTCGTCACCGCCGCCCTGCCTTTGGTGCTCGGCGCGGAGGCTCCAACTGTCCCCCAACCCGGAGACGTCACCTGTGACGACTAACTCCTGAGCGCGCTAGGGATATGAACCTTTCTCCAGCAAGATGAGGAAGCCCTGCTCATCGAGCACGGGAACCCCGAGATCCTCGGCCTTCGCAGCCTTGGTGCCCGCGTTGGCTCCAACAACGACGTAATCGGTCTTCTTCGACACCGAACCTGCCGCCTTTCCGCCACGGCTCACGATCGCTTCTTTGGACTCGTCGCGACTGAAGCCCTCCAGCGACCCCGTGACCACGACGGTCTTACCTTCGAGCGTGCGCTCGATGGACTCATCGCGCTCGTCCGCCATCCGCACCCCATCAGCGTTCCAGCGCTCCACGATGGTGCGGTGCCAGTCCACCTCGAACCACGCCGTGACCGCCTCGGCGATCACCGGACCCACACCCTCGGTGGCCGCCAGTTCCTCGGTGCTGGCGGAGCGGATCGCCTCCATCGAGCCGAATTCGGTGGCCAAGCCGCGCGCCGCGGTGGGTCCGACGTGCCGGATCGACAGGCCCACCAGCACTCGCCATAGCGGCTGATGTTTCGCCTGCTCCAGGTTCTCGACGAGTTTGGTGCCGTTCGCGGACAGCACCCGAGCGTCGATGACCTCACCGTCTGGATCGCCCTTCTTGGCGTTGCGGGTGTAGAGCGGGACCTTCGCAATGTCCTCGACGCCGAGGCCGAACAGCCCGGACTCGTCGGTGATGACCCCCGCATCGAGCAGGCCAGCCACGCCCTCCCACCCCAGGGCCTCGATGTCGAAGGCCCCTCGGCCGGCGACGCTGAACAGGCGCTCGCGCAACTGCGACGGGCAGGTCCGGGCGTTGGGG
>JBGTGC010000325.1:0-24859 GCA_041746935.1 Dermatophilaceae bacterium
CGAGGCCGGTGCCGAGATCGCCAGCGGCCGAGGACTCGCGGTCATCCGCGCGGACGCCACCGCGCTGCCGTGCGCCGCTGACGCGATGGATGCGGTCGTGGCGTTCGACGTCTTGGAGCACATTGAGGACGACAACGCGGCGGTGAGCGAGATCCACCGAGTCCTGCGGCCTGGCGGCCTGGCCCTGATCGCAGTCCCCGCCGACCCTCGCCTGTGGAGCGCGCACGATGCAGCGGTCGGGCACGTCCGGCGCTACACCCGCCCGGAGTTGGTCGATTTGTTTGCCCGCAACGGCTTCGCGGTGGAGCAGGTCAGGTCCTGGAACGTGCTGTTGCGTCCGGTGGTCGCGCTGCGACGTCGCTCCAGCTCAGGCAGCGACCTGGAGCGGATGAATCCGCTGGTCAACCGGGCCTTGCGAACCATCGTCGCAGTGGAGCGCGTGTTGCCGATCGGCCGATGGCCAGGCGTGTCGCTGCGGCTTCACGCGCGAGCCATCTGACCTCGGGTCCGATCACCGCAACAGGGCGTGGACCACCGTGTCGGCGAGGAGCCGCCCGCGTCTAGTCAACACCGCTGCGCCCTTGATCGCCGAACCGCCATCGAGCAAGTCGCTCGCGATCAACCCCGCCACCGCCTGACGCCCTGAGGCCGAGAGCGCGGCAAGCTGCAACCCGTCAACGAGGCGGATCCCGAGGAGCACCCGTTCGTCGTGCTGTTGTTCGGCGCTCAACACTTCACGCGAATGAGCCGGGCTTAGGTCGCTGTGCAGCCGGTCTGCATACGCGGCGGGGTGTTTCACGTTCCACCAGCGGGTGCCGCCGACGTGGCTGTGGGCACCGGGGCCGATCCCCCACCAGTTTTCGCTGCGCCAGTAGGCCTGATTGTGTCGGCACCGGCGGTCGGGTGTGCGCGCCCAGTTCGAGATCTCGTACCAGCCGAACCCCGCCGTAAGCAGCGCCTCGTCGATCACCTCGTACTTGTCGGCTTCGTCGTCGTCGCTCGGCATCGGCAGCTTCCCACGCCGGACTGCCGCCGCCATGGCCGTGCCGGGCTCGATGGTGAGGGCGTAGGCCGAGACGTGATCGGGCTCCAACGCTAGGGCCTCCTGGACGCTGCCTCCGAAGTCCGCCAGGCTCTCCCCTGGCGTGCCGTAGATCAGGTCCAAGCTGACCTGCATACCCGCTGCTCGTGCCGCGCCGACTGCTGTTGTGACGTTGGCCGGATCGTGGGTGCGGTCCAGCGTCGCCAACACGTGCGGTACGGCGGACTGCATCCCGATGCTGACCCGAGTGAATCCGGCGTCGGCAAGGGCGTCGGCGACGTCTGGGGTCAGGGTGTCGGGGTTGGCTTCGGTGGTGATCTCTGCGTCAGGAGCCAACCCCCAGCGCTCTCGTATGCCGTCCAGCATCCGGGCGAGATCACGCGGCGGCAACAGGGTGGGGGTGCCACCGCCGACAAAAACCGTAGACACCTGCGGCACCGCTGGCCCGGTCGACAAAACGCGCGAGGCCAGACTGATCTCCGCGAGTGCAGCGTCGGCGAAACTGTCGGCGCTGGCACCATGGGGCCCTAACTCCAGGGCGGTGTAGGTGTTGAAGTCGCAGTATCCGCAGCGCACCCGACAAAACGGCACGTGAACATAGACACCGAACTCACGCTGCGACATCGAGGTCAGGCTTGGGGACGGGAGCGACCCGTCCGGCGGGGCAGGCTCCCCCGGCGGCAACGCGGGCGGCATACCCTCGATTGTCCCGCAGGTCTGGACACGCGCAGTTCACCCCTGAGCACTAAGGTCGGTTCGTGGCTCAGCAACAGGGATTTCGTGAACACATCGACCAGATGCGCGCCGAAGGTTACACCGTGCGCGACGACCAGGGCTCCGACCCTGACCTCATTGCCCCTGACGGCAGCGCGGTGGACACCTGGCGGGAAGACTATCCGTACGACTCCCGGATGACGCGGGACTACTACGCCGTCGAGAAGTATCTGCTGCAGGTCGAACTGTTGAAGTTCCAGGCGTGGGCCCGCGAGAGCCAAACCCGGCACGTCGTGGTCTTCGAGGGACGCGACGCGGCTGGCAAGGGCGGCTCGATCAAACGCTTCATGGAGCACCTGAATCCGCGCGGGTCCCGGGTCGTGGCGTTGACCAAGCCGACTGAGACCGAGTTGGGCCAGTGGTATTTCCAGCGCTACGTCAAGCACCTGCCCAGCAACGGGGAGATCGTGCTGTTCGACCGGTCCTGGTATAACCGCTCGGGGGTCGAGCGGGTTATGGGTTTTTGCGACGACGACCAATACGAGATGTTCATGCGGCAGGTGCCCGCGTTCGAGGAAATGCTGGTCGATGCCGGTATGTCGCTGACCAAGTTGTGGTTCTCGGTGACGCAGAACGAGCAGCGCACCCGGTTCGCGATCCGTCAACTCGACCCGGTCCGGCAGTGGAAGCTGTCACCGATGGACTTGGAATCCCTGGACCGCTGGGATGACTACACCGAAGCCAAAGAGGCCATGTTTCGGCGAACCGACAGCGACCACGCGCCGTGGACCACCATCAAGTCCAATGACAAGAAGCGTGCTCGGGTCAGCGCCATGCGCACGTTCTTGAGCCAGTTCGACTACAGCGGCAAGGACGAAGAGATCGTTCAGCAGCCTGATCCGGCCATCGTGCGCCGCGGTCGCGAGTCCACTGACGACTGACCGCTCGGCCCGCGACACGTCCGCCACTACCCGGACCACCTCATCGAGTGGCAGGAAAGTCACCGATTCTGGCCATTGCCCGTGACTTTGCTGCGACCCGATGCGGTCTCAGTGCGGGGCAGTGCGCGCCTAGGGGCCCGGGAAGTGCTCGCGCCACGCCTCGCTGAGCCTTGGGATGCGCATCCCGCGCTGACGCATCACCTGGACGATCCGGTCGAGGGTGTGCTGTGGAGTGCGATAGATGTCCCGACCGTGCAGCACCAAGAGCCGCCAACCCTGCCCGTCGAACTCTTCTCGGCGCACCACATCTTCGTGCCATTGGGCGGTCGAATTGGCGTGCTGCCGACCGTCGTATTCGATGGCGAGACGGTGCTTGACGTAGGCCATATCCAGACGTCGTCGGATGGCACCACCCTCGTCCCGAAACACGTAGTTCACGCACGGCTCCGGCAGCCCGGCCAGGACGATCAAGAGTCGGGATCGTGTCTCCATCGGTGAATCCACGCCAGGTCTCACCAGACCCGCCGCTCGACGGGCCAGCCTGACGTTGCGCCCACTGGACCGCCGAGCAGCGCCCATGAGGGCCGCGGCCGAGATTCCGGTCGACTGCATCAACGAGTCCCCCAGCACCACGAGGTCTAGAAGTCCCAGGTAGCGGGCCATGTCGATGAACGTCCCGGCGACTGACGTCACCGGAACGCCGTATCGACGAGCCGCCGTCCGCTCCGCGGAATGGACCACCAGGCCGCGCGGCCTTCGTGTGGTCATCCCAGCCGGAACGGTCACGTGGATGTCGACGGTCGAGGGCACCACCCCTCCCCACAGCGATGCCGCCGTGTAGTGACTCGCGAGGGCGCGAGGATTGTTGGCCCCGGCGACGCCCGCCAGGGCCGCGACCTTCCCCAATTCGTCGCACTCGGATGTGGCATAGACCCCGCGGAAGAGGCGCCGGTAGTCCGGACCGTTCAGGGTGCGCCAGCCGACGCCGTCAGCAAGGGCGGCCTGGCGCGTGCACCACCCCTCTGCCTGAGGATGTGCCATCGGAGCACTATGGCCGATTCGACGCGACCTCGACTGGCGTCATCCACAGGGAGCCCCGGATCGCACATCGACTCGCAGCGAACTCACCGACTTTCGCCGTTTTCGGTGACTTTCTTGCGTCTCGATCACCTCGGACGCGGACTTGACGGCTCGCGACTTCTGTGGTTAATTAGTTAAGTAATGAACCACAGAACAGAGGACCGCGAGTGTTCGATGGACGAGACCCGATCTACCTCCAGATTGCCGAGGCTATTCGGGGTGAGATCTTGTCCGGTGCGCTCGCGGAAGGCGGTCAGGTGATGTCGACCACTCAATACGCCACGACATACCGGATCAATCCCGCGACTGCTGCCAGGGCCTTTGCCGACCTGGTCGATGAAGGCATCCTCCGCAAGCAGCGCGGCGTGGGGATGTTCGTGGAGCACGGAGCCGCCGAGCGACTGCGCGCACGACGGCGCAGCACCTTTTTTGCCGATCGCTTCGACCCACTGCTGCGCGATGCGGCCCTTCTCGGCATCTCCACCCAAGACCTGATCAATCACGTGACCAAGGAGCAATCATGAGCGGGTATGCGGTCAGCACACGGGGCCTAGAGGTCCGCTACGGACGGACCACCGCCCTGAGCTCGGTGGACCTCGATCTTGCCCCAGGCCGGATCCACGGTCTGCTCGGTCGCAACGGCACCGGCAAAACGACCCTGATGAGCACCATCGCGTCGCTGCGCCGGCCGCATCAAGGCTCGCTGTTGGTCGAGGGCACCGAGCCTTTCGAAAACGAAGCCCTCATGGAGCGCGTGTGCCTCATCCGCGAGAGTGGACAGGCCATCAGCGAAGCGCCACCCGCAGTGACGGTGAACCTGCTGCAGCGAGCTCGACCCACCTTCGACGGCGAGTATGCCGAGTCGTTGATGACCTCGTTCGGGATCGACGCTTCGAAGAAGCCCGGTCAAATGTCGCGGGGACAGCAGTCGGCCTTCGGTGCCGTCATCGGCCTAGCGTCTCGGGCCCCGTTGACGATGTTCGACGAAGTCCACCTCGGCATGGATGCACCGACGAGGCAGGTGTTCTACGACGCGCTTATCGCCGACTTTGCGGAGCATCCGCGCACCATCATCATCTCCAGTCACCTCATCAGCGAGATCGAGAACTTCCTCGACACGGTCACCATCTTGAGCGGAGGCACCGTCATGCTGAGCGAAGAAGCCGACGATGTGCGCAGCAAAGGCGTCACGCTGACCGGCCCAACTGCGCTGGTCGACGCCGCTGCCGCTGGCCACCACCCGGTTGGCCTTCGCGATTTGGGGCCCACGAGGGCGGTCACCCTGTTCGAGGACCTGGATCCAGCCGTGCTGCAGGACGCTGAGCGGGCCGGCGTGCGGGTTGGCCCGGTGCCGCTGCAAGACCTCTTCATCCACCTGACGAAGGAATCGACATGAGCACCGTTACCGCCGCAGCGACATCGGACCGCTCTCCCCAATGGCAGCGGGCATCGGTCCCCCTCTTACGTTTCAGCCTTCTGCGCGCGGCCGCATTTTGTGCAGCCGCGGCGCTGGTCATGGGCCTCGTGCTCTTCGCGATCAGCTCTTTCGTAGCGCCCGAGATGTCGGTCGTGGCCTTCGGGCACCACGCTGCGCTGTGGTTCCAGCTCGCCATCTCGTGTGGTCTGGTGTGGGCCTACCTGCCACTGCACGTCGCTCACGGCATGACGCGGCGCACATTCGTACAGGCTGGGTTGCTCACCGCGGCCATCACGGCGTTGGTCTACGCGAGCACGATGACGATGCTGCTCGTGGTCGAGCGTTGGATCTACAGCGAGCAGGGCTGGTTCCACGGTCTGGATTCGGTTCCCGGGACCGCCGTCATGAGCGCCGGGGTGGGGCCATACCTGTGGGGCGTGGTGATGCTCTTTGGAGCAGGTTCTGTGAGCGGGCTCGTCGTGGCCGCGGTGTACTACCGCGTGGGTGGCTGGTGGGGCACGGCGTGCTTGCCGCTCACGCTCGCACCGTTGCTGCTGATCGCCACCGTGGCTCTGGACCCCATCACGCAATGGCGGCCGTGGAATTTCGGGCCAGCCTTCTCAGGGCCGTGGCAGCCTGTGCTGGGTGTCGCCGCCCTGGCAATCGCAGCGTTTGCCTTCTACCTGCTGGTCCGCCGTATGCCGATTCGCTAATCTCGCTCGCGGCTACCCCATCGACTCGCAGGAAAGTCCCCGATTGTGCCCGATTTCAGTGACTTTCCTGCGGGTCGATGAATACCGCCGGCCCACTTGGTCGGGCACGCAGGAGGTGAGCGCTAGCGTCGGGCGTAGCTCAGGTTTGTGATGGTGCGGCCGACGTCAAGTCCCTTCTGCTCGAAGCGGGTGGTTGGCCGCAGGGGAGCTGGGTCGGTCGAGACCAGCTCGAACCGGTCATCGGCATCGAGCAGTCGACGCATCGCCATCCCGTATGGCTCCCAATCCGTGGCCAGCCGCCACACTCCCCCAGGCTCCAGCGACGCCCATACTGAATCAGCAAAAGTCGACCTCACGAGTCGGCGGCCCAGGTGCTTTCGCTTCGGCCAAGGGTCAGGGAAAAAGGTCCACACCTCGTGCACCGACCCGGGCAGGAGCATCGTGGCCATCGCCAGCGCCGCGTCGACCTCGACGAAGCGCACATTCGGCAGCGGATCGCGTCGCATCCGGGCCAGCGTCTGACCGATCCCAGGACGCCACACCTCGATCGCCAGGAAGTCCCAATCGGGCCGAGCCGCCGCACCCGCCCGCAGCGCGTCGCCCGATCCGGGCCCGATCTCCACGACCCGTGGTGCCCTACGACCAAAGGCCGCAACCACGTCGAGTCGGTATGCCGGGTCGATCGTGGTGTCGTCACCCGCACGCTCTCGCGGGACCGCGATCACGAACTGCTGGGCCATCGCGTCGTATGCCGACTGGTGGCCGGACGGCATACGCGCGCCCCGCCGCGTGAAGGACCGGATTCGCGCCACCCGCCCACCACGCATACCCGGACCGACGGGATCAGCGTTGTGACCGTCGTCGACCGAGCTCGAGGGCCCGAGCGGGGCGCTCACTTCTTGGCTTTCTCGACCGCCGTGGGGTCTTGGGAGAGCGCGGCGATGAAGGCTTCCTGCGGGACCTCGACGGTGCCGACCATCTTCATCCGCTTCTTGCCCTCCTTCTGCTTCTCCAACAGTTTGCGCTTGCGGCTGATGTCACCGCCGTAGCATTTGGCCGTCACGTCCTTGCGGATGGCGCGGATCGACTCGCGGGCGATGATCCGTGAGCCGATCGCGGCCTGGATCGGGATCTCGAACTGCTGACGATCGATGAGCTCCTTGAGCTTGCCGACCATCATCACCCCGTAGGCGTAGGCCTTGTCCTTATGCACAATCGAGGAGAAGGCATCGACCTGCTCCCCCTGCAGCAGGATGTCGACCTTGACCAGATCGGCCACCTGCTCTCCGTCGGGCTCGTACTCGAAGGAGGCATACCCACGGGTCTTCGACTTTAGGACGTCGAAGAAGTCGAAGACGATCTCAGCCAGCGGCAGGGTGTAGCGCATCTCGACGCGCTCGGGTGAGAGGTAGTCCATCCCACGCAG
Organism: Dermatophilaceae bacterium; assembly: GCA_041746935.1. Lineage (GTDB taxonomy): Bacteria > Actinomycetota > Actinomycetes > Actinomycetales > Dermatophilaceae > Ornithinicoccus. The sequence goes on from JBGTGC010000325.1 coordinate 7,334, forward strand.
GGTGCCGCGACGCGTCTGGCACAACTGCATGATCGAGCCGATGTACTCACTGGGGATCAGAATGGTGGCCCGCACGACCGGTTCGGTCACGTCCCCGATTTTGCCGCCGGGGAACTCACTTGGATTGGTGACGTCGACAACCGAGCCGTCGTCCATCTTCACCAGGTACTCGACGTTAGGCAGCGTGGAGATCAGGTCCAGGTTCGATTCGCGTTCCAGCCGTTCCCGGACGATCTCCAGGTGCAGCATCCCCAGGAAGCCGACCCGGAAGCCGAACCCGAGGGCAACCGATGTCTCGGGCTCGTAGACCAGCGCCGCGTCGTTGAGCTTGAGTTTGTCCAGCGCGTCGCGCAGCGTCGGGTAGTCCGAGCCGTCGATCGGATACAGCCCCGAGAAAACCATCGGCCTCGGGTCTTTGTAGCCGCCTAGGGCCGTGGTCGCCATGTTGAACGCCCCCGTGACCGTGTCGCCGACCTTGGACTGACGAACGTCTTTGACCCCGGTGATGAGATAGCCGACCTCGCCGACTCCAAGCCCCTTGGACTTCACCGGCTCGGGCGAGACCACACCGATCTCGAGCAATTCGTGAGTGGCTTTCGTGGACATCATCGCGATCTTCTCGCGCGGCGACAGGTTGCCGTCGATGACGCGCACGTACGTCACGACTCCGCGATAGGTGTCGTAAACGGAGTCGAAGATCATTGCTCGCGGAGGGGCGTCGGCGTCACCGACCGGCGGCGGCAGGTCGCGCACGATCCGGTCCAGTAGCTCGGTGACGCCCTGCCCGGTCTTGCCCGAGACGTGCATGACGTCCTCGACTTCGCAGCCGATCAGGTGAGCCAGCTCCTCGGCATACTTCTCAGGCTGGGCCGCCGGCAGGTCGATCTTGTTGAGCACCGGGATGATCGAGAGTTCGTTTTCCATCGCCAAGTAGAGGTTGGCGAGGGTCTGCGCTTCGATGCCCTGTGCCGCGTCGACGAGCAACACGGCGCCTTCGCACGCCGCCAGGGACCTCGAAACCTCGTAGGTGAAGTCGACGTGACCCGGGGTGTCGATCATGTTCAGCACGTATGCCGTCTCCCGCTCGCCATCCGTCAGCGCCCACGGCATCCGCACGGCCTGGCTCTTGATCGTGATGCCACGCTCGCGCTCAATGTCCATCCGGTCCAAATATTGCGCCCGCATGGCCCGATCATCGACGACGCCAGTGATCTGCAGCATCCGGTCGGCCAGCGTGGACTTGCCATGGTCGATATGCGCGATGATGCAGAAGTTGCGGATGATGTCGGGCGGAGTAGCCGCGGGTTGCGGGGCAACGCGAGCAATCGGTGACACGCGTACAGGACCTCGTCAAGGGCGAAGGGGACGGTGGATTCGTTTATGAGTCTCCCACGAGCAGGCTCAGGGCGACGCATCCTGCGTGCCGTGCCAGCGCGGCGTCTCACTCTCCTGATCGAACCATCGCGGGACGACCACGTCGGTCGAGAATGCCCCAGGATCGAGATCACAATCGTCAGGGCCACCAACATCAGGACAAAGGGGAGCGGCCAGCCCGTCGTTCACGCCTGACTCGGCGTTGAGCAGATGCCTTGGTCTCCCCGATCAGCAAGGCTTCGGGCCAGGCCAAGCCCGCGACGAAGTGGGCCAGCTCAGCGCCCAGCGACACGATGTCGTCCCCCGGAGTGACTGCGGTCGACATGATGGTCCGATTGGCCTGGGCCGACAGCAGTACGGCCGCCAACAGCACCCCAGCCAAGGTCAAGATCAGCGTCACCGGCGCAGCATGACTGACCGCCGCCCAGCGCAAAACTACAGACCGCCACATCACGTGACTCACACCGCCACGCAGCCACCTACATGGCCCAGGACGATCGCCCTTGGCCTGTGCGGACGATGGTGTCAGGGTGTCCCATGGCCAACCGTGCACTGACCAATGCCCTCTCGCTCGCCCGCAGCGTCTTTCGTGAAGTCGCCAAGGCGCAACGCTCGGCGTCGAGCAAACCCCGTCCGAGCCGGCCCGGGGGCGGAGCCTCCGGAGGTCCACGGCCGAAGCGACGTTCACACAAGACGGCCGATGGTGGGTATGCCGGCGACTTCGTCGGCGCTCCGCCGATGAGCTACTCACCGGTCGCGGACGATCTGCCCGACCCCGGCGAGGTGGTCTGGACGTGGGTGCCTTACGAGGAGGACTACAGCAAGGGCAAGGATCGCCCCGTGCTGGTGATCGGACGACACGAGGGCTTGCTCTTGGCCCTGCAGTTGACGAGCGAGGATCATGATCGTGACGCCGAGCAAGAAGCACGATCTGGACGGTTCTGGATCGACGTCGGCACCGGGGAATGGGACCGCGAGCGGCGGCCGAGCGAGGCTCGCGTCAACCGAATCCTGCAGCTGGATCCGGCCCATGTCCGGCGCATCGGCGCGGTGCTGACTGAGCCGGTCTTCGCCCAGGTTGCCGTGGAAGTCAAACGCAGGGCCGGACGCTGAAGCCAGACGCAGCCCCCATGTGCGCCAAGCACGCTCAGACGCCGAAGCGCCCACCGTCGAAGCCGTTTCCGGTCTCGCCGATGGGCGCTTGTGAGGTGTTCAGTGCCGTGATGTCACGGCGCTACATCACTCGGCCGGGGGCGTGAGCACCGCGTCGATGAGGTAGACGGTCGCGTTCTCGGTCACAACGCCACCACAGATCACGTTGGCGTCGTTGACCATGAGCTCGTCGCCTTCACCGGTGACCTCGACATCGCCACCCTGAACGCTCGTCTGCGTGCCGACAACCTCGTCCGGGGTCAGCTGACCGGGGACAACGTGGTAGGTCAGGACCGCGCTCAGCAGGTCGGCGTCGGTGGTCAACGTGTCCATGGTGTCCGCGTCAACGGCGGCAAACGCGTCATCGACGGGAGCGAACACGGTGAACTCGTCACCGTTGAGAGTGTCGACCAGGTCGACGTCAGGGTTGACGCCACCGGAGACCGCAGCGGTCAGGGTGGTGAGCAGCGGGTTGTTGCCCGCAGCAACCGCCACCGGGTCCTGAGCCATACCGGCCACGGAGCCGTCGCCATCGGGAACGGCAGCGGCGTAGTCGGCGCAACCGGCCCCGACGTGGTTGGCGGCCGGGTCCATCATGTCGCCCGACTCTTCGGCCATGTCGTCTTCCATGGTCTCTTCGGCCATGTCCTCTTCAGTGGTTTCCTCTTCAGTGGTTTCCTCGGCGGCACCGCTGTCGTCGGCTGCCGGGGCGGCTTCTTCGTCGCTTCCGCAGGCTGACACCGTCAGTACGGAGGCCATAGCCAGGGTCAAAAACATCTTCTGAGCGCGCATGGTAGTGCCTTTCTTTTGGGGGTAGTGGAGCCGGGTCGGCTCAACTGACTGTCACCGTCACGTTGTGCCATCCGGTGGATCCGTCGGGGGCAATGGGCTCCCGCTCGGACGTTTGTGTGGTGCCCGTGCTGTCTGTGGCACGGACTTCGATGCGCTGCGTGCCAGCCTCTGCGGGCCAGGTCCAGCGCCAAGGTCGCCATGTGTCGATGTTGTCGACTTCAGCCAGCTCGGCTTTGCTCCATTCACCGTCTCCGACGCGAACTTCGACTTTATCAATGCCCCGATCTTGCGCCCAGGCCACCCCGGCGACGGTCACGTCGCCAGTGTCGAGCTGAGCGAAGGAGGTCGGAACGTCGATGCGTGAGGAGACCTTGATCGGTGCCTCCGCCGAATAGCCTCGCTCGGTCCAGTATGCCGAGAAGTCAGCGAAGCGGGTGACCTCGAGGTCAACGAGCCACTTCGTGGCCGACACGTAGCCGTACAGACCGGGAGTGACCATGCGGACGGGGAAACCATGCTCCAAGGGCAAGGGCTCACCGTTCATGCCGATGGCAACCAGTGCATCGCGGTCATCGGTCAGGACCGACAACGGCGTTCCCGCTGTGAAATCGTCGGCGCTCGTGGATTTGACTGCATCAGCGCCTGATTGAACTCCGGCTTCTTCGAGCAGATCACGCATCGGGACGCCTAACCAGGTCGCATTTCCGAGATAGTCGCCACCAACAGGATTGGATACGCAGGTGAGCGTGATGCGCTTTTCGATCAGGTTTCTATCCATGAGGTCCTGAAAACTCAGGTCCAAGGGGTTATCGACCATTCCGTGGATACGAAGTCGATAGCCTTCCAAGGGCACATCGGGAACCTGTAGCGCGGTGTCTACTCGATAGAAGTCGGCATTCTCGGTCAGGTATGGGGTGAGGCCGTCGATGTCGGCAAAGGTCACTCCGGTCGGGACCGGCGGTGCCGACTCTGCCGGACTCGGCAGGGTGAGAGCTTCCCGGGAGCCAAGGGCCGCCGCTCCGGCAAAGACGCGGGAGATCAGGCCGCTGGCGGCTCCTGTTGCGGCCACCGCTGATGCGGCCACCACGAAGGCTCGCCGGTCCAGGGCATGGGGCGACGAAGAGGCCGCACCATCCTGAGTATGAGCCCCCTGTCGAGCACGCAGGCCGCGGAGCATCCAGGTCAGCCCGCCGATGCCGACTGCCCCCATGGCCAACAGCGGAATCAGGCGTAACGCAACTCCGGCGCTGGCTGCACGGTCGGTGACCATGGCGATCCCGGCGATACCCACCAAAAGGCTAAAACCCGCGAGCGCGGGCACTGGCTTGCGAGTGCCGAGCCAACCCATGGCCAAGGCGAGAAGTCCTACGACTACGAGCACCGAGCCGATGAGGACGGGCTTGTCGGCGGTGCCGAATGTCTCGATAGCAAACTCTTTGGCGGGACGCGGGGCCCAGTCGACCGCACGGTTACCCACTGCGAGGACCGGTCCGGTCACACCGCTCAGCACTGCGGCCACCGCTTCGCCGGCCAGCACTCCGGCAGTTCCAGCGATACCTCCGCTGATAACTCCGAGTGCAGCCAATCGGCGGCTTGTGTGCTTGCTCATGTCGGTTATTCGGAGCCCTGCATCTGACGGATTGGTCAAGCCGGATCCTTGCGAGTGATGTGGGTCACATGGCATTTATCAGTGGAATGGTCAGAACCACTTTGGCAACATGCGAAGAAATGCGAACTATCCACAGAATAACGCACTGATCCCCTCTATCGCGCATCGTGTCTTTCGACAGTCAAAGTGACGGGAAATACATCGACCCCCGCACCGAAGTGCGGGGGTCGATCGTCGGTGGAGCTGAGGGGACTCGAACCCCTGACCCCCTCCATGCCATGGAGGTGCGCTACCAGCTGCGCCACAGCCCCGAAGGGAACGGCAAATATTACCCATACAGACCCTGGCCTGGCCAAATCGGCTCGGATCAGTCAGTGGTGAAGCCAGGCCGAGTTAGGCAGAACCTGCCGGCAGGGCTCCCACGTTCCACGACACCAGACGCCAGCCGGTGCGGTGCTGCGCCAACTCAGCCCAATGACAGTTCAACAACCCCGCCATGGTCAGCCACGCTTGTCGGTCCGACCAGCCCAGGACGGAGTTGACCAGCGTGCGGGCCGCCAACCCGTGGGTGACCAGCACCGCCACCTCACCATCGGCCAATCCGCCAACAACCTCGGCAAACACCGCGTGGGTGCGCAAACCCACCTCGTGCAGGTTCTCGCCGTGCCCCCCGCGCCGAGCGTCATACCCGGCATCAATGGCCTCGGTCTCTTGCGGATAACGGGCCACGACCTCGTCATGCTTCAGCCCCTCCCACGCGCCCACATCGATCTCGCGCAGACGGGCATCGTGTTCAACGGGCAGATGCGTCGCCGTGGCCAAGACCGCGGCGGTCTGCGCAGCGCGTGAGAGATCACTGGACACGATGCGCCGCACAGGCATCGTGCCTAGCACCATTGCAGCCTCGGCGGCCTGCGCCACCCCCACCGCCGACAGATCCGTGTCGAGATGCCCTTGGTAGATGCCCCCGACGTTCTGCGCCGTTTGACCGTGTCTTAAGACGATCATCCGCTTGGCAGTGCTCACGCAGGCTCAATCCCGATGTTCGGGCAGTCCTTCCAGAGACGCTCCAGGTCATAGAACTCTCGGTCTTCGACGTGCATGACGTGGACGATGATGTCGCCGAAGTCCAGCAGCACCCAGCGTGCCTCGCGTACCCCCTCACGTCGCAGCGCCTTGGACCCCAACTGCAGGAGTCGTTCCATCACTGCGTCGACGATGGCCGACACCTGGCGTTCGTTGGGGGCGGAGGCGATCACGAAGACGTCCGTCAGTGCCAAAGCTCCGGTGACGTCCAACGCCACCACATCTTCGGCCAACTTGCCTTCGGCGGCCGCACCGGCCGCCAGCGCCAACTCGGTTGCGCGCTTACTGGCTGCCACTCAGGTCTCCTTGCGATAGAGGTGATATTTGTTGATGTGCTGCACGACGCCATCCGGCACCAAATACCACACTGGCTTTCCTTCGGCGGTGCGGTTGCGACAGTCGGTCGACGAAATGGCCATCGCGGGCACTTCGAGCAGCGTGACACGATCCTTCGGCAAGCCGTGATCACTGAGTTCGTGCCCTGGCCGCGTCACGCCGATGAAATGCGCAAGGTCCCATAGTTCCTCCACGCCTTTCCACGACAGGATCTGCGCCAACGCGTCCGCCCCCGTGATGAAGAACAGCTCGGCACCGGGGTAATTGCCGCGAAGGTCACGAAGCGTATCGGCGGTATATGTCGGCCCGTCGCGGTCGATGTCCACGCGGCTGACGGTGAACCGGGGATTGGATGCCGTAGCGATCACAGTCATCAAGTAGCGATGCTCGGCCGGACTGACCGAGTTGGCCTCCTTGCGATACGGCTGGCCGGTGGGAACGAAGATGACTTCATCAAGCTCGAGAAGGGAGGCTACTTCGCTGGCCGCCACGAGGTGGCCGTGGTGGACGGGATCAAACGTCCCGCCCATCACTCCCAGACGCATCAGTGCTGGCTCGCCTGACCTTTGATCGGCCCGGGGCCGCCGTCGGCCGAATGCTGACCTTGCGCCGTGCCGTCGTCGGACTTGTCGTGCTCGGTATGCGGATCGAGCGCGAGGGTGTTGCGGAAGCTCCACAGCAGGGCGAGCAGACCCGCAAACGCAACCGCAGCGATCACGCCAAACCAGATCGGCTCGAACCATAACTCGTTCACGTGGGACTCACCCTCGGCGGCGGCGACAAGAAACGCTGGCATCATCGGGCCAGACTACCGGGCGCGGCCGCCTACAGTGGAGTGCATGTCCGTGCAGTGCTCTGTCATCGTCCCGATGTTCAACGAGGCCGATGTCCTGCCCCTGCTGGTGGAACGGCTTCGTCCCGTTCTGGACCAGATGGCTACCGAGGGCGCATTGCACGGCGAGGACTCCTACGAAGTGTTGGCCGTCGATGATGGGTCCCGAGATCAGACCCCCGTGCTCCTTCAGCGCTATCGCCGCGAATGGCCGCAACTTCGGATCGTCCGGCTACGCGCCAACGCCGGACACCAGGCAGCAATCTCGGCGGGCTTAGCAGCGGTCCGCGGCGACTGGGTAGTCACCCTGGACGCAGACTTACAGGACCCTCCCGAGACCATCCCGACGATGATGCAGCAAGCACGTACGCAAGGTGTGGATGTCGTCTACGGCGTGCGCACCGACCGTTCCTCGGACTCGATGTTCAAGCGCTCCTCGGCTCGCGCGTTTTACGCCGGCATTCGGGCGGCCGGTGCCACGGACGCGCCAGACAACGCTGGAGACTTCCGCTTGATGTCGCGTGCGACAGTCGACGCGGTCAATGCCCTTCCCGAGGCCCACCGGGTCCTGCGCCTCGTCGTGCCCTCACTCGGCTTTCCGTCCACCACCGTGGGCTACACGCGGGAAGCGCGCGCCGCCGGCTCCTCGAAGTACCCCCTGCCCACGATGGTGCGGATGTCGGTCGATGCCTTCACCGGGTTTTCCTTAGCCCCGCTCCGATTGGCCACGTGGTTCGGATTGGGCGGCTTCGCCGCATCGTTGCTCTTGCTGGCGTATGCCGTCGTGGCCAATCTCTTCAGCTTCACCGTGGCGGGGTGGACCTCAACGGTGGTGGTCGTCGCCGCGGTCGGCGCACTGCAACTGCTCTGCCTGGGCGTCCTGGGCGAATACGTCGGTCGCATCTACTCCACGCTGCAGCGCCGCCCGACCTACTACATCGCCTACGACTCCGCGATCAGCGCCGACCTCCAGCCAGATCGCATCGAGTCCGAACGACACGATCAGGAGCGATAGGGCGACCACGCTGAGCAGGGTCGTCAACGAAGGGCTCAGCACGGGTGCCGTGGTGGCTGCCAATGCCACAGCGCTCACGGCGGCAATCACGCGGCGAGAAGGTCGAGGGGGCAGCGGCCTTCGCGGCACGCGTCCGCCGCCCCACCGGATCGCGTCGAGGATGCCGAAGGCGTATCGCAGTCCGCCAGCGAGCACAATCCAGCCCCCGACCTGATGTGCGGCGATCACCGACAGCGCCAACATCATCACCGCGTCGGTCTCGGCGTCCAGCACCGCACCCATCTCGGAGGCGGTGTCGGTCCGCCGCGCGACCGCTCCGTCCACACCGTCGAGGGCGAGCGCCACCACGGCGAGCGCCAGGAGCCACCAAGAGGTCGATGGCAGCGACCCAAGGACCACGAGCACGGCCCAGCCAGCAACCAGCGCCACGAGCACCGCACGGACCACCGTGACAAAGTCTGCTGGCCCCATCCGCCCAGCGGGGTTACGACGACACAGGGAAAGGAGCAGCATGGGCAGGCCAAGGACCGCCGGGATCATCGCCAGCCAATCACGGTGACTGGCCAGGTCAGATGGCACCGCATTGACCACCACGAGACAGCCCGCGACGGCCGCGCTGAGGACCAGCCCGGCGTATACGGTGAAGGGCCGCGCTGTCGTGGCTCTGGACATGTCCGGACTCTACGACGACACCATGACAAGGACACCCAGGAGGGAGCACTAGAGATGGGATCAGCGAGCGGGCCCGCCGACACACACTCATGGGCCCATTCCTTTTGGAGCTCGGGGCAGGCCAGTGGCGAGATCCGTCTTCAGAGCTTGGCAGCGCCCGGTCCCGGCGAGGTGCTCATCGCGGCCCTGCACTCCGGCATCAGTCGCGGCTCCGAGTCATTGGTGTATGCCGGTCACGTGCCACCGGCCGTGATGGACACCATGCGTGCTCCTTTCCAAGAGGGCGACTTCCCCGGGCCGGTGAAGTACGGCTACCTCTCGGTCGGGAGAATTGTCGAGCTCGGGCCAGAGACTGTCTCAGGCGTGATCGAGGCGTCGGGTCTAGGGGTGGGGCAGCGGGTCTTCGCACTCTTCCCTCATCAAGATCGCTACGTCATCCCGATCGAGGCCGCGAGCGGCATACCCGATGGGGTTCCTTCGGCACGTGCGGTGCTGGCCGGAGTGGTCGAGACGGCCATCAACGCGGTGTGGGACGCCGCGCCCAAGTGGGGTGAGCGCATCGCGGTGGTTGGGTGTGGGCTCGTCGGGGCCAGTCTGTGTGCTCTTCTGCGCGACTTCCCCCTCAGCCGGTTGGTGGTCATCGACCCGCACCCTCGAGCGGCCGCGCTGGCCGAACACCTCAGGATCGAGGTGCTGACCCCAGCGGAAGTGAGCGGAGAGTTCGACACGGTGCTGCACTGCTCTGGCACTGAGGATGGGCTAGCACTCGGGCTGTCCCTGCTGGGTTTCGAGGGCGAGCTCATCGAGGTGTCGTGGTTTGGCCAGCACTCCCCTACCGTTCCGCTCGGCGGCGACTTCCACGCCAAGCGGCTGACGATCCGCGCTAGTCAGGTCTCCGCCGTCGCCCTGTCCGCGCGGCAACGCCGGTCCCATCGCGACCGGATGAAGTTGGCACTAGCCGAATTGCAGGATCCGTTCTACGACGTCTTGCTCAGCGATCACACGACGTTGGCGGCACTGCCTGAGACGATGGCTGCCATCGCATCGGGGCAACTGCTCGGCTGGTGCCACGTCGTCGATTACTCCCCCGATCCGCCGAGCGGAAGGATCTGACATGTTCACGGTGAGCGTGCGCAACCACATGATGATCGCCCACAGCCTGCCCGATCCCTACTTCGGGCCGGCACAGGCTCTGCACGGCGCGACGTATGTCGTGGATGTCGCCTTGCGGTCGCGATCCCTGAACGAGCACGGCGTGGTCCTGGATATCGGAGCAGCCAGTTCGGCGTTGGCGGACATCATGGCCGACCTGACCTACCGCAACCTCGACGAGCACCCCGCCTTCGACGGCGCGTTGAGCACGACTGAGGTGCTGGCCCGGCATGTCGCCGAGTCCATGCTGGCCGCCCTCACGACAGCGGAAGCGGGTGGGGCAGATACCCTCGTGGAGATCGACGTGCGGATGCACGAACACCCGGACGCCTGGGCGGGATACACCATGACCATCCCACCGAGTGCTAGCCACTAGCCCCCCCGCGCGCATCCTGAGCCCCGGCGGCCTGGAGGCCAGCGGCGGCACGATCTACAACGAACGGATCGCCACGCATTGGGCCACCACCGTGGAGTGTGTGCCGGGCGGGTGGCCCTTCCCGGACGACGCCGACCGCGATTGCTTGAGGCAGGCGCTCCTCGCCTCTTCGGCTGACCGCCGCACACCCGTGTTGATCGACGGGCTGATCGGGTGTGCCGCTGCCCAAGAAGTCAACGACGCCCGAGCCGCGGGTCTGCGGGTCGTCATACTCGTGCATTTGCCCTTGCCTGCTGAGACCGGCTGGACGCCTGCGCAGCAACGGCAGTTGGCTGCCTCAGAGGCCGCCGCACTGGACAGCGCCAGTGGCGTGGCCTGCACCTCGGCCTGGGCTGCTCGCGATCTGGGCAGGCGCTATGGGGTAAACGACGTGGCCGTGGCCGAGCCCGGCGTGGATCAACGCCGGGTGGCGACGGGCGGTCGCCCGATCCAGCTGATCACCCCCGCGTCGTATACCCCGCGCAAGAACCACCGGCTGCTGGTCGAGGCGCTCGCTGCACCGGTGTTGGCCGATCTCGAATGGCAGGCTCTCTGGCTGGGCGCGGACCCCTGCGGCTTCGGGCGGGAACGCCTAGGCGATGAGGTGACTGCTGCTGGTCTGACCGATCGCGTGACCCTGAGCCCCGCACGAAGCGGAACGGACCTGGACGAGGTGTGGGCGCGCAGTGATCTGCTATTGCTGCCTTCGGTCGCCGAAACCTACGCGATGGTGGTCTCCGAGGCGATGGCCAGCGGCATACCGGCAATCGTTGGTGCCCGGACTGCCGCCGAAGAGACCTTGAGAGGTGGCGTGTCCTTGCAGGGCAGCACAGACCTTACACACAGGCTGGGTGTGCCGGGGGCAGCGTTGGCCACGGACGATCCCGCGTCCTGGGCTGAGACCGTTGCCCGATGGTTGACGTCTGAACCTCTGCGCGAGGAGTGGCGGAGCGCGGCCTTGGTGCGGCGAGACCACCTGCCGGCGTGGAACGTGCCGGCGGGTATCTTGGCAGATTTGATGAGTGCCCTGTGAGCGAGCGGCCGATCGAGGCGAGTTGGCTTGCCCTTCGCTACCGTGCCGACGGGCAGGCCCGTGAACACAGCCTCCCGCTGGTGCGCGCTGCGGCTGCTCACCTGATGGCTGCGGCGCTCGACACCCCCAACACGTCCGAGACCGCGAGCGTCATTGTCGTCGATGTCGGGGCCGGCACCGGGGCCAACCTACGTTGGCTGGGCCCGCGCCTCGACGAGTTCATGGGATCGGCCCGGAGTCAAGACTGGGAGTTGTTGGACCACGACGCCGCTCTGTTGGACGCGGGTGAAGAGAGCAACCCGGCCTGGCTGCGGAGTCGCACTCGGCATACCGGAGCCGTGGACGCCCTGACAACGCTGTTGGAGACTTCGAGCGCTCCTGCGCTCGTGACCTGCTCGGCACTGCTCGACCTGTTGACGAAGGGGCAGATCGACTCGCTCGTCGCGGCCACGGTGACCGGTGCCGACGCCGCGCTGTGGTCGCTGTCGGTGACCGGAACGGTCGAACTCACCCCAACTCACCCCGACGATGCGGTCGTTGCGGAGAGGTTCAACAGTGACCAACAGCGCAGCACCACGTCTTCGACGGGTCTCGAGACGCTGGCGGGCCCGGACGGGTGGCGTGTCGCCGTCGAAGCCTTCACCGCTCACGGCTGGTCCGTCACGACGGTGGATACGCCCTGGGTCCTCGGGGTCGGCGACGAACCGTTGCTGCGCCGACTTTTGACCGAGCGGGCGGCAGCTGCCAGCACGGTCGAGCACCAGACCGGTGATCAGCAGATGATCGAGTCGTGGCTGGCTGATCGGCTCGATCAGGTTGGCGGCGCTGGGCTGGTGATCCGCATCGGTCACACGGATTTGCTGGCGCTGCCGGTGAAGTCGATCTCGGAGCAGACGTCCTCGCCGAGTTGATACCGGCGCACCGTGGGCCTCATGGCCTGGGACAGCGAGTCTTCACCGTCGAAGCGTATGCCCGGCACTCCGTCGCCGATGAGTAGTGGGGCCGACGTGAGATAGAACCGATCCAGCACACCGGCATCCAAGAATCGCGACACCGTCACGCCGCCTCCCTCGACCAACACTCGCCCCAGACCGCGATCGGCCAACATGTCCAAGATCTGGGTTGGCTCGAACTGTCCGCCGGAATCCGTAGGCAGCTCGACCACTTCGACGCCGGTGGCCGCGGACGGAGACTGACTGGCGGACTCGGCGGCATCCTGAGGTGGCGCGGCACGCACCCACAGCGTTGGCGCAGACGCGTCATTGAACACCCCTGCATCAGCGGGGACCCTCCCACGGGGGTCCAAGATCACCCGGGTGGGGTTCTCCCCCGGCACCGAACGCACCGTCAACGCAGGGTCGTCGCTGAGCACCGTGGAGGCACCCACTACGACGGCATCCACCAGCGCCCGCAACCGGTGCAGGTGTTCACGATCCTGGGTGCCGGAGACAAAGTGCGCTTGCCCTGTGCGCGAGGCGATGAATCCATCGAGACTCTGGGCCAACTGAGCGATCACTGTGTGCGGGCCATCTCCGGCCACCGGTCCGTATCGATGGAGCAACACGCGATCGCTGGAGGAGACCGCCTGAGCGGGCACGTGCCCGCTGAGCAGGTCCGCCCAGAGCCCGGCGTCGCTGGGGTCGTCGTGGTGCATCCGTTGCCGCTTGGTAGCCAGGTAGGTTGCGTTCTCGGTGCGTTCGGCCACGATCAGGCTGCGCCGGTCCAGCACCTGGACTCCGAACGCCTCGATAGCGCTCTGCTTGGCCGGATTGGACGACAACAACACGATCGAGTGAAGCCCCAGGTCCAACAGGATGCCCGCAGCGGCCGCATAGTCCCGCGCGTCGGCCGGGTGCCCCAAGATCGTGTTGGCGTCGACCGTGTCCAGCCCGCCGTCCTGCAGGGCATAGGCGCGTAGTTTCTCCACCAAGCCGATGCCCCGTCCTTCGTGGCCGCGCAGATAGATCACCGCACCCGAGCCGGCCTCGGCAACCAAGGCCATGGCCAGGTCCAACTGCTCACCGCAGTCGCACCGACGAGATCCCAACGCATCGCCGGTCAGGCATTCGGAGTGCAGCCGCACGACCGGCGCTAGCCCCTGCGGATCGTCAAAGGAATCGCCGCAGACCAGGGCCACATGCTCGTTGCCGATGGTGTCCCGATAGCCCAACATTCGGAAGGCACCGTGTCGGGTCGGCAAGACCGTTTCGACGACGCGGTCGACCATGGGCGAGGAAGTCATCGGGTGGGTCGCGAGACGACGACGAGGATGAGCGGGGTGAGCATCGCGCAACTGTATGTGGCGCGCCCCGCGTTGTCTCGGTCGGTTAGCGGATCTGTCCTTGGCCTTCTACGACCCACTTGGTGCTGGTCAGTTCCGGAAGCGCCATCGGCCCTCTGGCATGCAGTTTCTGGGTCGAGATGCCGATCTCGGCTCCGAAGCCGAACTCGCCGCCGTCGGTGAAGCGAGTGGAGGCGTTGACGAGCACCGCAGCCGCATCGATCTCGGCGATCCAGCGTTGGCTGGCATCCCGGTCTTGGGTGACGATTGCTTCGGAGTGGGCCGAGGTGTGCTCCTGCACATGCCGCAGGGCAGCGTCGATGTCGGGCACGACGCGGGCGCTGATGTCCAGCGACAAGAACTCGGTGTCGTCGTCGTCCTCGGTGATCGGTTGGTATGCCGTATCGGCCGCGAGCGCATACGTCGCCATCGCCTTGTCCCCGTGGACGGTGACCCCCGCCGCGGTGAACTCCTGCATGATCCGAGGTAGCACCGCCCCAGCGATGTCGGCGTGCACCAGCAGCGATTCGGCCGCGTTGCACACCGAGGTCCGGTGGGTCTTGGCGTTAACCACGATCGCAACCGCCATATCGATGTCGGCGGCCGCATCGACATATACGTGGCAGTTGCCGATGCCCGTCTCGATGACCGGCACGGTGGACTCGGCCACGACGGTGTTGATGAGATCGGCGCCGCCCCGTGGGATGACGAGGTCGACGAGCCCACGCGCGGTCATCAGGGCCCGACCGCTGTCACGGCCACCACCACTGAGCAGGTTGACCGCATCCGGTGGCAATCCGAGCCCAGATAACGCCCCACGCATGACCTGCACGCTGGCCGCATTGGTGCTGGCGGCCGCGGAGCCACCTCGGAGGATGACGGCATTGCCTGATTTCAGCCCGAGCCCCGCGGCGTCGACGGTCACGTTGGGGCGTGCTTCGTAGATCATTCCGACCACGCCCATCGGGACGCGGACCTGACGGATCTGCAGGCCGTTGGCCAGCCTCGAGCCGCGCACGATCTCCCCAACCGGATCGGGCAACACGGCCACCGCCCGCAAACCGTCCGCACTGTCAGCCACCCGATCGGCCCCGAAGGTGAGCCGGTCGAGCAGGTTCTGCGGCATCCCACCGCTGCGTCCTCGATCGAGGTCCTCGCCATTTGCGCCGGCAATGGCCTCAGCGTGCGCGTCCAGGGCATCGGCCATGGCGAGCAGCGCCTGATCCTTTTGGGCGCGGGGCAGCAAGGCCAACACGCGTGAGGCGGTCCTGGCCCCACGGGCAACCTGGTGCACGCGATCAACGATGTTCTGGTCGAGGGCGACGCTGTGTTGGACGGTCATGAGTCTCCTTGCTACAAGACGACGAGATCGTCGCGGCGCACGACGGTCTGTGCGGTGGTGCCCGCCATCCGGGGCCGGGCGTGGTCGTTGGCGTCGGTGTTCAGGCGTCGACCGACCAGGGGGGCTAGGTCGGCCGAGGAATAGTTGACTAGGCCCCGAGCAACCACTCGACCCTCAGGATCACACAGGTCAACCGTGTCGCCCACCGAGAAATGGCCCTCGACCCGGGTCACCCCGACCGGCAGGAGAGACGTTCGTCGCTGCACTACGGCCACGACGGCACCCGCGTCTAAGACCACGCGCCCGTGCACCGTGGCAGCGTGAGCTAGCCACCGCCGGCGCGCCGACTTCTTCGGGCCGGTCGGCGCAAAGTAGGTGCCGACGTCATCGCCGGCCAACGCCCGGCCAGCCTGCTCGGTGCTGGTCAGCAACACCGTGATGCCTTCTTGGGTGGCCATCGCCGCTGCGGCCACCTTGGAGGTCATCCCACCGGTGCCGACGGTCGAGGTCATGCTGGAGATGTCGACGCCGGCGATCTGCTCGGGCGAAGAGACCACAGGGATGCGTTTGGCGCCCGGATTGCGAGGGTGGGCGTCGTACAGCGCGTCCACGTCGGACAGCAAGATCAGTGCGTCGGCGTCGACCAGATTGGCGACCAACGCGGCAAGGCGGTCGTTGTCGCCAAACCTGATCTCGTCAGTGGCCACCGCGTCGTTCTCGTTGACGACCGGGACCACCTCGAGTTCCAACAAGCGCTCCAGAGTGCGTGAGGCGTTGACGTAGTGACTGCGCCGGTGCAGGTCATCCGCGGTGAGCAAGACCTGCCCGACGTTCATACCGTGCAGCGAAAAGGCTTGCGTGTATGCCGCCATGAGGCTGCCCTGGCCCGCGCTCGCTGCGGCCTGCTGGGTCGCAAGATCCTTCGGGCGGCGCGTCAGCCCGAGCGGGCTCATCCCAGCGGCAATGGCCCCTGAGGAGACCAACAGGACTTGGGTGCCCTCTTGCCAACGTTTGGCGACGACGGTGGACAGAGCCTGCAGGGGGTAGGCATCGATGCCGCCGCGCGAGGCGGTGATCGAAGACGATCCCACCTTGACGACGATGCGTGGGGCATGGCGCAGCACGGCCCGAACGTCACTCACAGAGAGAATACTAATGCACGACAACACATAAAAATGCGCCCATCTCTGAGCCCCAGGACCACCCGTCACCGGTGCGGGTCGGCTCACCGCTCACTGCCATCAGAGTTCTCGCACCGTGAGCAAGCTGTCACCATGTACGGCGTCAGCCTCCACCTGTCCGGTTTCGCGGAAGTCGAGCTTCGCTAGGACGCGCCGCGATGCGGCATTCCATTCCCGCACTCCGGCCGACAACCTCCGGTAGCCCGCGCCACTCCCCTACCTGACTACGCCCCCCCCGGCTTCAGTCGCGTAGCCGCAGCCGTGAGCAGCACGCAGCAACTGGTAGGCCAACTCAGGCTCGTGCGTCGACCCACTCCCTCCAGGGACCAACCCGCAATAACCAAGGACGTCAGCGGTGCCCCTCCGCTCGATCGCCAGAAGTCGTGGGCCCGTGTTCTCGCGGGCCTTAGCGGCGATGACTTCCGCGCTCGGTCGCCCTGCTAAATCGATCTGTCGGTGCGAGGGCACCCGAGGGTCCCGCTCCGTCCACAGCTGACGCTAGACCACCGCATCGTCCACGATGCTACGACGAAGGATCAGAAGATCGGTCTCCAGAAATTCCAGATCCGGCATACGCGACATTCTGGCATCTGTGCCAATAGCAACGGCCCTGCCGCCAAAGCGCTACTCGCTGGCCCCGAGCGCATCGAGGTCGCGCACCGCATAGCGAGGGTGCTCGGCCTCTTCTCTCAGCACGACCTTCAGGCACCGGCGCACTACATACTCCTGATCGGGATACGACATAGCCGGCTTGCGACCGCATACCCGATCAAGTTCACGTTCGGTGCGCCCGTCGAGGACACGCCTCATCGTGCCCTGACGGGCTAGACGCGGTTCGAGCACTTCCTCGAGAGTCGGGGTGGCATCGAGGATGAGGCCGAGCTCCGCCACTGCCTCGGGGCCATCCCACCTGCCGGCAAACCCCACGGGTGGTATGCCGAATCCTCCTCGAGCACCGCGTTGCCGAGCCACGCATCGCTGGCGAACAGCAGGTGTCGCTGCGTCTCGACGAACGACCATTCGCCGTCTACGCGCTCATGCACCGTTTCGTGCGGCAACGCCCTGGCGCGTTGGATGGTCGCCTCCCACAGCGTTTCCAGCGCCTTCCACGCAGCCCGATAGTCATCGCCAGTCCTGGCCTCGCGTGCCAACACTCGGGCGGGATGCTGGCGGTCGAGCTCGCTCTCGACGAACGGTGTCACGTCCACGTCGTTGACGACGACGCGTTCAAAGCTGCCGCCCAGCGAAACCTCG
>JBGTGC010000326.1:0-5866 GCA_041746935.1 Dermatophilaceae bacterium
GCGGCGCAGACCGACGTCGCGGCCGCCTGGGCCACCAACGCCACCGGGGTCGCAGCACTGGCCCGCGCCGCGCTGCACCACCGATTCACCCTGGTGCACTACTCCACCGACTACGTCTTCGACGGTACCGGTGGCGCCGGACCCGAGGGGGCCTACCGCGAAAGCGACCCGATCGCCCCACTGAGTGTCTACGGCCAATCCAAGGCCGCCGGCGAACTCGCCCTAGCCAGCCTCCCGCGGCACTACCTGATCCGGACCTCGTGGGTCGTCGGGGACGGACACAACTTCGTGTCCACCATGCGCCGACTCGCCCGGTCCGGCGTCAGCCCGCGCGTGGTGAACGACCAACGAGGCCGACTGACCTTCACCGACGAACTCGCCCGAGCCACCATGCACCTGCTCAACAGTGATGCCCAATACGGCACCTACAACGTCACCAACAGCGGCCCCTCAGCCAGCTGGGCCGACATCGCCTCCTGGGTGTTCACCGCCGAGGGCCGCGACCCCAACGACGTCACCCCGGTCAGCACCGCCGAATACCTGGGAGACCACAACGCCCCGGTGGCACCCCGCCCAGCATCGAGCCTGCTCGACCTCTCTCGCATCTGCGCCACCGGGTTCACCCCAGCCGACCAGAGCGAGAGTCTGCACGAACGCCTGGCTCAGTTAGCGACGGACGCGGCGGCCACCCCGTAGTTCTTCACCTGTCTCATCCTGAAGCTTCTCAAAAACCCCTTTGGCCGTGACCGGCCAGCCTTGCGCTCGGGTCGCTCCGATCCTCACCTGATGTCGTCATATTCGTCTCTCCCGTCGCGCAGGCTCCGCAGCAGCAATTCCTGACCCGGACGGAGGCTCGGACCCTCCGTGACCAAAGACAACTTGGCCTGGTAAAGGTCGGTGAGATCGCGAATGCGCTGCTGCGCATAGTCGTCCCAACGCTGATTCTGCTCGACGGAGTCCCACATTGCGCGTTCCATGAGTAGCTCGCCGAGCAAGCCTCGGTTTCGGGCCACTTTGAGGTGTGGTCCGTTAAAGAGAAGAATCGGCCGGAAACCGAGCGATTCACTTTGCACCTGGACGATCCGGTCGACGACATCGGCAGCGTCTTGCGAGGAACTATCGAGGACCAAGACCAGGACCACCGGCAACAGAGATGAATCGCGACCGGCCAAGGCGTGCCCAGCTGGCGGGTAACGCCGCTCTGTGAGGGCTTTGCGGCCTCCGCTGGTCTCAGACAAAAGCCCAACGAGTCTTCGCGATGTGGTCGGGGAGTGGTCGATGGCATTCACCACACGTCGACGGACCGCTCGCTTGATGCTGCGTCGTGCTTGAGCACGAGTCCCGGGAGCAGTATCGACCAAATCGGTCAGCATGGTGAGGCGTGGGTCCTTCACCTGCCGATCACGTCCATGATGAGCTGAACGACCTGTTCCGCACCGTCTCCGGGGTCCACGTTCTGCACTCGATCTACCATATTTTGACCTTCGTCCAGTAGCTCGGCTAGCAGCGAGTGCAGGTGCAGCGGGTCGAGACTGACGGTGGTGTGCGCCCATCCTTGGTCTGCTGCGTACTGCGCTCTCCCTTGTTGGTCGTCGAGGGACGTGACCTCGTTCGGCACGAAAAGTGTGGGGACTCCCAACCGCAGGAGTTCGTGGAAGGAGTTGTATCCGCTGGCGCTGACCACGAGGTCGAAAGCCGGGTACAACGGGGCCAACGGGTAAGCCGACACGGACTGCAGTGGGGGCTGCTCACCTAAACGAAGCGAGATTTCCGGGACCGCCGTGGCACATCGCACCCCCAATTGGGCTAGCGTCGTGACAAAGGTTCCTAGCACGCTCTCGGTGTCGTTTATGTTGCCTGCGCCAAGGCTCAAGAGAGCCCAGCGGTCTTGCTCGCTCAGTCCCAGGCGGAGGCGCGCGTCCTTTTTGGCTAATAGGTCACTGCGGCCGACCATCGTGACCGGCCCGACCCGGGTGCTAACTGCGCCTGCAGTTGGGCCCTTGTCGTAGGGGAAAGAGAAGTCTCCAGGCTCGACCACTGCGTCGAACCAGGCTGCTTTGGCAATCTGGTCCCCCGCCTTTCCTTCTCGCCACATCCCTCGGCGCGACCAGATCCATCGAACCGCGGGAAAGGCTTCGCGAAGATCCTTGATTCCCGCGTAGGGCCAAGTCCCGTCGAAGACCACGGCATCGGGACGTATGCGACGAAGAGTGTCGGCCATCCGACGTGTGAAGACTGAATTCCACACAACCACAGGCATTCCGGATCCCGCAGCTGAAGGCGTGTACTCGTACGGGTAGCCATAGTCGCCTACGATCGGAACCGCTTGGGATAGGGAGTGGAAATATGCCTGAGCGCGCCCGTCGAGACGATTGGCGTAGGCCAGCAGCCTCGTCAAGTGCCCCATGCCGGCACCGTTGCTGGAGACGAAAAGAACGACTGGCATGCGAGTCGTCATACCACGGCGTGCGCAACGGCATCGCCGAAGAACACCAGTCTGCTCTGCGTGTTCAACAATTGAGCGTCTGAGATACCCCACGTGTGCGCACGGGCATCAGCGCGACGTCGTGAGATGAAGTTGAACCGGTCCGTCGAGTAAATCAAGCCGTCACCTTTCTGAACGTTATTGAGGAACGTCGTATCGACCCGACGGGGCAGATCCTCGAAGGGAATGGACTGGGCCAGCTCGCGGCTAAAGAGCAACGTACCGCCTTGAACCATTCGGACGTAGCGATGCTCCTGATTCTCGAACCGGACGATGGTCGCGTTCGATGACTCCAGATGGACGTAGTGGGTGCGTTTGCCGACTACCGCAGCTTCGCTGTAGGCGAAAGCCTGGACAAGGTCCGACAGATAGTTCGGTCCGTACGTGTTGTCGTCGTCCATCTTGGCCACGTAGCGCCCGGAAGAGGCGGCGACCCCTAGGTTCATACAGGCCCCCAGCGTAAGGCCGCGATCGGCAGATAGGACCTCGACCTTTTCGACGCCGAGGTTGCGCGCTCGCTCCCGGATGTGGGCTTCGTCTAGGTCGAGTCCGTGCAGCACCAGCACTAACTCAAGGGCGGGATGAGTCTGATGGGCGATCGTCGTCAGCACGTGGTCGATTTGGTCTGGGCGCATAGTCGGCACGACGGCGGAGATCGAGTGGTCCACCGGGTTCACGGGTAGGCCCACGGTGCCCAGGATGTCGTCGACCCGGTGTGTATAGAGATGACAATCGAATACTCTCCGGTGGGCGCGAAGAGCGAGCCGTTGACGGTATTCGGGTTGATCGAGGAGCAGGTCTAGCGCCTGGCTGGCCTGTTCGGTGGTTTGCACGACCGTGATGGTGTCTCCGAAAAAGTGCTCGATCGCCGCGGAGGGGGCTGAAAGGACTGTGGTTTGTGCAGCGCTGAGTTCGAAGAGTCGCCGAGCGCACATGGTCGGGGAATCCGTGACAGAATTGATGTTCAGGAACACCGGGTAGGCAGTGGCAGCCGTCAGCATCTGCTCATACGGCACCGATCCCACCACGCAGGTTTGGTAGCGCGCGGGGAACTGATAGCGCTCGTCCTCCGCAGCCATCCGGCTAAAGATATGCAGTCCGTGCTGCTGGGCGGCAGGCAACAGTATGTCCATCTGCTGGCGGCGACCAGGATGCTTGTGCGCGAAATAGGTCCCTGCGAAGGCGACGTCGCCGAGCGGCTCGGTGGTGCTACGGCGGGGGGTGTGGATGCGTGGCTGCGCCGCGAATGGCAAAAGCGCCACGCGGTCGTGACCGAGGTCGCGGACGTAGTCTTCGATTCGATCCGCGTCGACAGTGAAAACGTGGTCGAACAGGGCTGCGGTGGCAATGAAAACGTCGTAGTTCGGCGGGTCTTCCTTGTTCCAGAACACGGTAGGAATGCGCTGATCGCGGCAATATAGGACGAGCTCGATGAGGTCGGTATGCGGACCCTCGGGCTGTGTCATCGCGAGCCGCCAAGCCTTCCCGTTGCCCGCCCAGGCCGACTCGACGAAGAGCAGGTCCGGAGCCCACCGCTCGAGCGCCTGCTGCCAACCCGCGCGAGGCACAGCGAACTGGGTCCATTCGAAGCCGAACGCCAGCGTTGAGAACGGATCCAAAATCACGGCCACGCGCAGATCCGGTCGCGCCACCGGCCCGTTCGGCACGGTGAAGGTGGGCACGGACACGGTCGTCCGCAAGGGACGTACGCGCTGGCGTAACCAATGTGCCTCGCGGCGGGCACGGGTTCGAACCCGGCGCCGCAGATGAGCGCGGGCCAGTGGATCCGCCGCGGCGAGCCGAAGTTCGGCTCTGACGCGCTGCACTTGAGCGCCAACGTTGCGGCCCCCGAGGCCAACTACGCGTGCGGTATTGCCCAGACGATCGAACAGGGTGCTCATTTGCCGGTGCGGACGTGTTGGACGATGACGGCCGCAATGCGTGGCCCTGCAGCGCCGTCCCATAGGGGGGGCACTGGCCAGTCCACAAGCGCTCCGGCATGGAGGACGTCGCGCACGTTCTCAGCCAAGTTCTCACGGGTGACCAGGCGATTGGTGCCATGGGTGATCGTGACGGGACGCTCGGTATTGGGTCGTAGGGTCAAGCAGGGCACGCCGAGAACGGTTGTTTCTTCTTGGACCCCCCCGGAATCGGTGACCACGGCGGCTGAGCCGCTGACAAGGGACATAAACTCCAAATAGCCGTACGGCTCGACGATCTGGAGGTGCTCGTGCTCGGACATGCCTGCCGACCGAAGTCGCTCCCGTCCCCGCGGGTGCAGCGGGAGCACGACGTGGGCCTGGTCCGCAACGGCATGCATGGCTCTCACTAGTTGGTCGATATCCGTGGGCTCGTCCACGTTGCTCGGGCGGTGCAGTGTGGCGACCACATATTGGGGCGGTAGCCCGAGCTCGGCCCTCACGGCGGCGGTGTCAAATCGGTCTTTCAGTCGCAACAACGTGTCGATCATCGGATTTCCGACGAAATGGATGCGTTTGGAATTGACACCCTCGTTGCCAAGGTGGGCGATGGCGTCGACGCTGGTGACCAGGAGAAGGTCAGCCAGCCGGTCGGTCACCATCCGGTTGATCTCCTCTGGCATGCTTAGGTCGAATGATCGCAGCCCTGCCTCGACGTGCGCAGTGGCGATGCCCATCTTGGTGGCAACCAACGAAGCGGCTGCCGTGGAGTTCACATCGCCGTACACGACGACCATGGAGGGGGCTCGCTCGGCGAAGAGTCGTTCCAAACCGACCATCATGGCTGCGGTCTGGATTCCATGACTTCCGGAGCCGATCCCGAGGTTGACGTCCGGCTCGGGCAATCCGAGTTGGCGAAAGAAGACGTCACTCATCGCGGCGTCGTAATGCTGTCCGGTGTGCACCAACAACTGGGTCATGCTCAACTCCTGCAACGCGGCAATCACTGGGGCGGCCTTGGGAAAGTTCGGGCGTGCCCCGGTGACGTGCAGGACAAGCTCAGACATGGTTGCCTTTCAGGTGTCGGAAGTGTCGGCATATGCCGTTGGAGTCCAAGTCAGGATGCCACGAAGTGGCTACAGCACGCCGTAGGCTGAACGCGCGATGGATAACCCGTTGAGACGACCTATGACTGTGTTGAGCAACCTGCCGTTGACTGCATCTGTGCTTGGAAAGCACATGGGGCGCCCCGGCCCGAAGGTGTCCTCGGTCGTATTGCGGCGCAGTCCCCCCGGACTACGACGTCTGTTCGCATTCCCCTGGGTCCGACGCCACCGACCGGACCTGGCTGCACTGGCGTTGACCGCTGACGGTCGATCCGCCGAAGCCGTCGACCTGCTGGACCACGCGTTGACCCAGTTGGGTGCCACGGCGTCAAGGCGACGCCGCGTCGCGCACGCGG
>JBGTGC010000327.1:0-14826 GCA_041746935.1 Dermatophilaceae bacterium
GCTCGTCGATCAGCGCCACATCGGCGCCACTCCATGCCCCCGACGACTCCGCCAAGCGCATTGAGGCCGCCAACGCGTCGACCTCGTCCCGCGTGAGCTCGCCGCCACCCACCCGCGCGGCAACCTCGTCGTCGATCAGCCAGCGCAGCGCGTCACGGGCGTCCATCGGGCGCCACCATTGCGCGGCGAAGGCTTCAACATCGCGGCTGTCGGCGAATTTGTCCAAGAAGGCGGCACGATCCATCTCCGGGCTGCCGACCTGGGTCCACGCCAACTCCCCCAGGGCCGTCACAGCCACCTCGTATGCCGAATTGCGGTGGTGGCGACGCAACACCTGCCGGCGGGCTCGCTCCAACAGCGCAGCGTCCAGCCGGATCGCCTGACCCGCGACGAAGCAGCGCAGTTGCTCAGGGCCGCCCGGGATCGGCTCGCGGCTCAGCCGAGTCATCACCGACCGCATCCGCAGCGAGCCCTTGATCGCCGCTACCTCGGCGGTATCCAGCCGGGTCGCGGTCATTCCGCCGACGACGTCGCCCAGCGAGCGCAGCGTCACGCTGTCCTCCCCCAGCGACGGCAACACCCGCTCGATGTATGCCGTGTAGCCCGCTGATGGTCCCACGACAAGGACGCCACCGGCCTCGAAACGGCGACGGTCGGCATACAACAGGTATGCCGCGCGGTGCAGGGCCACGACCGTCTTGCCGGTGCCTGGCCCGCCGGTGATCTCGGTGACCCCACGGGCCGGGGCACGGATGGCCTCGTCCTGGTGCTGTTGAATCGTGGCCACGATGTCGCGCATCCGCTCTCCACGGCTACGCGTCAAAGCGGCAATCAGAGCGCCGTCGCCGACGACCACGATGTCTTCGGGAGCATCGGCCACCATCAGGTCGTCTTCCACCCCGACGACATCGACGCCGAGACAACGCAGCACGCGACGCCTGATGACGTTGTGCGGCTGCACAGGGGTGGCCCGATAGAACGGTGCAGCGGCTGGAGCGCGCCAATCGATGACCAACGGCTCGTAGTCGTCGTCGCGCACCCCGAGGCGCCCGACATACCGAATCTCGCGGGCGGCCGGCTCGTCCTGCGCCGAGCCCAGATCCAGCCGGCCGAAGACCAAGCCCTCGTGCTGGTCCTGCAGGGTGCTCCGGCGCTTGTTGGCCGCAAACACCAACGCATCGCGCTCGAACAGGCCGGTCATTTCCTCTTCACGGGGCTCCCCGGTGCCAGCCCGCTCCGTGCGGCCACGGGCCAGCCCCTCGGCGTGGATCAACTCCACCCGGACGCCTGCTTTGGCCAACTCGCGATAGACGAGGTCGACGTGTTGTTGCTCACCGGCGATTTCCGAGGCAACGACGTCGCGCGCTTGTGCGCTCACCCGCATTCAATCCTTCCGACATCGACGTGGCTCTTTCGTCACGGATCTTTTGGCAGCCCGCCAAGCCACAAAGACTCCATATTACCGACACCGCGTATCTCAGGGATATCCGCGTGCTTTTGTCGCCCACTCAGTCGGCCCGCTCAACCGCCCGCACACAGCGATGTTCACGGTCCACTCTCCAGACTTGGCTATCTGTCCTGGACGTGACAGAGTAGTGGGGCTGGTGCTTGCACCAGTATGGGGATTGTGCGAGTCATCCGGTGGCGTTCCCCCACTTCACCGGAAGACCCTGCCCCATGTGTGGCCCTCTTGGGAGAATGCCCCCCCTGCCTTCCAAGAGGGCCACACCCTCATCAGGTGCCAACTAGGGTTGCGGTGTGAAGGCACTCGTCGTCGGCAGCGGAGCCCGTGAGCACGCACTCGTCCACTCACTGAGCCAAGACTCCGACGTGTCGGCGATCTTCGCCGCTCCAGGCAATCCGGGGATCGCCGCGATGGGTGGTGTCACGCAGTGCTTGCCAAAGGTCGACGACCTCACGGACGCCAGCGTCGTGATCGCCGCAGCCACCGAGCACGACATCGACTTGGTCATCATCGGCCCCGAGGCCCCGCTCGTGGCCGGAGTCGCCGATGCGATCCGGGCAGCCGGGTTCGCCTGCTTCGGACCGAGCGCCGCTGCCGCCCGGCTTGAGGGCAGCAAGGCCTTCGCCAAGGAGGTCATGGCCGCGGCCGACGTGCCGACCGCCCGCGCCCAGGTGTGCACCACGCCCGAGCAGATCAGCGACGCCCTGGATGCAACCATGCCGCCCTACGTGGTCAAGGACGACGGATTGGCCGGCGGCAAGGGCGTTGTCGTGACTGAGGACTTCGACGAAGCGCTGACCCACGGGCTCAACTGCCTGGCCAAGCCCGGCTCGTCGGTGGTCATCGAGGAGTTCCTCGACGGGCCCGAGGTGTCACTGTTTTGCGTCAGTGACGGCACTGAGGTCAGAGCCTTGGAGCCAGCCCAGGACTTCAAACGACTGCTCGATGACGATAGGGGGCCGAACACCGGGGGTATGGGGGCCTACAGTCCGTTGCCGTGGCTCGATGAGCACAGCCCTGGGTTGGTCCAGGACGTGCTAGACCGCGTGGCCATCCCGACCGTTCGCGAGATGCACAAGCGCGAGACGCCGTTTGCTGGGGTCCTGTACGTCGGGTTGGCACTGACCTCCGGCGGCCCCCGAGTCGTGGAGTTCAACGCGCGATTCGGCGACCCGGAGACCCAATCGGTGCTCGCGCGTCTGAAGTCGCCGCTGGGCGCGTTGCTCATGGCGGCAGCCACCGGCGAGCTCGTTGAGCACCCACCGCTGACCTGGCGTGCGGACAGCGCCGTCACCGTAGTCTTGGCCGCCTCGGGCTATCCGCAGGCACCTCGGACCGGCGCACCGGTCAGCGGCATCGAGGAGGCTGAGCAGGTTGAGGGGGTGCACGTGCTGCACGCGGGGACCGCTCTGCGCGAGGTCGCCGACGCCGACGCCTCTGATGCTCCTGCGCAATTGGTGGCCTCCGGCGGCAGGGTGCTGTCGGTGGTCGCGCTCGGTCAGGACCTGGCCCAAGCGCGATCCCGCGCTTATCAAGCCATCGAGCGCATCGGCATACCTGGATCGCACTATCGCCGAGACATCGCCGCCGAGGCGGCTGGCCCGGCATACATCTCCATGCAGGTCGATGGACACGTCCCGATCTACGCCGGCAAGGTCCGCGAGTTGTATGCGCCGCTGGACCCCGAGACCGGCTTGGCCCACGATCAGCGGATGCTGCTGGTGGCCTCGGACCGCATCTCGGCCTACGACCACGTGCTGCGCACGCCCGTGCCCGATAAGGGGGTGGTGTTGACGCAGATGTCGCTGTGGTGGCTGGAGCAACTCGGCGATTTGTGCGCCACCCACCTCGAGTCGACCAATGTGCCGACTGCCGTGCACGGCCGCGGCATTTACGTTCACCACCTGGCGATGCTGCCGGTGGAGTGCATCGCCCGGGCGTACCTAACGGGCGGCGGTCTTGCCGAATACCGCGAGTCCGGCACGGTCAGCGGTGTCGAGCTGCCCACAGGGTTGGTCGACGGGTCGCAGTTGCCCGAGCCGATCTTCACCCCCAGCACCAAAGCGCCCGCCGGTGAGCACGATGCGCCGATGACGTATGCCGAGGTGGAGGCGCTGCTCGGCCCCGCCTTGTCCTCGGCCGCGCGCAATCTCACGCTGGCTATCCTGATCCGCGGCAACCAGATCGCCGGCGAGCGCGGCGTCATCATCGCCGACACCAAGGTCGAGTTCGGCATCGACCCTCGGGAGTGCCCAGCCCACGCGATGAACGAGGACGGCTCCATCGACTGGACCGCCATCGACCCCCACCAGGTGCGTCTCGTGTTGGCCGATGAGGTGCTGACCCCGGACTCTTCGCGCTTTTGGCGGGCGAGTGAGTGGGAGCCGGGTCGGCCGCAGACGTCCTACGACAAGCAGGTGCTGCGCGATTGGCTGACCGGTCCGGAGAGCGGCTGGGACCGCCACGGTGACACGCCCCCACCCCCACTGCCGCCGCATGTCGTGGCCAAAACCCGCGAGCGCTACGTCGAGGCCTTCGAGGCGCTGACGGGGCGCAGGTTCGACCCCGATCCTGCGTAGACTCGCCTCTGTCCTCAGGCCCGCGTGAGGGCATGTCCGGAGCGATTTCACCCCGCAATCAAGGAGTGGCGGCCCCGATGGGAACTGTCATCGTCGATGTCATGCCGAAGCACGAAATCCTGGACCCCCAGGGCCAGGCGGTAGCCGGTGCGCTCACCCGGATGGGCCTGAGCGGCTTCACCGAGGTCAGGCAAGGCAAGCGCTTCACGCTTGAAGTTGCGGGCGAGGTCAACCAAGACCATCTCGTGGCCGCCGAACAGGCCGCCGCGACCCTGCTGAGCAATCCGGTGATCGAAGACGTTATTTCTGTGCGCCCGGGGCCTGCATGAAGATCGGCGTCGTCACCTTCCCCGGATCGCTCGATGATCACGATGCCCGTCGGGCGATCACGCTGGCCGGCGGTGAGGCGGTGGCCTTGTGGCACGGCGATGAGGACCTGCGCGGCGTCGACGCGGTCGTGTTGCCGGGGGGCTTCTCCTACGGCGACTATCTGCGAGCGGGAGCGATAGCCCGGTTTTCCCCCGTGATGGACGCGTTGATCCCCGCTGCTCGAGGGGGCATGCCGGTGCTCGGTATTTGCAACGGGTTCCAGGTCCTGTGCGAGTCGCATCTGCTGCCGGGGGCACTGGTGCGCAACGACCACCAACAGTTCGTATGCCGGGATCAGCGGCTACGGATCGAACGCACCGACACCGCGTGGACCAGCGAGTTCGGGTCGGGTGAACAGATCACCGTCGTCCTGAAGAACGGCGAGGGCGGTTTCATGGCCGACGAGCACACGCTGGATGAGTTGGAGGGCGAGGGGCGGGTCGTGGCCCGATATCTGGGCGGAAACCCCAACGGTTCGCGGCACGAGATCGCCGGGATCAGCAACGCTGCCGGCAACATCGTCGGCCTGATGCCGCACCCCGAGCACTGCGTCGAGGCCGGTTATGGCCCTTCGATGGACGGCTTGCCGTTCTTTACCTCGGCGCTAGCCGCGCTGGCGTCCGCGTGAGCACCACCGAAGGGATAAAGCCCGACGCGACAGCTTACGCCCCGGACACCGTCAGCGCGGCGACAGACTCCCCAGATGTGGAACAGCCCTGGGCTGCGCTGGGCCTGAAGAGTGACGAATACGCCAGGATCCGCGAGATCCTCGGGCGACGACCGACCAGCGCCGAGTTGGCGATGTATTCGGTGATGTGGTCCGAGCACTGCTCCTACAAGTCGTCCAAGGTGCACCTGAGCCAGTTTGGTGAAAAGACCACCGACGCCATGCGCGAGAACTTGCTGGTCGGGATCGGGGAAAACGCCGGAGTCGTCGACATCGGCGACGGCTGGGCGGTGACCTACAAAGTCGAGAGCCACAACCACCCCAGTTACATCGAGCCCTACCAAGGGGCCGCCACAGGGGTCGGCGGCATCGTCAGAGACATCATGAGCATGGGTGCTCGGCCGATTGCCGTGATGGACGCGCTGCGGTTCGGCGCTTTGCATCATCCCGACACGGCCCGCGTGTTGCCCGGAGTGGTCGCGGGCGTCGGCGGATACGGCAACTGCCTCGGCCTGCCCAACATCGGCGGCGAGTTGGAGTTCGACCCCTGCTATCAGGGAAATCCCCTGGTCAACGCACTGTGCGTGGGGTCGATGCGGGTCGAGGACATCCACCTCGCCTCGGCCGAAGGTGTCGGCAACCTCGTCGTCCTGTTCGGTGCCAAGACCGGCGGGGACGGGATTGGCGGAGTGTCGGTGCTGGCCTCGCAGACCTTCGACTCCACCGGTCCTGCGAAACGTCCTGCCGTTCAGGTCGGTGACCCGTTCGCCGAGAAAGTGCTCATCGAGTGCTGCCTCGACCTGTATGCGGCGCACGTCGTGGCCGGGATTCAAGACCTCGGTGGGGCGGGTCTGAGTTGTGCGACCAGTGAGCTGGCCTCCAACGGCGACGGTGGGATGACGGTGCATCTGGACCGGGTACCGCTGCGCGACTCCACCCTGTCGCCCGAGGAGATCCTCATGTCGGAATCTCAAGAGCGAATGATGGCCGTCGTCGAGCCGGCCAAACTCGATGACTTCATGGCCATCGCCGCCCGGTGGGACGTTGAAGCGACCGTGCTCGGCGAGGTCACCGACGGCACCGACCTGCAGGTCTTTTGGGGCGACGACATCATCGTCGACGTGCCGCCGCGATCGGTGGCCCACGACGGCCCGGTGTATTACAGGCCCATCGAGCGGCCGGCATACTTTGACGCTCAGGTCGTCAACACCTCCTTCGGCCTCTCGGCACCGGAGGAGGGTCCCGAGCTGCGGCAGGCGTTGCTCGATGTGCTGGGCTCGCCGAACGGGTGTGACCCGACCTGGGTCACGCAGCAATACGACCGGTACGTGCGTGGGAACACCGCGCAGGCCATGCCCGATGACGCCGGGGTGGTCCGCGTCGATGAGGCCACCGGGCGTGGGGTTGTTATCTCAACCGATTGCAACGGACGATTCGCCCAACTGGATCCGTATGCCGGGGCGCAGCTGGCGCTGGCCGAGTCCTATCGCAATGTGGCCGCGAGCGGTGGCCGACCGATGGCGGTCTCGGATTGTTTGAACTTCGGCTCCCCTGAAGATCCGGGTGTCATGTGGCAATTCGAACGGGTCGTGACCGGCTTGGCTGATGGGTGTGTGGAACTCGGCATCCCGGTCACCGGCGGCAACGTCTCGTTCTATAACCAGACCGGTGAGACGGCGATCCACCCAACTCCCCTGGTGGCAGTGCTGGGCGTGATCGAGGATGTGGCTGACCGCAACCGCAGCGGGTGGGACAGCGAAGGCAAGGCGGTATATTTGCTGGGCACGACCAGTGACGAACTCGACGGATCACTGTGGGCTCAGGTGGCGCACCAGCACCTCGGTGGCGTGCCGCCGGTCGTCGATCTGCCTGGTGAACGAACGCTGGCCGAAGTGTTGCTGGCGGCCACCGCGAGCGGTCTCGTGCACTCGGCCCACGATCTTTCCGACGGCGGCCTCGCCGTCGCACTAGCGGATTCTGTGCTGCGCCACGGGATTGGTGTTGATGTCACGCTGGACGGCTTGACGACACGGGACGGGATCGACGTCTTCACGGCGCTGTTCAGCGAATCGAGCGCCCGGGCAGTCGTCAGCGTGGTCGATCAGGACGCGGACGCTTTCGAAGCCTTGTGCGCCGAGCACGACCAGAACGTCATGCGGCTCGGGGCCTCCGGAGGCAATGCCCTCTCGGTCAATGGGCTGTTCTCGCTTGCCGTCGACGAACTTCGCGAGGCCCACGTCGGCGTGATCAGCCGGGCGCTCAGTGGCTAGGAACCGGCTGCTTGCTGGCTGCCTTGCGGCGTTGTTGCTGATGGTGCCATCGCTGGGGTTCACGGCTGGGCCAGCGCAGGCGTCGTGCGTGGGACCGACGGTCGAGGTGTTTCCGGCTGAGCAGGACCGAGGAGATCAGATCCGAGTTTCCGGAAAGTCCTTCGGAGATAATTGCTACGACACCGGGCCCCCGCCGTCCGGTCAGGGCACCCTTGGTCGGCCGCTCTCCGATCTCACGCTCACGCTTGTGCAAGGTAAGACCTCCACCGTGGTCGCCAAGGGAGACGCCAGTGGGGACTACAGTTTCGCGGTCGATGTTGACGTTCCCGCCTCCCTCGACCCCGGTGAGACGGAGGTGGTCGTCACTCAGGGTTCCAGTGGGCCTGCGGATGGGCCATCAGCGACGTTGTTGGTCACTGAAACGCCTGGTGACGAAGCCGTCAGTCCCGAAACGGCGTCGGTCACCACTTTCGCTCCAGCCCCAGGGGATGAGGAGCCCACTCCAGAGGCTTCCCTCCAACCCCCGGAAGGCCTCACCTGGTCCAAGTCGAGACTCATGATGGTCGGGAGCCTCGGGGGCGTCATCCTCTTCGCAGTGGGGTTCTGGTTCGGTCGGCGGCGCGAAGCTCCTCCTGCGTAGTCCATTCCGGTATGAAGCGTCCGGTGGTCGAGTGCAGCCGCTGCCACCACCAAGGCGGGTGGGCGGTCCGCCGGACCGCGACATGCGCGGGAAACTTGCGGCCCGCGTCGTCTTGAGCGATGAACTCGCTGTCGAGCCACAGAGCCGATTGCCCGGTCAACGGCGTCGACGCCGATACGCGCACAGCGTCGCAACTGCCTTCTCGCCCGGCGTCACGGTCGTCCTCGCGCTCGGCCTCCCGGCCATCCTCGCGGACGACCGTCAGCGCGAAACCCGTGCCAGCCAACGCGTGAATGAGCACGTCGAGGCGCAACTCACCTGCCGAAGCTTCCAACCTGCCCTGCCGCCCTTTGCTCCACCCGCGGAAGTCGGCATACGCCCGCTGCGACATCCCCTCATCCCGACGATGCTGGCGAAAGGCGAGGCCGAGGAGCTGGGGGAGGTCCACATACTTGCGCGCCAACAGTAGTTCTCGCGCGTACGTCGGTCGCAGCGGGCCGCGGCCCCGAACCAGTGTCCTCCTCGGCATCGAATCATCCTGCCGGAGCCTCAAGGCAATCTTGCGGCCATCGCTTGGAGCGTGGATGAGCAAGCGGATGGCCATGAGATGTGGATAACCCCGCGAATGCGCCGTGGTGGCGACGATCACATAGTCATCTTCAGCGCGCTATACATCTGCCCCGTAGGTCGGGGCAGATGTATAGCGTGCCGATATGAGGGTCCGAGCCGTGTGGTGCTTGCCGGTCATCCAAATCAGCAGTTCGTGGTTCGCAAGAACGGCGACGGCAGTCTGCTGTTACAGCCTGCACATGTCACGACCAACGCCCAGCAAGAGTATGACCGCGACCCCGAGTTGCGGGAGCTTCTGAGTCGGGCAACCGAGTCAACGACCGTGCGCAGAAGCCGGCAGCGCCGGACCTCGTGAGCGCCGAAGGCGACTACTCCCGGATAGCGGACTCGCAACTGGACGAACTAGAAACCGTTTCGGACGTCGATCTCTATAAGGCCGTGTCGGATGCCTGTGAATTGACCTTCCGGCTTCCTGTCCAGGCACAGTCCATGTCTAGCTCGATCACCACGGACGAGTGCATCCGTATGCGGCTGCCCGTTGCGGGACACCCGCCCTACAAGGCCTTCTGGTCAACCGACCGCCCGCGTATTGAGGCTGTCTTTCCTCATCCCTGACCGCTCACTTGGTTCGCCGCTGCGGTCCAAGCCAGGAATGCAAGCAGATGGGCACGCCGGCGGACGAGGCGAAGTAACTAGTGAGTGGACTCGAGGAGATCGTGGCGTCGGATGGTCTCGTCGCGGCCGGGGCCAACGCCAATCGCCGAGATCCGAGCGCCGATCAGCTCTTCGAGGCGAAGGATGTAGTCCTGGGCTGCCTGCGGCAGATCGTCGAAGTCGCGGCAGCCGGTGATGTCTTCGGTCCAGCCCGGCATCTCTTCGTAGATCGGCACAGCGTGGTGGAAGTCGGTCTGATTGACCGGCATCTCGTCGTGCCGCTTGCCGAAGACGTCATAGGCGGTACAGATCGGGATGGTGTCGAGCCCGGTGAGCACGTCGAGCTTGGTCACGACAAAGTCGGTGACCCCGTTGATGCGTTGGGCGTACCGTCCCACCACGGCGTCGACCCACCCGCAGCGACGTGGTCGCCCGGTCGTGGTGCCGAACTCGTCACCGGTGGTGCGCAGATACTCGCCGTGCTCGCCGTTCAGCTCGGTCGGGAAGGGCCCTTCGCCGACGCGCGTCGAGTACGCCTTCAGGATCGCGATGACGCGATCAATCCTCGTAGGAGCTACGCCTGAGCCCGTGCACGCCCCCGCCGACGTGGCGCTCGATGAAGTCACGAACGGATACGTCCCGTGATCGACATCGAGCAGCGTGGCCTGCCCTGCTTCGAACAGGACGTTCTTTCCCTCATCGAGGGCATCGTTCAGGACCAGCGCCGTGTCCATCACCATGGGCCGCAGACGTTCGGCATACCGCAGCAGCTCTTCGAGCACCTCATCGACTTCGATGGCGCGCCGGTTGTAGACCTTGAGCAGCATGTGGTTCTTGAGCTCCAGCGCCGCTTCAACCTTTTGGCGCAGGATCGACTCGTCATACAGATCCTGCACGCGGATGCCGACGCGGTTCATCTTGTCGGCATACGTCGGGCCGATGCCCCTCCCGGTGGTGCCCAGTTTGCGCGAGCCCAAGAAGCGCTCGGCAACTTTGTCGAGCACGCGGTTGTATTGCGGAATGACGTGCGCGTTGGCACTGATGATCAGCGCTGACGTGTCCACCCCGCGAGCCTCGAGGCCGTCCAGCTCCTCGATCAACACCGACACATCGATCACGACACCATTGCCGATCACGGGGATGACGGTCGGCGTCAGAATGCCGCTGGGTAGCAGGTGCAACGCATACTTCTCCTCGCCGATCACCACGGTGTGGCCGGCGTTGTTGCCGCCGTTGAACTTCACGACGTAGTCCACGCTGCTGCCGAGCAGGTCAGTGGCCTTGCCCTTACCTTCGTCGCCCCACTGGGCACCGACGAGCACGATTCCTGGCATGAGTTGATCTCCTACAAGTCGAGCGCGCGCGCGGCATCAGCCGAAGAATCGCGCAAGAAGTCGGCGCAGCGCCGATGCTCGTCGTCCTCACCGATCCGGTCTGCGGCTTTGGCCAGGGCGGCCAGCGCGCGCAAAAAGCCCTGATTGGGCTCGTGGGCCCAAGGCACTGGACCCTGCCCACGCCAGCCTGACTTACGCAGCGCATCGAGCCCACGGTGATAGCCGGTGCGGGCGAAGGCGTAGGCCTCGACATCCAACTCATCGGCCAGCGCACCTTCGGCAAGCACGGCCCAGGCCAGTGACGACGTGGGGTTGCCGACGGCCACCTGACGAGGGTCCACCCCGTTGTCCAAGGCCTCCGCGGACCGATCGGTCGGCAGATACGTGCTGGGTATGCCGAGCAGGTTCTCGCTCACTGGTGAGTGTCGGCTGAGCGCAGGTTGCGGCATGCCGTCGTCACGCGGGCAGCCATGTTGGTCTCGGCTTCTTTGCCCCAGGCGCGCGGGTCGTAGAACTTCTTGTTGCCGACCTCGCCGTCGATCTTGAGCACCGAGTCGTAGTTGCCCAGCATGTAGCCAGCGACCGGACGCGTGAACGCGTACTGCGTGTCGGTGTCGACGTTCATCTTGATCACGCCGTAGTCGACGGCATCGGAGATGTCCTGCTCACTCGAGCCCGAACCGCCGTGGAAGACCAAGTCGAACGGGCGCGAGTCTTCACTGATACCGAGCTCGCGGGAGGCAGCCTGCTGGGCCTTCTTGAGGATCTCCGGGCGCAGAGTGACGTTGCCAGGCTTGTAGACCCCGTGCACGTTGCCGAAGGTCAGCGCGGCCATGTAGCGACCCTTGGCACCATCGCCGAGTGCCCTAATGGTCTCGATGGCGTCGTCCTCGGAGGTATACAGCTGGTCGTTGATCTCGTTGTCGACGCCGTCCTCTTCACCGCCGACCACGCCGATCTCCACCTCGAGGATGATCTTGGCTTCGGCGCACTTGGCCAGGAGTTCTTGGGCAATCTGCAGGTTCTCATCCAGCGGGGTGGCCGAGCCGTCCCACATGTGCGACTGGAAGTAGGGCAGGCCGCCATCCTTGACCCGCTCCGCCGAGGCCGCGATCAACGGGCGTACGAAGTCGTCCAGCTTGTCCTTGGGGCAGTGGTCGGTGTGCAGGGCGATGTTCACATCGAACTTTTTGGCCACTTCGTGTGCGTATGCCGCGAGCGCTAGAGACCCGGTCACCATGTTCTTGATCGTGGACCCAGACAGATAGTCCGCTCCCCCGGTGGAGACCTGAACGATGCCGTCACTGCCCGCCTCGGCAAAACCGCGGATCGCAGCGTTGAGGGTCTGGCTGGAGGTCACGTTGATCGCCGGGTAGGCGAACGAACCGGCCTTGGCGCGGTCCAGCATGTCAGCGTAGACCTCGGGCGTTGCGATGGGCATGAATCCTCCTCGTTGAGCGGCGACGCCCCGGGTCCGGCCGGAGCGCATCGTGACAGTCGGACACATGCTTCCACACGGGCACCCGCGGAGCACCATGACTCGAAACCTTCTCTTATTGCAAATTATTCGCAATAAGTCCCCCCTTATGCGTACGATCACGCCATGACGACCTCCTCAGACGCCGGTCTCCGTTCAACGATTCTCGGTATGGCGGCTGTGCTCGCCCTGAGCGCCTGCTCACAGTCAGAGCCCGAGGCCGAGTCAGAGGCCGCTCCCGCCGACGACGCTGGCTCGCTCGCCGTCGTCACCACGGTCGCACCGATCACCTCTATCGCCGCGAGCATCGGCGGGGACCGGGTCGACATCACTGGCCTGGTGCCCGAGGGCACGAACTCGCACACCTTCGACCCTCCTCCCAGCGCTGCAGCCGTGTTGTCCGAGGCCGACGTCGTCTTCATCAACGGCCTCAAACTCGAAGAGCCGACCAAGGATCTTGCCGAGGCCAACATGGCAGACGGTGCGACGCTGGTCGAGATCGGCACCGATGTCCTCCCCGAAGAGGACTACATCTACGACTTCTCCTTCCCCGAAGAGGACGGCAAGCCCAACCCGCATCTGTGGACCGATCCGACCTACGCGATCCAGTACGGCGAGGTCATCCGAGACACCCTGAGCGAAGCCGACCCCGACGGTGCCGATGTCTACGCGGCCAACTTCGAGGAGTTCGAGGCGCAAGCAACCCAACTCTCCGAGGCGCTGAAGGCCGACCAGGACACGATCCCCGAAGGCAACAAAGAGTTACTGACCTATCACGATGCCTACGCCTACTTCGCGAAGACATACGGCTGGACGGTCATCGGTGCCATCCAGCCGCAGAACTTCGAGGACCCCACCCCCCGCGAGGTGGCAGCGCTGATCGATCAGGTCAACGCTGAGGAGGTCCCGGTCATCTTCGGCTCCGAGGTCTTCCCCTCAGACGTGTTGGAGGAGGTCGGCAACGCCACGGGCGCTCGCTACGAAGACACGCTGCGCGACGACGACTTGCCTGGCGAGCCGGGCGATCCGGAGCATTCGTGGGCGGGGCTGATGCGTTACGACTACGTCACGATGATCAACGGCCTCGGCGGCAGCGCCACCAAACTGGCGGAGCTGGACCTCACCCCCGCCGTCTCGGACAACGCAGAGTACCCCCAGTGAAGCCAGTGGATCCAGCGGCCAGTCACCTCATCCGACTCGATGAAGTGACGTTCGGCTACGACAGTGAGACGGTCGTGGAGGACGTAACCCTCGGCATACGAGAGCGTGACTTTGTCGGCGTGGTCGGCCCCTCCGGATCCGGCAAAACCACTCTGCTGCGGCTGCTGCTCGGGACGGCCACACCGCATACCGGCACGGTGACTCGACTCCCTGACGTGGCCATTGCCTACGTCCCGCAACTGGAGACGGTGAACTGGAACTTCCCGGTCACGGTCAATGAGTGCGTGCTGATGGCCCGCTCCGGACGGGTGCTGCCGTGGACCACCCGCGCCGAGCGAGCCGACGTCGCCGCGGTGCTCGACCGGCTGGGCATCGGTCACCTGGCCAAGCGGCACATTCGGGAGCTGTCCGGCGGCCAGCAACAACGCATGTTCATCGCCCGCGCCCTGCTGCGCCAACCACGGCTCCTGCTGATGGACGAGCCCACGTCCGGAGTGGACGTCACCAGCCGCCACGACATGCTGCACCTGCTCGGTGAGCTCAACGCCGAAGGTATGGCGATCATGCTGACTACGCACGACCTCAACGGAGTAGCCGCCCACCTTCCCCAGCTCGTGGCCTTGCACAAGAGCGTCATCGCCCAGGGCACGCCACACGAGGTCATCAACGGACCCGTCATGGAGGCAACGTTCGGTGCCCCGGTCGAAGTGCTCGAACACCTCGGTATGCCGGTCGTGCTCGATCGACCCCAGCCGACCGGTCATCGTGCCGGCACGCGACGGTCAATCGCCTAGTGGAGACCCTGCTCGCACCGTTCGCCTACGCCTTTTTCACCAAGGGACTGTTCGTCGCCACCCTGGCCGGCGCGCTGTGTGGGCTGATCGGCGTCTACATCACCTTGCGCGGCATGAGCTACATCGGGCACGGCCTCTCGCACGCGATCTTCGGAGGCTTCGCCGCCAGCTCGGTCATCAGCATCAACTACTACTTGGGTGCCGGGGTATGGGGCCTGGCCTCGGCGCTGGCGATCAACAAGGTCACCCGCAGCCGGCGGATCGGTGCGGACGCCGCCATCGGGGTGATCACGACGTCGTCGTTTGCGCTCGGAGTGGCCCTGCTGACCTACTACGGCAGCAAAGGGCCGAGCTTCGACGCCGCGCTGTTCGGCAGCATCATCGGCGTCTCGGCCGGTGACGTGTGGGCGTTGAGCGCGATCAGCCTGTTCACGGTCATCATCATCTTCTTGAACTATCGAGCCCTGCTCTTTGCCACGTTTGACCCGGACGTGGCCGACGTCAGCGGGGTCAAGGTCGCGCGCACCGATGCCCTGTTGATGCTGGTCTTGTCGTTGGCCATCCTGGCCACCCTGACGGTCATCGGGGTGACACTGGTGGCCGCGACCCTCGTCATACCCGCCGTAGTCGCTCGCATGCTGACCAGCCGGTTCTCCACCATGTTGTGGTCATCGAGTCTGATCGGGGCAGTGTCGGGCTTCGTGGGAATGAACCTGAGCTATCACCTCGATGTCCCCTCCGGCACGATGATCGTGCTCACTGGAGCCTTCGCCTTCTGTGTGGTGTTGATGTTCACCGGGGGTCGCCGGCTCTCCCGCACCACGCCGGAACGAAAGCCCTCCGACG
>JBGTGC010000328.1:0-6488 GCA_041746935.1 Dermatophilaceae bacterium
GGCCAGCGACTTGGTCAGCCCGGTGATGGCGTGCTTCGTGGCGGTGTATGCCGCCGCTCTCGGGCGGGGCGTGTGAGCCGATATCGAGCCGTTGTTGATGATCCGGCCGCCCTGGGGGTCTTGGTCGCGCATGATCGCGAAGGCCCGCTGAGCGCAGAGGAAAGCTCCGGTGAGGTTGACCTCGACGGTCTGTCGCCACGCATCGGACCCGATGGTGTCGGGGTCGCCGGTCGGGCCGAAGGTGCCGGCGTTGTTGAACAACAGATCCACCCGTCCCCACCGTTCCACCACGGCGGCGAAAGCGTGACCCACCTGCTGGTCGTCGCTGACGTCGGTCGGTAGGACCAAGTATTCGCCGCCCATCGCTGCGCTTCCGCTTCGAGAGCCTCCGGTCCCAGAGCTGTCAACCCCTGAACTCGTCGCCTCGAGACTGGCGGCCGTTCGGCCAAGGAGCGCGACGGCATACCCCCGGGTGGCCAATGCGTGAGCGACGGCGCGCCCGATGCCGCTTCCGGCTCCCGTGACGACCGCGACCGGCGCTGAAAAATCGACTCCACCTTGCTGACTCACGAGTCGGTTGCCTTCCTGGTCCTATGTCGCGACGGTGCGTCGCACATTCCGCTCACACCTGCCGACGGCCCGGCCCAAGGCCCAGAGTATGCGGCATACCCCGCCACACGTCGTCCCAACTCGGACACCTTCGCGCGCGCTTCCGCGGTCGCCCTTCCCATGTTCGCGATCGTGGTGGCGTGGAGCGTGATCAACGCCGACATGCTCGCCGATCGTCCGCGCTCTCGGATTTCACTCGTCGTCTGGTCTGCACTCATGCTTCTCCTTGACCGACATGTGGTGGTCCCAGTTGTGGCCAATCAGCGGAGTAGTCGTGTCAGCCTAGGTCCGGACTCCTCATGTGACATGGAGGACAGTCGGACAGGGAGATGGACAGTCTCTGTAGCCTTAAGCAGCGCCTGAGTGGCCGGGTGTGCAGAGCGGTCGAGCTCGGCGGTGTCCAGCCGGTCGACGATCTGGCCATGGTCCAGGACGACGAACCGATCACTGACTTGTCGAGCGACGCGTAGGTCATGGGTGACCAGGACGACCGCCAGGCCCTGTTCGGCTGCTGCTCGCTCGAGAAGTTGGATGAGTTCGTCCTGGGCCAGAACGTCCAGACCACTGGTTGGCTCGTCGGCCAGCAGGATGGTGGGTTCCGGTGCCAGCGCTCGGGCCAGCGCGACGCGCTGTCGCTGACCTCCAGACAGGGTGGCCGGATCTCGATCCAGCAGGTTCGGGTCGAGGCCCACCCTGCCCAAGAGGTCGGCCTGCGTGGTGTGGCTGCCGGGTCGACGGCCCTCGGCGACGACCTGTCGCACGGTGTAGCGCGGGTCGAACGAGGTCAGAGCATCTTGAAACAACAGGCCGACGGTGCGTCGGGTGGCGCGGATGTGCGAGGCTGGCTGACCCCATACGTCCTGACCGTGAATTCTCAGCTCACCGGTGTCCGGGCGGTCGAGAGCGGCGAGCGCATCCACCAAGGTGGATTTGCCTGACCCACTTCGTCCGACCACGGCCACGGCCTCGCCTTGACGCACGTGGAGATCGACCTTGTCCAGAGCAACCGTCGATCGTCCCCGTCCGTGCAGGGTCATCCCGACCCCGGCGCATTCCAAGACCACCGGCCCCGGACGGCGTCGCGGTGTCTTCTGAGCAGGATTGGCCGATGTCGACAGTGCGCGCGACCAGGCTCGAGTGAGCGCGGTTGTGGGCCTTGCGAGTAAGTCCTGGCTGGAGCCGCCTTCCAGAACTGTGCCGGCGTCGATGACCACGATCTCGTCCGCCCAGCGGGCCGCTGCCGCGAGGTCGTGGGTGATGAGCAGGACCGCCGCGCCCAGGCAGGCGCGGTCGTGCAACAGTTGAAGCACTTCACTCTGGCTGACCGGGTCGAGTTCAGCGGTGATCTCGTCGGCGAGCAAGACTTGCGGTTGCCAGCACGTGGCGAGGGCGATTGCCACCCGTTGGGCTTGTCCCCCGGACAGTTCAAAGGGGTATGCATCCCAGATCTGGTGCGGGTTGTCGAGGCCGACACCGGCCAGCGAAGCCATTCCCCTGTTGCGTTCGGTGGAGCGCGTCCGGGCATCCACCTCGTGGGCGCGCATGCTCTCTTGGAAGTGCCTGCTCACCGGCACGGTCGGATTCAGGCTGGCGGTCGCGTCTTGACCGATCCAGCCCAGGGTCGTCCCCCGCAGCTGACGCATGCGTCGTCGTGGGGCAGTCAGCAGATCGACGGCACCCACCTGGACCTGCCCAGAGGCCCGCAGCCCGGCAGGCAGCAATGCAGCCAGGGCCCGGAGGGTGAGACTCTTACCCGCTCCGCTGGGTCCCACCAGGGCCGTCGTGCGCCCGGCGTGCAGATCCAGATCGACGCCATCGATGAGCAATTCCCCGGCTGCCGTGCTCACGCGGAGCCCCGTCGCGCGCAGTGCCGGGTGGCCTACCATGCCCGTCCCCGAACTGGTGACAGAGCTGAGGCGATGACGTTGACGGCGATGATGGTGGTCACGATCGCCGCCGCTGGGAGGGCCACGGTGAACCACTGTCCGGTGAGCAGATGCGATTGGGCGTTCTCCAGCAAGGTGCCCCAGGCAGGGCGGTCCGGGGGCACACCTAGGCCGAGGAAACTCAGGGTCGATTCGGTGAGGATGGCGTGGCCGACTTCGAAGGCGGCGATGGAGGCAACTGGGGGTAAGGATCCGGGCAGTGAGTGGCGGACCAGCACCTGCAGTGGGGACAGGCCCAGGGATCGTGCGGCCCGCACGTAGCGGCGTTGCTGCTGAGAGCGCAGCTCAGCCCGCGTGATGAGGGCCACCGGCATCCACGATGTCACCGCGATCGCGAGAATCACCACGGCGAGGGAGCCGCCGAGGACCGCTGACAGGGCCAGCACGACGATCAACAAAGGGAGGGCCAGCATCGTGTCGGCCACACGGGTGATGAGCGCGTCGACCCACCGGGGTCCCTGTGCGGCA
Organism: Dermatophilaceae bacterium; assembly: GCA_041746935.1. GTDB lineage: Bacteria > Actinomycetota > Actinomycetes > Actinomycetales > Dermatophilaceae > Ornithinicoccus. The sequence goes on from JBGTGC010000328.1 coordinate 3,024, forward strand.
AGGACACCGAGGGTGATCCCGATCAGCACGGTCACTGCGGCCGCGCTTAGACCCACCAGCAAAGAAGTGCGGCCTCCGTAGAGCAGGCGGGTCAGCAGGTCGTGGCCGAGCGTGTCGGTGCCCAGCAAGTGTCCCGGTGTCCCAGGTGGCAGGTTCCGGGAGCCGGTGTCGGTCGCGAGGGGATCTAGTGAGGTGAGCAGTGGAGCCGCCAGACACAAGGTGGCAAGCAGCCCCAACACGATCAGTGCGACCCACAGAGCGGGTCTGCCGGCTCGCGGGACCCGGACAGCGTAGAGGCCCGGCACCCCCTGGCGGCGCCTGCGGCGAGTCGGTGCCGCGGTGCGTTGCGAGTCGGCCACGCTCTCCTCAGTGTCCATGCGACACCCCATTCATTGACCCGGCCAAGGTCACCCTGGGGTCCAAGCGCACGGCGATCAGTTCACCCAGAAGGTTTGCGGCCAGGACACAGGCTGCGGTCACCAGCACTGCGGCGGTCAGGACGGGATAGTCCTGCGCACGGGCGGCCTCGATCGCCATTCGCCCGAGGCCTGGCCAGGCGTAGACCACCTCAATGGCGTACGCGCCGGCAAACAATCCGCCCGTGCCCACTCCGAGGCGGGTCACGAAGGGCACCAGACCCGGGCGCAGGAGGTGTCGTCGGGTGATGGTCCAGGTCCGGACACCGCGAGCACGGGCGCTGTCGGTATGCGGCGCGGAGACCATCTGGGTGACCCCACCTTGCACCAGTCGCACGTACACCCCGAAGTGGTGACCGAAGGCCAAAGCGGCAGCGGGCAGGGCCACGTGGGCGGCCAAGGTGGGAAGCGTCAGCGGTTGACCGGGGCGGCCAAGCCCGCCCGAGGGCAATAACTGCAGTTGGGCCGAGAAGACATAAAGCAGCAGTAGCGCGGTCACGAAGCCCGGCATGCCGCCGAGGGCGAACATGAAGCCTTCGATCCCTCGTCGCAGCCAGAAGGAGCGGGTGGTCGCGGCTAGGAGCCCGACGGCGAGGGCACCAACAACGCTCAGGACGGTGGCCACGGCGGCCAGAGCAAGGGTCCAGGTCAGCGCCCCGCCGAGCTCACTGGTCACGGACCTGCCGGTCAGGTAGGAGGTTCCCAGGTCCCCGCGGGCAGCGGATCCGGCCCAGGACAGGTATCGCTGCAGCACCGGCTCATCGAGGCCCATCGAGGTCCGCTGGGCTGCGATGGCTACCTCGGAGACGGGACGGCCGCCGTTGCGGGCCTCCAGAACCGAGCGTGCAGGGTCCCCGGGTGCCATTTCCAGCAGACCGAAGCACAGCACCGAAACCGAGACGAGGACGACTAAGGACGAGACGCTGCGGCGCAGGAGATAGTCACCAAGGCTCACGTCCAGTGCCAGGTCTCGACATCCCAGAACAGGCCGAACCCATGGTGCTCCAAGGTTCGCTCGGTGGGGCCTGCGAAGTCTGCTGGGAAGGCGTTGAGGGCCTGTAAGTAGACCAGCCAGACGTACGGCGGGTCCTGCGCGATCGCCTTTTGGAAGTCGAGGTAGGCATCGTTGTCACCGCGACGACCCTCCATCAGGGCAGCGTCGGCATCTGCGTTGCTGTAACTGCCGAGGTTCTCCCCGCCCTCGGCCAGGGCCTGCGAGGAGTGGAAAGGCGCAAAGAGCGACGTGTTGGGGTGGTACGGGGTCCCCCAACCGATCACGAACGCGTCGAGTTCCTCCCATTTCACCGCGTCTCGCGGTAACGGCTCGGCCGTCACGTCAAAGCCCTGTTCCTTGAGCTGGGTGGTCACCACCTCCAGCAGGCCCACCCGCACCGAGTCCTCGGCGAACGTGGTGATGGTGAAGGAGACCGGCTCACCGTCTTTAGTCCAGTTCCCCTGTTCCGGGCGGGTATAGCCCGCAGCCGTCATGAGGTCGCGTACCCGGTCCGGGTCGAAGGTGTAGGGCGCAAGCTCGGGTTGCTCCAGGTCGCTCATGCCCAGCGGACCGGTGGCCGGCTTGCCGTATCCCAGGAGCACAGCCTCGACCAAGGCGTCCCGGTCCACGGCGTAGTTGAGTGCCTGACGCAACTCCGGGTCGGCGAAGACGGGCCGTTCCATGTTCAGCAGCAGACCGCGGTAGTCGGCAGTGGGGAAGATGTCGAGGCTCAAGGCATCGTCGTCCTGCACGGCTTGCGCCTGCTGCGGGTCGATGTATGCCGCGTCCACCTCACCGTTGGCCAGTTGCACAGATCGCGCGGTGGAGTCCGGGACGTAGGTGATGATGATCTCGTCCAGGCCAGGGGCTCCAGCGTAAAAGTCATCGAACGCTTCCAACTGGGCGTACTGATCGTTCTTGAAATCCACCAGTCGGAAGGGGCCCGTGCCCACAGGTGTAATCCCGAAGTCCGGATCGGTCACCGAGGAGTCACCGAGCACGTGCTCGGGCAAGATGCCCATCGTCAAGGCATCCAACAGGGAAGCCGACGGCTCTGATAGTTCGATCCGCACGTGCGTGTCATCGGCTGCTGTGACCTCGATGAGCGCGTCGAAGTTGGACGCGACGGCCGCCTCGGCAGCCGGGTCGCGAACCTCATCGAGAGTGAAGACGACATCATCGGCTGTGAAGGGCTCGCCATCGTGCCAGGTGACGTCATCGCGCAGGGTGAACTCGTAGGTTAGGCCCCCGTCGGACACGGTCCACTCGGTGGCCAGCGCGGGGACGATCTGATTGTCCGCGTCATGGCTGACCAACCCTCGAAAGACCATCTCGGTCACCGGGTTGGTGTGCTCGACCAGCATGGCCGGGTTGAACGTATCGGGGGTTTGGTCGCTGGCGTAGGTGAGACTGCCCCGCTCCTGCCCCTCCGCTTGGGCGTCGTCGGCCTCTTCGGTGCTGCAGGACGCCAACAGCAGGGTGGTCGCGACGGCGAAAATCATGGTCCTTGAGCGCAATGCGGTCTGCACGTGGAGCTCCTTCGATGGGATCGAGCGGATGAGGACCGGTATCACCGGGTCGGAGCAACTGGTCAGCGGGCGATAGGCCAGGGAGGGTCCGTCGGTGCAGGCGTTGCCGGGGCAGCGGACAAGCGTGCGCGAACCCACGGCGAACTGTGACCAACGGCAGCGGCCAATCGACTGAGCGACCAGCCCTCCCGGTTGCGTTCGGCCAACCAGGTGGTGATGTCGTCGGCACCCACCCGCTGTGCTGCGGCGGCGTCATGCCTCATCGCGCGGGAACGCTTCCCAACCGCTGTATTCCTGCCCGTCGCCCGCACGGCGATGCCAGCGGCCTGCAACTCCTGACGCAACCGGGCCCGACCCAGTCCGGTCTGGCGCGCAAGATCATCCAAGCTTGCCCCGTCGGAGTAGGCGCATCGCAAGAAATCGTGGAGGGTGCCGTGACCCCATTTCTCCAGCCGTCGAGTCAGCTCCTGCTCGCGGTGGACCGCCACGGTGCGCCGCCCGGCGGCGAGGGCCTCAGCCCGGCGGC
>JBGTGC010000329.1:0-6991 GCA_041746935.1 Dermatophilaceae bacterium
CCATGTGTGGGGCGGGCACCCCGTCGGGGCGGACGTCGGTCAGCGTCGCCAGCTCGGCGGCGGAGTCGGCACGCTGAGCGACAAAGGCGCGATCAGCCAGCACGTCCTCGACCAAGCCGACCATCGAGCGATCCGGAATGCCCATGGTGAAACCAATGGCGCGGCAGCCTTCGATCACATCGGCATCGATGACCATCTGCTCGGTCGCCGGATCCTGCACGTTGTAGACGCAGGCCACCTGGGTGCGCGCGTAGATACGGGCCTTTGCGCCGGCATACGCCTCCTGAGATCCGTGCCAGTCCACGTGGTCGGGGGCAACGTTCAGCACGCAGGAGGCCACGGGCGACACACTCTGCGCATAGTGCAGCTGGAAACTGGACAGCTCGACGGCCAGAACGTCATAGGGCTCGGGGTGCAGCACCGCTTCCAGGACGGGCGTGCCGACATTGCCCACAGCTACAGCCCGCAGGCCAGCCGCCCGCAGCATGGATTCCAACAGCCGCACTGTGGTGGTTTTGCCGTTCGTGCCGGTGACACACAGCCACGCCGCAGCCCCGTGCCGACTCCGCATCCGCCATGCCAACTCGACCTCACCCCAGACCGGTATGCCGAGGTGTCCGGCCGCGCTCAGCACCGGCTGAGTCGGTCGCCACCCCGGCGAGGTGACCACGACGTCAATGTCGTCGAGGTCATCGGGCCAGCGCTGCACGTGAGCCAGCCCGATCCGCACGTCAGCCCCCAGGATGTCCAGCACCTTCGCGCGCTCGCCTTGGATAGGGGCATCGGAACCACCGTCCAAGACGGTCACGTGGGCCCCACGTCCCAACAAGGCATCGGCGGCCGCGAAGCCGCTGACTCCCAGCCCGGTCACGATGACGTGCAGACCCTGCCAAGGGGCATCGCGGTGGTCCAGGCCAGATAACCGATCGCTATCGATCATCGTCGTCAGCCCTCACAGAACTCCACCCTCACAGACTCGCGACCCACTCGGCGTAGAACAACCCCAAACCGGTGGCGACGCAGATCGCGGCAATGATCCAGAACCGGATCACGATGGTGACCTCAGCCCACCCGAGCAGCTCGAAGTGGTGCTGCAGCGGTGCCATTCGGAACACCCGGTTGCCGGTCATCTTGAACGAGCCGACCTGGATGATGACCGACAGCGTGATGATGACGAAGAGGCCGCCCAGGATCGCCATCAGCAGTTGGGTGTGCGTCACGATGGCCAGCCCCGCCAAAGCGCCACCCAGGGCCAGGGACCCGGTGTCGCCCATGAAAATCTTGGCGGGCGAGGCGTTCCACCACAGGAAGCCGAAGCAGGCCCCCGCGACGCACGAAGCAACCACAGCCACGTCGAGTGCATCGCGCACGTCGTAGCAATTTGGTCCCGGGCTGATCTGACAGTTCTGGTTGTACTGCCAGATGCCGATGAGCAGATAGGAGCCGAAGACCATGACCGAGGCACCCGTGGCCAGGCCGTCCAGACCGTCGGTGAGGTTCACCCCGTTGGAGGCCCCGGCGATCATGATGTTGGCCCACAGCACGAACAGAATGAGGCCCCCGACGGTGCCGAAGGTCGCGAAGTCCACCGATGTGTCCCGCACGAAGGAGACCGCAGTGCTGGCCGGCCTGCGGAAGTCATCGGCTGGGAACTGCAGGGCGAGCACCGCAAAGATGACGGCAACCGCGGTTTGGCCGAGTAGCTTCTCCCAGGAACGCAGCCCCAAACTGCGTTGTTTGGAGATTTTGATGTAGTCGTCGAAGAAGCCGACGAGTCCGAGCCCGGCCATTAAGAACAGCACAAGCAGCCCGCTCATGGTGAAGCGCGTGGCGCTCAAATCGACCCACCCCAGAGCGCTCACCACCTCCAGCAGTAGATGGGCACCGAAGTATCCGATCAGGGTGGCCGCAATGATGACCGCGCCCCCCATCGTGGGCGTGCCGCGCTTGGTGTGGTGCGAGGTTGGTCCATCGTCGCGTATGAACTGACCGTACCCACGCCTCACCAGGAACTTGATGAACAGTGGCGTCCCGAGCATCGCGACCAGCATGGCAATGCCGCCCGCCAACAGCACACTGATCATCGACTGTCCCCGCCAGTGGCCAACGCGTCGCCGAGGTGGCGAAGGCCGGAGTCCCGACTAGATTTAAGCAGGACGACATCACCGTCCACGAGCATTGACTCCAAGACGGGCCGGGCGGCGTCGATCTCATCGATCTGCCACCCTCGGTCCGGCTGGGCGGTCTTGAACGCGTGGGCGGCTGGCGCAGCTCCAGGTCCGATGGCGACCAGGTCATCAATGCCCAACTCAGCAGCGAATTCACCGACCCGCTCGTGCTCGGCTGCGCTGTCGGCGCCGAGTTCGCGCATCTCGCCGATGACCGCGATGGCCCGCCCTCCATCTCGCATCGCTCGCAGCGCGCGCAAGGCTGCTCGCATGGACTCGGGATTGGCGTTATAGGCGTCATTGACGATGGTGATGCCGTCCGGACGCTGCGAGACCTCCATCCGCCACCTGGATTGCGCCACCGCCTGCCCTAGGGCGTCCGCGATCTGTTGCGGCGACATACCCCAGAAGTGCGCGACCGCAGCCACCGACAGAGCGTTGCCGACGTGGTGCTCTCCGTGCAGCGCCAAGCTCACTGACACCGGGTCGTGGCCTGGCAGCGTCATGAGGAACGAGGCCTGGCCGCGAGTATTCAACGCGACGTCGTCGGCCCGCACCTGGGCACCCAGTCCCTGACCGACCAATACCACGGGGGCCTCGCTCTGCTCCGCCATGGCGCTGACCATTGGGTCGTCGCCGTTCAGCACCGCCAGCCCGTCACCGTTAAGCGCGCGCACCAAGGCGGCCTTGGTGTCGGCGATGGCCTCCCGCGAGCCGAACTCCCCGAGATGCGCGGACCCGATGTTGAGCACGACGGCAACGTCCGGGGGCACGATGTTGGTGAGGTATTCGATATGCCCGACTCCGGAGGCACCCATCTCGGCGACGAGGAACTCGGTCTCGGGCTGCAATCGGCATACGGTGAGCGGGACGCCGACCTCGGAGTTGTATGAAGCGTGCGCGGCCAACGTGGTGCCCAAGTGCGCCACGACTTGGGCCATCAGATCTTTGGTCGAGGTCTTGCCCGAGGAACCCGTGATCCCGACAACCTTCAAGCCCTGGGCAGCGACGCATCGGTCGACCACCTCACGCCCTATTGCTGCGAACGCGTCACCGACGTCCTGAACGACCACACACGGCAGGTCGGGCATCTCGCGGGAGGTGAGCGCAGCCACCGCTCCTGCTGCGGCCGCGTTCGAGACGTAGTCGTGGCCGTCGGCGTGCTCTCCCACGCGCGCGACGTACAGGCTGCCGGCAATGGCCTCACGGGAGTTAGTGACGACCGCTGTCGCGACCAGGATCGAGGCAGCGTGGGGTGGATGGACGCGACCACCGGTGACCCGGGCGATCTCGTCCAATGACAGGGGAATCACCCACCTGACCTTTCGTCCTTGATAGCTATGTCCTCCAAGGTGACACCAGGACCTTCACCCGGAGCCGGTGCTGCGGGGTCGAACTCCAGCTCCACGGGCTCCGAAGCCGTTTCACTCGGCGGCACCCCGTTCGTTTGCAGCGCATAACGCATCACGTCCGCAAAGACCGGACCCGAGATCGTCCCACCATAGATGCTGATGTTGGTGGGCCGTTGCACCGTCACCGAAACCACGTATTTGGGATCTTCCGCCGGAGCGTAGCCGACGAAGGACGCGGTAGTGCGACTGTATCGCTTCAAATCGTTGTCATAGCGCGAGGCCGTGCTGGTCTTTCCGGACACCCGATAGCCCTCCACAGCCGCCATCGGCGCGGTCCCCTCCTCGCCGGTGACCTCTTGGAGGATGTCGGTCAACGTCTGGGCCGTCTCGCTGCTGACGATGCGCTCACCTTCGGCGGGTGGAGTCTGCGAGTATCGGCCTTGGGCGTCCGTGCTGCCCATCACCACTGACGGCGCAATGTGGACCCCGTCGTTGGCGATGGTCTGGAACACGCCGATCTGTTGCAGCGCCGTGCTCGACATGCCCTGTCCAAACATCAAAGTGAACTTCGTCGTCCCATCCCAGTCTTCGGCCGCAGGCAGCACACCGGTGGACTCACCCGGCAAACCCAGCCCGGTAGTTTCACCCATTCCGAACTTACTGAGGTAGTCGTGGAGCGTAGCGTCGTCCAACTTTTCGCCGTACAAGATGGTGCCCATGTTGCTCGACTTGGCCAACACCCCGGCAAAGGTGAGGTACTCGATGGGGTGCTCTTCGGCGTCCTTGAAGACTCGGCCAGCTCGCGGCAGCCGGACGGGCACGATAACGGGGGTATCTGCGGTGACCAGCCCTTCTTCGAGGGCCGCGGCGGCGGTGATCAACTTCGAGGTCGACCCCGGCTCATAGACGTCCTCGACGAGTAGGTTGGCCATCCCGTCCGCGGTCTGGGTCGGCTTACTCGGATCGAAGCTCGGATAGCTGGCGGCCGTGACAATCCGGCCGGTATCGGCTTCCATGACCGTGACGTATCCGCTGAGTCCACCGGCTTCTTTCACGCGCTTCTCCAGCGCGTTGTAGGCATACCACTGCAGATCGGCGTCGATCGAGAGCCGCACGTCCTGACCGGGCACCGCCGGGGTGTCCGCCGACGTACCGGTCGTAATGATCTCGCCCTGGCCGCCCAACTCGAATGCGCGCTCCCCCGGTATGCCGGTGAGTTCTTCGTTGCGCGTGCGCTCGAGCCCTCCCGCTGGTTGGTCTCCAGCACCCACCCAACCGATGAGGGGTGCCGGAGCTTCACCTTGGGGGTAGTCACGCTTGCTGAAGTCCTCTGCGTGGATACCAGGGATCCCTAGGGCGTCGACCTCGTGCCACACACTGGGTGAGACGTCTTTGACCAGATAGGTGAAGCGCCCTGGCGTGGACGTCAGCGTGTCTTTAAGGCGCTCCGCATCCGACTCGGTGATCTCCGCAATCTCCGCCGCGGCCCCTGCTGCACCCTTTTGCGCGGCCGGGACCTCCGCGTCCTCGCGATACAGCGTGACGTTGACGGGATCAGCGGTGATGTGCTTGCGCTCGACATCAAAAGCCAGCGGCGTGCCGTGAACATCGGTAATCGCTCCACGAGGCGCGGCAATGGTGACCTCTCGCAGTCGATCATCGACGGCGGCCGCCGAAACCGAGGCCGCATCCAGTCCCTGCAGCCGCACTAGTTGGGCGGCGAAGAGGCTGAAAACCATCAGCGTGCCCAATAGAAGCACCCAGGCTCGGCGCTGCGGATGAGCGATGCCTCGACCATGTGTGATGGGATCGAGCGTGCTCCGTCTGCGCGCCACGTTCACTCTCCCGGTCGTCGGCTCCCGCCGGCGCTGTCGGCCCCGGGCAGATCAACGGTAAAGGTCTTGCCGTCCTGCACGACGGCCGCCACGCCGATGACTGCGTGGTCGGACAGGCGCAACGTCGCAGTCGACGGGGAGGCAACCATGCCGAGGTTCTCCGCCTTGGTCGCCAGGTTGGCCGGCGAGGAGACTTCAGCCAGTTTTGATTCCAGGCTGGCCCGCTCCGCCTGGACAGTGGCGTGCTCAGAGCGCAGATCACTGAGCACGAAAGAGCCCTCGGCGCGTGCCATGTTCAGCATCAACATCACCAGCAAACCGCCAATGATGAGAGCCCCGAGCAACATCGCAAACCACACATGACTGACGGCGCGCGGAGCAGCATGCACCACACGCAGGGGGGCAGCGGTGGTGCCACGACGGCCACGAGCACGCGACGGCGCAGGAGCGTAGCGAGGGGCGGTGGCGGTCATCTGACTCATCGCGATGTCTTTTCTGTCGACCTGGTGGGACGGGTGAGACGGGTGCGCTCGGCGGCCCGCAGGCGCACCGAGGTGGCGCGCGGGTTCTGCGAAATCTCTTGCGCAGTGGCCTTCTCGGCTCCCCGAGTCAGGAGCCGCAGCCAAGGTCGTTGCTCCGGCAACTCGACCGGGAAGCCCGGGGGTGCCGAACTGCTGGCACCGACGGCCAGCGTTTGCTTGGTGATCCGGTCCTCCAGCGAGTGGTAGGACAGGATCACCACCCGACCGCCCGCGGGAAGGACATCGAGGGCATGAGGCAGCGCCCGGTGCCACACGGACAACTCGCGGTTGACTTCGATGCGCAGGGCCTGGAAGGTCCGCTTTGCCGGATGCCCACCCGAGCGTTGTGAGGCGGCCGGGATTGTCGTGCCCAAGAGTTCGACGAGCGCAGCCGAACGTTCGAAAGGCTCGGCTTCGCGCCGGCGCACGATGGCGCGCGAGATCTTCTTCGCGAATCGCTCTTCGCCGTATTCCCGCAGAATCCGCTCCAATGCAGCCTGGTCGTAGTTGTTCAGCACGTCGGCGGCGGTGTTGCCGTGCTCTTGGTCCATGCGCATGTCCAGGGGAGCATCCGCGCGGTAGGCAAACCCCCGGTCCAGATCGTCGAGCTGCAGCGAGGAAACCCCGAGGTCGAACAACACGGCCTGGGCACCCTTGAGAGCGAGGTCGCTGAGAACCTGCGGCACCTCGTCGTAGACCGCATGGACGGCCGTGAATCGGTCGCCGAACCGCGAGAGCCGACGCCCTGCGAGCTCGAGGGCCTGGGGGTCCCGATCAATTCCGATGACCCTCGCGTTGGGGCAACACTCCAACACCCGCTCGCTGTGCCCGCCCATCCCTAGGGTGGCATCGACCATGACGTCCTCGCTGGTCTGCAAGGCAGGCCGTAGCAAGTCAACGACGCGCTCGAGCAAGACCGGGGTATGCCGGTCGCGTGCTGGGCGGTCCTCGTTCACGTGTCTCCGATGTGTGCTGATGGGCAGTTGGTCCTGACCATTGGTCTCTCGCCGCCGCCATCTCGGCCCGGTGTCGGGGAAGTGACAACGGGACGAGGAGCAATCGGAGAGAGGCCGGTGAGCAGGAACTCTGCGTTGGGCGTGCCGGGCGGGGCCCGG
>JBGTGC010000330.1:0-3596 GCA_041746935.1 Dermatophilaceae bacterium
GCTACCCCCACAGACTCCGCGAGTTCGTCGGCACCGGCCTGGTTGCCGCGCTCGCTGCGATGGCGGCCACGACCCTCGTCGCAGCCCTGGCCAAGTCAGCTGGCGTCGTCTTCGAGGCCCCCGATGGCGGCGAGACGATACCGCTGTCCGGGATCGCGTTCGTGACCGGAGTCTTCTCGGTCGTGGGCGTTGTCATCGCCGTCGCCCAGCTTCGCTGGCCTCACCGGACACACCAACCGGGTGATGTGGGTGGCGCTCTTCCCCGACGGGCGACTCTTGGCCACCGGCAGCAACGACAACACCGTCCGGCTCTGGGATGCACGACAACTGCTGCCATGAGCCGTCGGAGCACGTAACTGCATTGCGGCGCGTGCCGTCTCCGTGCTGGACTCGGAGGGTTGGTGGACTGGGTCTCAGCCTCGAGGAAGGTGCAGGTCCCACTGATCGGCCAGAGCTGTCGCCTCGCAGTGTCAAGGGACCTTCGTCCCGCTCGGGGAACCGTCACCGGCCAGCGATCCTCAATCGGTGACGCGTGCTCCGTAAAGTACAACCCTACGGACTATCCGCACGGAGCAAGGCCGCCTCTGTCTCCCCGCTCAAGGGTAGCTGGCCAAGGAGGTGCTGAGGTCCACTGTGAACGTCGTGCCGGAGAACTTATCTGTCGGAGCCTGTGGGCTTGACCGAGACGGTGACCCTCGGGTCAACGCCGTGCGTCCACGCCAGAGTTGGTAACTCAACTCCACCAAGCCCAGCCAACTCCAAGGCAGCGTGTCCCGAAAGATGAGCCGAGCGGATCGACTGGCCGTTTGCGATTGCCGCCTAGAACTGAGCGGCGTAGTTGATAGCGTCCCCATCGTCGATGCACGAACTGCTTGCTCACTGGTCTTGACGACGGCCGCACGCAGCACATCGTTGATCTTGGAGCAGGGCTTAGCGAAGCGCGTTCAGCTCGTCGAGGGCGCGATGGCCGCGCTGGACCACCCCTGAAACGACATCGTGGCGCCGTGACGGATGGGGACCTCGAGGCTCACGAGGATCTGTGTTGCTGCGAGCACCGCCGCCCCCTCCCAGGCGACCAGGGCGAGGATTCTCGTCCACAGCCGCCTTCGGACACCGTCCAGTGGATCCTGGAAGGTCTGCCACACAAGGTTGATGAGATCAGTCGCCCGCGTGCCGATACCTGCGTTCCCGATACCTACGACCGCCACCACGGCTCCGTCACGGACCAGGACATTGCTGGGGTTGAGGTCGGGATGAACCATGTCAGGTGCCTCTCGTGGTGGTGGGCCGTCGGCACACACAAGCCGCAGGCGGTCAACCAAGGCCGACACCACGGAGGAGTATCCAGAAAGCCCGGCGACAGCCGTCGACAGACTCGGAGCTAAGTCTTGACCGTATCCCTGACCGGTGGCGAGCCGCGAGGCGTACGACCAGTGGTCGTAGGGCTCGCAGGCTTGCAGCCTGGAGTTCGATGATCTCCATCAGCTGCTCGACGAGGGACAGGGTCAGCTCTGGCGCGGGAGCCGCGTCAACGAAGTCCATCAGATGCCATACATCAGTGGCTGTGGCCCCGCGCCTAGCCAGGCCGGGGTGGGATAGCCGCGCCTACGCATGGTGCTCGACAAGTATCTGGCTCGCAACGTCTCGTCCAGGTGGTCGGGGTGCGCCCCGGTGACTGCTTTGAGCACCGCATTGCCCTTCCGGCCAACTGGACGCGCATGGCACCCCCATTGACGCCTCCGGGTAGGCGACTGAAGAGTGACCTGTGCCCCGGTCACGCTGGCCACGTCGTCCAAGACCTCGGCCGGCGGGTCTATGCCTTGGACGATCACAGATCGCAGCCTACGGTCGCACTGGGTCGGGGGATCGAGTCAGGTTAGTGCGCCGCAGATCGGCGTAGTCGGACTTCCCGGTAGCCGAACCGTCACCGGCCAGCGATCGCTGACCGGTGACGGTTGGGTTTACGGGGCGGGCCTCATGGGATGACTAGCGGCGGAGTCATAGGTAGCGGCAAACTCGGTCGATGTCATTGCTGGTGGGGTCCGCAGCGGTGATCCTGTCGTGACGTTGAGACACGGTGGCGCGGAGGTCTTGGAGGTCGGCGATCTGGGCGTCTAGACCGGCCAGTCTCTTGGCGAGTAGTCCTTGGACATGTTGGCACGGGGTGCGGCCGGCATCCCGAATGTCGAGGATTTGCCGTATCTGGCCAGGCTGAGGCCGGCAGCCAGTCCCCGGCGGATGAAGTCCAGTCGGGCGATGGTCTCCGGGGGTGTGAAGTCTCGGTAACCACTGGCTGTGCGCGCGGCTGGAGGTAGTAGGGCGGTTGCCTCGTAGAAGCGCACCGTCTTCGCTGTTGTGTCACTAGAGTCATCGTGGCCTCGGCGCGTGTTGAAGGCGTCACCCCACTGCGACACCGGGCGCCCGATAGCGTCCCGCAGAGCCGGGTGCCGCGTCAGCCGCTGAACGCGACCGCGGACAGGGCCAAGGCAACCAGCACCAGGCATACCGCGGTGTCAGACTGGCAGGCACCGGGCACCCCGAAAAGACTGTTCACCCCGAAGGAGTCACCTATGGACGCACCTCGCTATGAGAACCTGAGCGCTTTGCTGGTCAACAGCTCTTTGACCCCGGACCCAGAGCGTTCCCATACCGGCCGGCTGCTGGACGTGATCGACCACCTCATGTCCGGCGCGGGGGTCCAGGTGGACCGGTTGCACACGGTGAACCACGACATCGCCACCGGGGTGCAACCGGATATGCGCGAGCTTGGCGCAGAAAGCGACGAATGGCCGCAGTTGTGGCCCCGGGTCCAGGCCGCTGACATTGTTGTCCTGGGTACCCCGCTCTGGCTGGGTGAAGAATCCTCTGAGTGTCGGCGGTTCATCGAACGCCTCTACGCCATGTCTGGTCAGCTCAACGAGGCTGGCCAGTCCGTGTACTACGGCAAAGTCGGTGGCGCGGTAATCACCGGCAACGAGGACGGTGTCAAGCACACCTCGATGTCGTTGCTATTCGCCCTGCAGCACCTTGGACTGATGATCCCGCCTCAGGCAGATGTGGGCTGGCTCGGCGAGATCGGCCCCGGCCCTTCCTACGGCGACCCCCGCGAGGGCCAAGAGCCGGTCGGCTTCGACAGCGCATTCACCCGTCAAAACGCCACCATCATGAGCTGGAACCTCATGCACACTGCAGACCTGCTACGCCGAGCTGAAGGCCTGCCCACCTACGGCAACGACCGCAACGCACTCCAACGCGGTGAAAGGTTCGGCTACGCCGAGCCAAAGCCGATTGCAGGCACCAAGTAATCGGTTGCAAAGTGCATACATCCGATCTCTTCAGCATCCCGGTCGCCCAACCGTCACGGGTCAGCGATCGATGATCGGTGACGGCTCGGCTAACGGGATTTAATGGAGGGCCTGTAGGGAAGCGTTCAGCCGCGAACGGCGCGCACGACCAGGAGCGGTGACGCGTCGGTGACTGGGCCGCGACCCCAGTCGCCCGCGACCTCGATCTGAGTGAAACCCGTTGTCTCCAGGTGCTGAGAGAACTCCTGCGCGGTGCGGAAGTACAACACGCTGGTGAAGACGCGGTCCGGG
>JBGTGC010000331.1:0-4548 GCA_041746935.1 Dermatophilaceae bacterium
ACCGGGGCGCAGCGGATATCCGCGACCGGCCTTCCCGTTGTTGGGCACGTGCGGCTCACCGTGCATGGTCCGACCGACGCCATGACCGCCGAAGTCGGTGTTGATCTTGAGGCCAGCGGCCTTGCCGACTTTGGCGATTGCAGCCGAGATGTCCCCGATGCGGTGGCCCGGGCGGGCCACCGCGATCGCTGCGTCCAGGGCTCGTGTTGCGGTGTCGATCAGCCCGAGGTCTTCGGCCCGAGGCGCACCGACCACGAGGCTGACCGCGGAGTCGCTGACCCACCCATCGACCGAGACGGCGAAGTCCAAGCTCAGCAGATCGCCGTCCTGGAGCGTGTAGTCGTGCGGCAAGCCGTGCAGCACGGCGTCGTTGACGGACGTGCACAACACCTTGCCGAAGGGCATCGCACCAAACGAGGGGTGGTAGTCGATGTAACACGACTCGGCGCCGCGCTCGCGGATCATTCGATGCGCCAGGGCATCCAGATCGAGCAGATTCACACCGACGTCGGCGGCTTCGCTGAGCCGGGTCAACACGTCGGCGACAAACTGGCCCGCCGGGCGCATCTCCTCGATTTCGGTCGGTGTCTTGAGTTCGATCATGCGGACCAGCGTATGCAGTCTTGTCGCAGCGATGCTCATCGCCGGGTTCCACCACCCCCGATGAGCGACCTCAGCGCCCTGCACGTAAATTCGGTGGATGACTTATCCACTGAGCCGCATCTTGTCTGCCGCCACTGCTGCGTACGGAGTCTTCGCGCTGGTCAAGCCCGACCACCTGGGGTCTGCGCTCGAGGTGCCGAGGGAGCAGATGCCCGCCTTCAACCTGATGGCCTACACCTACGGCGTGCGGGATATCCCCGTCTCGGCCTTGGGTCTGTTTGCTTCCTCCCCGCAGTTGGTGACGGCGTCAATGCTGATGCGGATCGTCAGCGACTTCAGCGACGCCGCGATCTTGGGTATCAACATGGATGACCCGAAGGTGCGCAACAAGGCACTTGGAGTCACCCTCATGTGGGGTGCGCTCAACACCGCGGCCCTGCTGATCGATCACCGCAATCGGGACTAGGAGCCCGTGATCTCATGGGTTCGCCGCTCGCGAAGCACCCGCAGATAGACGCTCGCCCACGTCCGGAACGGTCGCCAGTCTTCTGACACCTCCCGCAGAGTGGCTTCCGCGCCGTAACGCTCGGTGATCTCGTCGCTGAGTCGGCGCTCCTGAGTGGGCAGGGCGTCAGGAGCGTTCGCCCCGCGAATGACAGTGAGCTCGGCGGCGAACGGCCCCAACCCTTTGACCTCTCGGACGCTGGCCATCGCCTCGGCGGGGTCGACCGAGCGCAAACGTGCCCCGTCGAGTCGGCCCTCGAGCGCAGCCTCGGCAACGGCGTGGAGATATTCGGCCTTGCGACCCGGCAGGTCTAGGTCCAGGCCGCGCAGCACGCTCGGCCCGGGGAAGGCACCACGCTCGCCGTGCCGCTCGATCAGGCGCTCACGTAGGACTGCGGCCTGAGTGATCCTGACGCGCTGGGAGAGCACCGACCAGGCTGCCGCCTCGTAGGGGGAGTGGAAACCACACGGCCGCAGACCGTGCACATCCTTCTGGGCTTGGGCGATAACGGGGTCGCGCTCGCCCACCTCGGGCCAGCCGGTGGCGTCGATGTCGATGGCCAGGAACCGGCATACCTGATCGGCAGCCGCCTCAAGATCGCCTGACCCGCTCAGCTCAAGGTGCGCCGTCTGGCCCTGCTGGCTGATCGAGGCGGTGGTCTGCGACCAGTCGCTCTCGTTGACGAACACGGTCTGCAGGGCGGCACCGTCCTGCTGCTCGGCCAGCGAGGCCGGTGCGAATCCCTCCCAAAAGATCTTACTCGTAGCCAACGACCACGGCCCCGAGACCTCGACGGAAACCCGATGTTCCATGCTTTCTCCTTCACCACGATGCGCGACCAACCATCACGCTAGGAGAAGCATCTATCGGTGCACCGACAGACCTTAGAACGTCTGCACGCTGACCCATCGGCGGACACTGGAGGCCATGCGCTCGTCGCGTGTGATCAGCGGCAGCTCGAGTGCTTCGGCCAGCGCCACGTACGTCGCGTCGTAGGCCGTGAGGTTGCCCCCGAGCTCGAAGATCCGCGTGCGCATCTCGGGACTGGCCGACCACCGGGTGAAAACAAGGTCGGTGTAGTCGCGCAGCGCATCACTGACCCGGGGGAGAGTGAGGTGCCGCCCGAGGTGAAGCCCACGAAAGACCGAGATGACCTCGATATCGACTACCACTGAACAGTCGACAACTGCCGAGACGCTCACCCCTGTGGGATCGCGCCGCGGGCGTCTCGTCCGGCTCGGATGACCTCCGCCGAGGGTGTGCCAGAGCGCTCTGACCGAGCACGGCTTCGCTCGAAGACGTCTGATCGGCGCGGCTGTCGGCGGCCTGCTCGAGCAGCGACTTCAGGGGAGGCGTTGAGGGTCGTCTCCTCGACGGCGGCGCGGGACTTGAGTTCGTCGCGCACGCGCTCATCGACATCTCGGATCTGGACCAGGACTGTCATGCCGGATGTATATAGATACATGCATTGTCCATGGATGGCTCAGTTGCCGGGGTCCCGCGAAGCCACAATAGGTGCAGGTCAAAACTGAGCGTGACCGCTGATTCGGGGATCAGTCCGCCGGTGTGTTCGTTGGTCCACGCGTCGAGGACGGCCTTGCATTTTTTACTGCTCAGGTCGGTGATCGTCGGTGAGGCGTCGTACGTTGCTGCAAGCGCATCGGCAAAGCGCGGATTGACCGTGCACCCGTGGTCGAGCACGAGGCCGTTGGCCCGGTGGACCACGCGGGCTTGGGCGGGTTCACCATCGATGAGGTCGCGCGTCGATCTGGGGCCAGCAAGGTCACGATCTACACGTGGTAGCCATCCAAGGGGGCGCTCGCTCTGGACAGTTATTTCGCAGAGGTCGAGCCGGTGCTGGCCTTCTCTGACACTGGGGACATCGAGAGCGACCTCCGCTCCCAACTTCACTCATTCGTCGAGTTATTGACCGGGATGCGGGCAGGCCGGACCGTCGCCGAGTTGGTCGGGGGGAGCGCCGGGTGACCCGGACCTCATGGCTGCCTATCTCCAGCGGTATTCGGGACCGCGCCGGGAGTTGGCCGTCGCTCGGCTGGAGGTGGCCCAGGCTCGAGGCGACCTGCGCAGCGATCTCGACGTCGAGGCGGTGGTCGACCAGCTTTGGGGCGCGTGCTACCACCGGTTGCTGTTGCTCAATCAGCCCCTCGACACGGACTTCATCGACGCACTGCTCGACAACCTCTTCCGCGGGGTGGTCTAACTCCCTTGTGAGCCTCGTGGATCATCTCCTCGATCAGGACGCTGATCGGCACCCCCTGATGAGGCAGAATTGGGCGATGGGGCTTGCGGTCGATCTCATTGGTGGGCTGGGGTTCGTGTTCCTGCTGATTGGTGTCCACGAATACGGCCACTTCTGGACCGGTCGCCTGCTCGGTATCCCGGCCGGCTGCATACGTGTCGAGCTCGGCGGCAACCCGCCGCACGTGGCGCTTCGTGAAGGTGACCGGTGGCTTGCCCCGATGGATGAGTCGTATGCAGAGGCGTTCCAGCGTCATCACCCGGCCGTGAGCGCGGCGTGG
Source organism: Dermatophilaceae bacterium (assembly GCA_041746935.1). Classification (GTDB taxonomy): domain Bacteria; phylum Actinomycetota; class Actinomycetes; order Actinomycetales; family Dermatophilaceae; genus Ornithinicoccus. The sequence goes on from JBGTGC010000331.1 coordinate 3,649, forward strand.
ACGTACATCGCTGGCGGGGTCATCGGGGAGTCATTGTTCGCAGTGGCCTTGATCGGTGTCTTGATCGCAGCCGGAGCGGGGCAGGTGGCGGTCGTGCTCGCGTGGGCCTCGGCGACGCTCTTCGCGATCTACGGCGTTGGTGACCTAGCGGTGAGCCTGGGCCGGCGCAGTGTGTCGGGGGACTGGTCCGCAATGTATGCCCTGCAGCCGTTGGCCACCGTCGGCTTGTTGGTCGCGGGAGGAGCCGCCAAAGCAGCTCCCCTTATCTGGCTGATCCCCTAGGCGCAGCGCCAACCCGCCCCCGCGGCAGTGACTCCTTCGGGACACAAGGCGACAGCGAAGGCCTCGCCGACGAGAGCGGCCGATGACCCACAAACAACCCTGGCATTCTCATCTGCGCTGCCAAGACCGCGGCCCTACGTGTCGGTTGTGGATGGGGGATCTGCCAGTGCCTTAACCGGAAGCCTGCAGCCGTTCACGCCGCATCGTCCTCCCCACCACGCCGAGCACCACGCAGATCGCCATCGGCATCGACGCCCGCCCCCCTCCCCGACCTCGAGCGGACTGCATCCGCACAGCAGGAGCACGCTTCAGAGGGTGCTTGGCGTGACGACGCGATTGGCCACGCCGTGAATGCGTAACGCGCATTGTGCGCCGCACCCGAGCGCACGGCCCACCGACGCCTTCAGTTCGCTCTGCTGGTCGGAGTTCGCCTTGCAAGGCGTGCTGTGGGCAGGTAGGCGAGCGCGAGGAGCCCGAAGATGAGCCACTCCACTCGTGAAGCCAGTCGAATAGCGGCGTCGATGTCGTAAGCGCCAGGCCTCGGACCCGCTCCCAATCGCGGCCGGTCCTCGACGCGAGAGCCGTAGCACAACGGCCCCCCGAGCTCGACCCCCAGCG